>NZ_JAWOVP010000002.1:495101-876192 GCF_033339995.1 Vibrio sp. 1641
CAGAGGGAAAAGTAGTGTTAGCGAGAGGTCCTTCAACTTTAAACTCAGGCACAGGTTTTTGTCTTGAACAAACGGGGAGCTCTGGTAAAGAATTTGATGAAATCGAGAACGCTTCATCGATTACATTGGATGCCGCAAATTATTTTAAACCTGAATACGTTGATAGGCTCACTCAACTTGCTAAAGACATCCTTATCGAACGCCCTGGTATTACACTGCATGCACTTACCCTCGAAATAGCCAACCTACATGGCTTAACACGTACAAGCAAAAAGCAACTCGAGTATATGAGAAAAATACTTGATACTTTCGCTGGTATCAAAGAGAGCGATGGGTACTCTCCAACACTCTGGGTTTCGCCGAGTAATATGGTCGATTTGATTGAGTGGCGGGGTGTAGAGGCATTCGGTTATGAACGAAAGTGGAATGAGCTGTCGTATGAGGAGGCTTTGGGGCTTGCTAAGTTTGCGATTCAGAAGAACCCAGAAGCGCCAATAGATGTTATTTGCGATGAGTTAAATATTAAGAGACGTCATGAGACATCCTTGAACCAATTTGCTATTTGGCTAAAAACCGTTAATGAATTTGACGATCAGAAATAGCTAATACATATGCTTGTCAGGCCTGATGCCTCAAAGCTTAGGAACTGACAAGCTTTTCTCGAATCTTTTATATACGCAGTTAGATTAAATCATTAACAAGGATGTGTAATGATAAATAGAAAATGGATATTTGCGGCTATTTTGCTTATTGGAGGACCTTCATTATTGCCCTTTAGTTTGGAAGTAATCTCAATAATTGAGCTGTTTGGTCTTTTGGGTTTGTGGACAATTTATTCATCTTACGCTGAATATTTGGTGAATCACCCTTGGTTCAAAAGAGGTCTGCGTTTAGCAACCAGTTGGGACTTTCAGCCTCAAATGTTGTTCTCTCTGAGAGAGCTTAGGGCATGTCCACAGTTAGTTTTCCACATGCTTCCTGTTCAAAGTGTGATGATCTGGGCTTTGAACATTATGTTTTGGGCGAGTGTGGCTTGGTGCTACAGAATTTAAGCGAACAAATTGTTCAAGAGGGGTTCGCAACGCATGGCATTTTTACTGTGCGTTGGTTTTAGTGATTAAGGCGGTATGCAGTGGTATCAGTATTGAGTCGCTCACCCGTCAACAAGACGCCAAACAGTAAGGATGATGGATGATTAAAGCGCAAATATTTGATGTATTTTGTGATGAGTTAGCTCAAGGTAATCCATGTGGCGTTGTCGAACTAAATCACTGGCTGAGTGATTCTGAATTACTTCAAATCACTCATCAGGTCGCTCAACCTGTCACATCATTTGTGGTTCAGTCTGGCAGTGACTACCACATTCGCTGGTTTAGCCTAGAAGGAGAGATCAACCTATGTGGACACGGAAGTTTGGGCGCAGGCGCTGCAATCATTTCCAACTATCATCAGAATGAGGTCATTCTAAAAAGCCAGTATGGCCATATTACCGTTACTGGACTGGATGGAATGTATCGGATAGTGATGCCAAGTTGGCTAGCCAAGCCTCATGCCATCCCCTTGGGTATTTCAGGCTTTTCCAATCACCCCGTAGATGCTTTTACAACGCGTGATTTGGTTGTTGTTCTCGAATCAGAAGATGATGTTGTTCGCTATCAACCTAACTTTGATGAGCTGATTAAAATTGATGAGTTTCATGCTGTCATCGTGACGGCTCAAAGTTCTGATAGTGGCTATGTGCTGCGTTACTTTGCACCTAAAATCGGTATTTCAGAAGATCTTGCCACAGGTTCGGCTCAGTGCTCATTGGCGCCTTATTGGTTTGAAAAGCTAGGCAAAGAAAAATTGACGGCTCGTCAGCTATCTCGTGCTGGTGGTTATTTTGAAGTGGCTCGCGGTTTAGAATCTACGATCGTATTGTCTGCACACGTGAAAAGTCGGACTTGAATGCAAACGCCTCTAGCTCTTACACAAGGTCTAGAGGCATCCATTTTTTATTGACTTAAACGTGTCGAGCTAAGATTTTAACCCGGCAGCGGTCATCATGACGCGAAATAACATAGACACTAACCCTAATGCAGCGACGCTAACGACCCAAATTCCAACCATCCAAGCCCATTGGCGGCACCAATTTTTGATTTTCATACTCACTCCTTATCAACTCGTTAATGGTACGCTTCGCCTTCTTTTACTTTTCCGGAGAAGACGTAGTAACTCCAAAAGGTGTAAGCCAGAATGATCGGGATGATGATCACTGCTCCAACGAGCATAAAGCGCTGACTGCTTGCAGGAGCCGCTGCTTCCCATATTGATATGCTAGGAGGAATGATATTTGGCCAGATACTGATGCCAAGCCCAGCGAACCCGAGAATCACGATCACCAATGCCATCACGAAAGGGCTGCGCTCTTTACGCTTTTTAACGGAGTCTGCAATCTTCAAACATACCAGCCCAGTAATGGCAGGTACGGGCAGTAAGTAGAACAAATTAGGCAGAGAAAACCATCTTTCCGCAATGGCAGGGTAAGCAAGTGGAGTCCAAGCGCTCACAATGACTAATGCGGAGATCATCGCCAGTAGTGTTTTGTTAGTGAAGCGGTACATCGTGTTTTGCAGTTCACCTTCCGTCTTCATGATGAGCCATGTGCTACCAAGCAGCGCGTACGTTGCGACTAAACCCAAACCACAAAAGATGGGAAAAGGGCTGAGCCAGTCGAGTTGACTACCTACGAAGACGCGGTTTTCCACCGCAAAGCCTTGAATTACCGCGCCAACAACGATGCCTTGGAAAAACGTGGTTAAAATCGAGCCGACCATAAAAGATCGATCCCAGAACTTTAAGTGGCTTTCCAATGCTTTAAAGCGAAACTCAAACGCGACGCCACGAAAGATCAAAGCAATCAACATCAACGTTAAAGGGATGGTTAGCGCTTCAATAATCACCGCGTAAGCCATCGGAAAAGCGCCAAATAGAGATGCGCCTCCAAGCACAATCCAAGTTTCGTTGCCGTCCCAAACTGGCGCGACACTGTTGACCATGACGTCTTTTTGTTTTTCATCCTTGATGAAGGGCATCAGTATTCCAATACCCAAATCGAAGCCGTCCATGATGATGTACATCAAAGTGGCAAAAACGATGATCGCGAACCAAATCACGGATAAATCAAAATGCATATTTTCTACCTTCACTTTGTGACAAATTCTAGATGCGGCCTGAAACGGTCGTCATGTCGTGCTCATCGTGTTCGATTGCATCGGGGCCTTTCTTGATTTGGTGGATCATGTAGTAATAACCAAAGCCAAATACCAAGCTGTATACAACAAGGAAACACAGCAGGCTGATGCTCATTTGTAGGTCTCCGTGTGCAGAAACCGCATCACGCGTTTTTTGTACGCCATACACGACCCAAGGTTGCCGACCAACCTCTGTCGTAAACCAGCCAGCGAGTATTGCGATAAGACCAGATGGCCCCATAAACAATGAAAACTTGAGGAACCAACGCGAAGTATAAAGCGTGTTCTTTTTTCGTAACCATATGCTGTAGAAGCTTTGAAAAATCATCAGAAGTCCTAGCCCGACCATGATTCGAAATGACCAAAAGACGATAGGTGAGTTCGGTCGTTCCTCTTTCGGGAAGTCTTTCAGCGCCGGGATTGGCTCAGTTAAACTGTGGCGTAGGATCAAACTTCCTAAAACAGGAATTTCTAAGGCATAGTCTGTGCGTTCTTGTTCCATGTTTGGCATGCCGAACAATATCAATGGGGTTGGTTTGCCATCGCTGTTATCCCAATGTCCTTCGATGGCAGCGATTTTGGCGGGCTGGTGTTCCAGAGTGTTTAGCCCGTGCACATCGCCAATCACGGCTTGGAGTGGCGCAAGGAACACTAAGATCCCGAGCGACATCGAAAACATGGTTTTTACCGCAGTCGATTGATTGCCTCTCAATAAATGCCAAGCGGCTGACGCGCCTACAAAGAGTGCTGAACTGACGAAAGCCGCGACGCTCATGTGCGCCAAACGATAAGGAAATGAAGGATTGAAAACGATAGCAAACCAGTCGGTTGGCACCACACGTCCGTCGACAATTTCATAGCCTTGTGGCGTTTGCATCCAACTGTTGGAGGCGAGAATCCAGAACGTCGAAATGATCGTTCCTAACGCCACCATCGAGGTTGCAAAAAAGTGCAGCTTTTCGCCGACGCGACGCCACCCAAACAGCATTACGCCAAGAAATCCGGCTTCGAGAAAGAAAGCCGTTAACACTTCATAAGTCAGTAATGGGCCTGTGATAGAACCAGCGAAGTCGGAGAAGCCACTCCAGTTGGTGCCGAATTGATAAGCCATGACAAGACCAGATACAACACCCATTCCAAAGTTAACCGCAAAAATTTTCGACCAGAAGTGATAGAGCTTTTGGTAATCGGGATTACGTGTTTTTAGCCATAAGCCTTCCAGCACGGCGAGATAGGTGGCCAAACCTATGGTGATAGCGGGGAAAATAATATGAAAGGATACCGTAAAGGCGAACTGTATCCGTGCAAGCATAAATGCGTCGAGGCCAAACATTAAACTTCCTTTGATCTTTTAAGTTTTATGAGAGAGCTATTTTAAAAGGAGCGGAATGAGGGAAGTAGGTACAGACAGTGACTATAAACCTATAACAGATTAAATATTGAAGTGTTATTATTTTGAATTCGGCTTTATGGAAGGGGATTTGCGTTTGGTGAAGTATCAAGAGTTAGTGGAACAGCTTAAAAGGCAGATAAAATCGGGGATATGGCATCCGGGTGACAAGCTGCCTTCGCTGCGTCGCCAATCTGAACACTCGGGTTTGAGCTTGATGACGGTGTTGCACGCGTATCAAATTCTGGAATCTCAAGGCTGGGTCACGTCACAGCCGCGATCTGGTTATCGAGTCGCGCCCAATATTAAGAGCTCAAATGAACCCCAAGCGCCAGCAGCAGTTTCGTGGACAGAGCAGGTAGACATCAATGAGTTTATCTTTGATGTTCTGCAGGCGAGCAAAAATCCATCCATGATCAATTTTGGCTTTGCCTATCCAGACCCAAGTTTGTATCCACGCTATCACGTGAATCGGGCGATGAGCGCAGCCGCTCGCAATATGCCGATTTCCACCACCTTTGATAACTTACCGCCGGGAAACGAACAATTACGCACCATCATCGCGAAGCGTTATGCTGCGAAAGGCATTGAAATTTCACCCGATGAAATTGTCATTACGGCAGGCGCGCTGGAGGCGTTAACGCTCAGTTTGCAAGCCTGCACAAGACCGGGAGATTGGGTGGTTGTGGAGTCGCCTGCATTTTATGGTGCATTGCAATCCTTAGAGCGGTTAGGCTTGAAAGCGCTCTCAGTAAGAACAGACCCAGTCACGGGCATTGACCTAGACTCATTGGAACGAGCGCTGCAAACGCATGATGTGAAAGCGTGCTGGCTGATGTCGAACTTCCAGAATCCTCTGGGTTTTACGCTCTCCAACGAGAAAAAACAAAAGCTGACTGAGCTGACACAGCGATATAACGTGCCAGTGATTGAAGATGATGTGTACAGCGAACTGCATGCCGAGAATGACTCGGTTTACCCACTAAGAATGTTTGATGACACGGGCAATACCATGTTGTGCTCCTCGTTTTCAAAATCACTAATCGCAGGGCTACGTATTGGTTGGGTTGCGGCGGGAAAGCGGGCGCTAGAGGTACAAAAGTTACAGTTAATGAGTACATTAGCGACGAGTGCACCAGTGCAAATGACATTGGTGCACTATTTAACAAGCCGCAATTATGAATCGCATTTGAAGCAGTTACGGAAAAAGCTGTTTGAACGTAAAAGTAAGATGACGAATCTGCTTAATGAGCTGTTACCTGAAGAAGTCAAAGTGTTAAGCCAAAGCGGCGGGTACTTTATTTGGTTAGAGCTTCCCAAGCATATTGATGCCTTGCCGATATATCGAGAAGCGCTAAAAGATAATATCAGCATCGCACCGGGAAAGATGTTCAGCCTGACAGAACAATACGATCACTGTATTCGTCTTAACGCTTCTTTTGAGCTTAATGACAAATACGTCCATGCTCTCAATCTGCTTGCCAACATTATTCGCGATCATTTGGCAAAATAGCGACTTTCTTCAGTTTTTTAGTTTAATGGAGCGCGCCGGATTTCCACCAACTCGATCGCCCGGCGCAACGTCTTTGGTTATGACAGAGCCAGCGCCGACGACGGCCTCATCGCCAATGGTCGCGCCTGGCAGTATGATTGCGCCCCCACCAATCCAAACGTTATTGCCAATTTTTACCGGTTTGGCGATCTCATCTCCGGCTAAGCGTCTTTGTGTATCGAGTGAATGAGCGGCTGTGTAAATTTGCACTCTAGGCCCAATCATGACGTTCGCGCCAATCTCAACCTGCCCATTGTCCAGAATAACGGCGTCCCAGTTGATGTAGGTGTTTTCCCCGATGGACAAGTGGCAACCGTAGGTAAGTTGAAGCGGTGGCTCTATACAGGCGCTGTTTTCTAATTGGACGCCCATTTCCGCCAATAGTTGTCTACGGATATCTGGGTTTGGCTCGTGGTTAAACTGGAAGACAAGCTGCGCGGTTTTGGCGCGCATTAGCTTTAGTTCTTCATCCAGACAATTATAGGTTTCTCCAGAGCGCATCCGAGTCAGTTCTGACATAACAATCATTCCATCAATGTTATTTGCAATAAGGTGCATAATAGGTGAGAGTGATTCGAAGTGAAAATTTGATGCTTAAAAATCAGAAAGTTATCACTGATTTGCCTTGCGTATCCAGTTGGTTGATTGGCTCGTTTAGTTCACAAAGACGTCCCCCTAAATGGCTTAATCGGTTGAAGCCAAAGTGGGAAACCACTCGAAGCGTTTTACGTAGATTACAATATAGTTAATAAGAAGAACTTAATTGAGCCGCTGCGCTATCGATTGATCCAAAAATTTATGACTTATGCGCTCTGGCTTGCTGGCAACGATGAATCAAGAGTGAGCACTTTATGTTCGAACGGGTCATTTCATTTTTAGAAACAACACTGTTTACCTTTAACGAACAACCTATCACGTTGTGGGCGATATTGATGGTGCCGACATGGGTGATTGTCGCTTTATGGTTGTCCAAAATTTTAATCAAAACCGTTACGTCAAGAATGTCCTCATCGGGGAAAGATCCAAACGTTATTCATTTGGTTAAACGGATATTATTTGTCATCGCTCTCGCCATTATTTTTATGACCACACTTTCGATGATCAATGTGCCAATTACCGCGTTTGCCTTTCTGTCTGGTGCCATCGCTATCGGCTTCGGTTTTGGTGCGCAAAACATCATTAACAACTTCATAAGTGGCTGGATTTTGATTGGTGAAAAGCCAATTCGAATTGGGGACTTTTTAGAGGTTGAGGGCGCCAAAGGCACTGTCGAGCAAATAAATACACGTTCAACGAGAATCAGACGAACCGATGGTGTTCATATGCTCATACCCAACAGTCAGTTGATTGAGAACGTGGTGATCAACTGGACGTTATGCGACAGATTAGTTCGTGGCTCGGTCGTCGTCGGCGTCGCGTATGGGAGCGATGTCAAACAGGTTGCTGCCTTAATGGCGGAAGTGACTTCGCAGCAAGCGCAAGTTCTGAGTTCGCCAGCGCCAGATGTGTTTTTTCAAGACTTTGGTGACAATGCTTTGATCTTCGAATCTTATTTTTGGATTAACTCAACGGTTGAGGGCGGTATTCGCTCGGTCGCAAGTGCCATGCGTTTTGAAATCTACGAAGCTTTCGAAAAGCACGGCATTGAAATCGCGTTTCCACAACGAGATGTGCACATTGATGGGCAAATTAAGTTGTCTAGGGAGAGAAACGGATAGGGCGATAAGCGGTATTGGTGTTCTTATCTTGGTGTCGAGTAACCATAGCGAGGCGGTCACAACACGGATTCACCTCGCTAGAAACCAGTTTGAAGGCGTTATTGGTTGTCCCACATGACTTCGCATTCTTCTTTGATTGCTGATTTTAGCAACTCAATCAGTGGAAACGCTCTGCGTCCTAGGCTTACCGCGGGCTCTGCTTGTTCTTCCTCTTCGTCTACATCAGTAGGGAGGTTTTCTTCAGCTGCATTTTTCGCAGATAGAGCAGAAGTTAATCTTGATAACGCGTCAGGAACATCTTGAGCGGAAATTGATCCCGGCACCGTGCCGCTGTGACCCATCATTTTGAGCATATCTAATGCAATATCACCAAACATTGTGACGTTTGAGTGGCTTCGACAACGAAATGTTATGAGCATTTACCTGATCCTGTTTTATATGTTCGCTTTGAAACTAAATTGTAGCTGAAATCAGGCACTAATTAATGTGATGAAGACCGTTGAGCGTTAAGGTTTTTATGAGTAACAATAAAAAACGGGCACGTACGTCTGCATGCCCGTTTAAATACATTACCTGATTGGTTGTTGATGATTTACAAGCTATACGGATCGCCCAGAGCTAATGCGACCCTAGAAGCAGGAGACTTTCCTAACGCACGGCAAATTTGCCAACCCGCTTCATTGATGACGCCAAGGTCAACGCCTGTTTCAATCCCAAGTTGCTCACACAGATAAAGTACATCTTCCGTTGCAACATTGCCACTGGCTCCTTTCGCGTAAGGGCAGCCGCCGAGCCCCGCTACTGCGCTATCAATGGTGTTGATGCCCATTAACAAGGCTTGGTAGATATTGGCTAATGCTTGTCCATAAGTGTCATGAAAATGTACTGCGAGCGCGTCTTTTGGCAGTAGCGTTAACAACGAATCCAGCATGGCGATAACGCGATTAGGCGTTGCTTTACCGACAGTATCACCGAGCGAAATCTCATAACATCCCATATCAAACAACGTATTGGCGACCTTGGTAGTTTGCTCTGGCTTGATTACTCCCTCATATGGACACACCATGGTACAAGACAAGTACCCGCGTACAGGAATGTTATGCTGGTTCGCCAATTCGATAACGGGCTCAAATCGAGCGAGACTTTCGGTAATGCTGCAGTTGATGTTCTTCTGGCTGAACGTTTCTGAAGCGGAGCCAAACACCGCAATTCGCTTTACACCGCTTTCCAACGCACGTTCTAACCCTGCGAGATTTGGTGTGAGCGCGCTATAAACCACTTCAGGCTTTTTTGAGATACCAGCGAACACCTGATCGGAATCGGCCATTTGAGGCACCCACCTTGGAGAGACGAAAGATCCCGCCTCAATATGCTTTAAGCCACTGCTGCTTAGTTGGTTAATCAAACGGATTTTATCAACCAGCGTCACTGACGTTTCATTTTGCAGACCATCACGAGCGCCGACTTCGACGATATTAACCTTCGCTGGTAGCATATTCGCGCTCCTTATCTTCACTGACGTTATCCGATATCAAAGCCAAATTCAGCAGGATGGAACCGTGCTGTACTTGGTCCCCGTGCTGATAAAACAATTCGTCGACTTTTGCTGCTACCGGAGCCGTGATGGTGTATTCCATTTTCATTGCTTCGAGTACCAAAAGCGGATCGCCCGCCGCCACTTCGTCACCTTTAGCCACCATAACTGCTGAAATTATGCCGTTGAGTGGTGCGGTTGGACTTAGTTCATCATCTACATCTTTTGCAGAGTCAAAGTTAGGTTGATGAGCGAACGTGCGCTGCTGACCAAGATAAAATAGTGTTGTTCTTTGTTCATCGCTAAGTGCATTAAAGGTGTAACGCACATTATCAATATCGACGATAAACTGGTTGTCACTTTCAAGCAGGATGACCTGATGCAGATCCTCGCCGCATCGGACAGTGAAGTGAGATCCTGTATCTTGCGATGATTGTTGCAAACGTGCCTGATGGTTGGCATTGGCATCCGTGAAGTTAAATCGGTAAACGTTGTCAACTGACAGTCTAAAACCTCGTTTGGTTGGCGCGGGTAACGTTGAGCTGTCTGATTTTGAAATGAGATCATTCCAACGAGCAACCGCCGCCAATGCAAGCCAGATTGAATCCGAGACGTCTTGCTGCTCATTTATGCCTTGTTGATGTCTTACGAGGAAACCTGTATCGAGCTCAATCTCGGCAAAGGCTGGCTGCGAAATAATACTGTGCAGATAACCAATGTTTGTCGTTACGCCACGTACGTGATATTGAGTTAACGCCTGCTTAATCTGCTTTAGAGCGATATCACGAGTTTGCCCCCAGACGATCAGTTTGCTGATCATTGGATCGTAATATTCGCTGATGCTATCGCCTTGGGTAACACCACTATCAACGCGCACGCACGCTAGGCGCACACTACTGTCTGATACGGGTTCTTTTAAGTAATCAATGCGGCCAGTCGACGGCATAAAGTCATTGTCTGTATCTTCTGCGTAAATTCGCAGCTCAATTGAATGACCGTTGTGGGTGATTTCCGATTGCGAAATAGGTAAATGCTCGCCAGCTGCGACTTTGAATTGCCACTCCACCAAATCAACGCCGGTGATCAATTCAGTGACAGGGTGTTCAACTTGCAGACGGGTATTCATCTCCATGAAGTAGAATTGACCTCGGCTATCGAGTAAGAACTCCACCGTGCCAGCGCCAACATAGTCGATCGCTTGAGCGGCCTGAACCGCAGCTTCACCCATTTGTTTACGCAGTTCATCACTAAGACCGGGAGCTGGTGCTTCTTCGACTACTTTTTGGTGACGACGCTGAATGGAACAATCGCGATCAGAAAGATAGACACAGTTGCCACGCTGGTCTGCGAATACCTGAACTTCCACGTGGCGAGGCTGCAATATGCATTTTTCGATTAGAAGCTGCTTATCGCCAAAGCTTGAAAGTGCTTCACGCTGCGCTCCGTCGATAGCCAGCGGCATTTCGGCTGCGCTGTTGACCACTCGCATGCCTTTGCCGCCGCCACCTTGTGTTGCTTTAAGCATCACTGGGTAACCGATTTTTTCAGCTTCCGCTAATAAGTGCTCTACGCTGTTGTCTGTGCCGTGATAGCCGGGAACCAAGGGCACGTTCGCCTCAGACATGATGGCTTTGGCTTGCGACTTCGAACCCATTGCTTCAATTGCGCTGGTGGGAGGGCCAATAAAAACAATGCCATTTTCGCTGCACGCTTTCGCCAGTTTAGGGTTCTCGGAAAGAAAACCATACCCAGGGTGGATAGCATCGGCTTGCCATTTTTTCGCAGCGCCGATAATTGCATCGATATCGAGATACGATTCACTCGCAGGAGCGGGGCCAATGAATTCAGCGAAATCCGCTTGTTTAACATGTAAGCTGCTGCGATCCGCTTCGGAATAGACGGCAACCGTCTCTATAGCCATGCTTTTTGCGGTTTTAATGATTCGGCAGGCAATTTCACCGCGGTTTGCGATCAGTATTCTTTTAAACATGATTCCTCCAATTGGCGGCGCGCTTTTCAAAAAATGCACTCAGTCCTTCTTGTCCTTCTTCGGACACGCGGGCGGTTGCAATAGCTTGGCTGGTGTATTCAATTAATGAATGCTCGATAGGTTGATTGTCACAACGTAAGCAGAGCGTTTTTGCTGCCTGCATGGCTTGTGGACCGTTGTTAAGCAGGTGATCAATGGTGCGATTGACGGCTTCACGTGGTTGAGAGTCTATCTGATGAAGAATACTCATCGATAGTGCGGTTTCGGCATCAATCAGTTCCGCGGTTAAAAAGTAGCGTCGGCTTTGTCGTTGTCCAATCGCTCGAATGACGTAGGGTCCGATTGTCGCGGGTAACAAACCGAGTTTCACTTCACTCAAACAGAAGCGGCTTTCAGGTGTACCGATAGCGATATCGCAGCAGCAGATAAGCCCAAGTGCGCCGCCAAATGCAGCGCCATGCACCATAGCAATGGTTGGTTTGCTAAAGGTATCCAGTTTGTGCAAGAGCAACGCTAACTGCTGTGCATCTTGCAGATTTTCCCCCTCGGTTTTGGTGGCCATTGACTGCATCCAGCCAAGATCCGCACCCGCAGAAAAGTGTTTACCTTGCGCCGTTAGTACCAATGCACGTAGAGAGTTGTCTCTCTCAAGTTTTTCCAAGGTGTCGATAAGTGAAGCAATTAATTCATCATTAAACGCGTTGTGTTTCTCTGGTCGATTGAGGCTCAACCAAGCAACGCCATTGCTGTCTTTTTCAAGCAGTAGTCCGGTCATGTGACTTCCTTTGTCTGACATTTCAGTCTGTATTTCAATGCTCGCTAACCATTACTTTTTAAACATCGGTATTCGCGAGGAGTTAAGGTTTGCCTTGCATCCGGCTACATGCGGAAGATGCCAAATTTACTGTCTGGTATTGGCGCATTAAGCGCAGCAGACAGAGCAATGCCGACAACATCACGGGTTTTCGCAGGGTCAATAATGCCGTCGTCCCACAGGCGTGCACTGGCGTAGTATGCATGGCTTTGAGTCTGATATTGCTCCGCAATTGGACGTTTGAACGCTTCTTCTTCCTCTACGCTCCAGCTTTCACCTTTGCGAGTTTTGATATCGCGGGTCACTTGCGCCATCACGCCAGCCGCTTGCTCTCCACCCATGACGGAGATGCGCGCGTTTGGCCACATCCACATCATGGTTGGATCATAAGCGCGGCCACACATGCCGTAGTTCCCAGCGCCATACGAGCCACCAATCACTACGGTAAACTTCGGCACGTCTGCACACGCAACAGCAGTTACCATTTTCGCACCATGTTTGGCGATGCCTTCGGCTTCGTACTTCTGACCGACCATAAAGCCCGTGATGTTCTGCAAGAAGAGCAGAGGAGTTTTGCGTTGTGCGCACAGCTCAATAAAATGCGCGCCTTTTTGTGCTGATTCCGAAAATAGAATGCCGTTGTTAGCGACAATGCCAATCGGCATACCGTGAATATGGGCAAAGCCACAGACCAAGGTTTCGCCGAACAAGGCTTTAAATTCATCGAACTGGGAATCATCAACAATTCGGGCAATGACCTCTTTAACATCAAACGGCTTTTTGAGATCGGTCCCGACGATGCCGTACAGCTCTTGGGCAGGAAAATGTGGTTCCTGTGGTGCTTTTTGCTTGAGTTGAACGGGTTTCAAGTGGTTAATTTGAGAAACGGCTTGTCTTGCCAACTCTAACGCGTGGTGATCATTTTCTGCGTAATAGTCCGCCACACCAGAGGTGCGACAATGAACGTCTGCGCCACCAAGATCTTCCGCACTGACTTCTTCACCTGTCGCTGCTTTTACAAGAGGTGGACCTGCCAAAAAAATCGTGCCTTGTTCTTTGACTATGATGGATACGTCGCACATGGCAGGGACATAAGCGCCGCCAGCGGTACATAGCCCCATGACCACCGCAATTTGTGGAATGCCTTTGGCCGACATACGGGCTTGGTTGTAGAAAATACGGCCAAAATGGTCTTTATCTGGGAAGACTTCATCTTGGCGGGGGAGGTTAGCACCGCCAGAGTCGACTAAGTAAACACACGGCAGTTGGCATTTTTCTGCAATTTCTTGTGCTCTTAAGTGCTTTTTCACGGTGAGTGGGTAGTAACTGCCGCCTTTTACCGTCACGTCGTTCGCGACGATCATGCACTCAGTGCCGTCAATCACACCCACACCTGCAACCACTCCAGCACATGGAACGTAATCTGGATACACATCCCAGCCAGCAAATTGACCAATTTCTAGAAAGGACGAACCAGGGTCGAGTAGGGCAAGAATGCGCTCACGTACCGGAAGTTTGCCTTTCTTCTGCTGATGCTCGCGGGCTTTCTCACCGCCACCATCTTCTATTTGGGCAGTCACGGTATAAAGTTGATCTACAAGTGAAGCCATAGAGCGGTAGTTTTCCTGATACTGCTCTGAATGGGTATTAATATTGGTCGTCAAACAAGCCATAAATAGCCGATCTCCATTCGGTAGACGGGTGTCACCACCCGTCTTTATTTAGGTTGAATAAGATTTAGATTGAATAAGGAAGTTGTTTCGAGTTCGAACCGCCTAGGTATGATGATTAGGCGCTTTCGTTAAACAATTCGCGACCAATAAGCATGCGGCGAATTTCTGACGTGCCCGCACCGATTTCATACAGCTTGGCATCTCGCAACAAACGGCCCGTATCAAACTCGTTGATGTAGCCGTTACCGCCAAGTAGTTGAATCGCATCCAGTGCCATCTTGGTTGCCAGCTCTGCGCTGTAGAGGATCGCGCCAGCAGAATCTTTACGTGTGGTTTCACCGCGATCACAAGCGGCAGCGACGGCGTAAACATACGCTTTAGCGGCATTCATTTGTGTGTACATATCCGCGATTTTTGCTTGAACTAGCTGGAATTCACCGATGGATTTACCGAACTGTTTACGGTCGTGAATGTAAGGCACAACGATATCCATACACGCCTGCATGATGCCAAGTGGGCCGCCTGCAAGCACCACACGTTCGTAGTCGAGGCCGCTCATCAATACTTTCACGCCTTGGTTTTCTTCGCCGAGAATATTCTCCGCAGGGACCTCGCAGTTTTGGAAGACCAGCTCACACGTATTCGAGCCGCGCATGCCCAACTTGTCGAGTTTTTGTGCTTGAGTAAATCCAGGGAATCCGCGTTCCACAATAAACGCCGTGATGCCTTTGGAGTGCTGGCTTGGGTCGGTTTTTGCGTAGACAACATAGGTGTGTGCATCAGGGCCGTTGGTGATCCACATTTTGTTGCCATTTAATAGGAAAATATCGCCTTTACGTTCGGCTTTAAGCTGCATAGAGACCACATCAGAGCCGGCGCCGGGTTCACTCATAGCAAGGGCGCCGATATGTTCACCGGAGATGAGCTTAGGTAGGTATTTCTCTTTTTGCGCTTGTGTGCCGTTACGGTGGATTTGGTTGACGCAAAGGTTGGAGTGAGCGCCGTAACTTAACGCAACCGAAGCGGATGCTCGGCTTATTTCTTCCATAGCGATAACGTGGGCGAGATAGCCCATGCCTGCACCACCAAACTCTTCGCTGGTGGTCACACCTAAAAGACCCATGTCACCTAATTTGGACCAAAGATGGTTTGGAAAGTCGTTAGTTTGGTCGATAGATTGCGCTAGCGGCGCAATTTCTCTTGCAGCAAAACTATTGATTTGCTCGCGAAGCAAATCGGTATTTTCGTCATAAACAAAGTTCAGGGAAGAGTAGGTAGATTTCATTGCGTGTCCTTGCCTTTACGTCACCTACATCCCAGAGTTGAGGTGTTAGGTGACTTTTTCGCCTTTCATGGATCTCAGTGTGTTTTGGCATCGCAACTGCGCAGCATTTAACTCCATCATTACCGCTTGAATGTCGTTTGCTTGCTGTTGCAATGCTGCCTTCTTCTCTTCGATCAACCGAATCATATAGTTCAACTGCTCAGTACTTTGATCGGTATCGTAGAGTTCAAATAACTCTTTGATATCTGCAAGAGAAAAGCCCAATCGCTTACCTCGCAAAATCAGTTTTAGTCGAATTCGATCGCGACCATTGTAGATTCGAGTGTTGCCTTTACGTTCTGGAGTTAGGAGACCTAAATCTTCGTAGAAGCGAATGCTTCGAGTAGTAATGTCGAACTCTTTCGCGAGCTCGCTGATCTTAAATGTGTTCATTCCTTAACCTTACGACTTTCGTATAACATTCACATGAATATACAATTCGTTAACGTTAAAGTAAACAAACAACATCCACTCTTGAGCCTTGATATCACTCGCATTTACTCGAAATCAAAGAATCACTCGAACAAATAATAACCTCAAACTTGACGTTAACGTAAATGTTAGTATAGTTATGACGTAAACGTCAATAAAAGGTTAATGGAATGAAAAATGAAACATGGATTGTTGCCGCTAAGCGAACGCCTATCGGCTCTTTTCAAGGTGCATTAGCTTCAACAGATGTCACGGAACTCGGTGCGAAAGCCATTCAAGGGGCGCTAGCCGAAAGCCAACTCGATGTGCACAAAATAGACGAAGTGTTGATGGGATGCGTTTTAACCGCCGGTGTGGGGCAAGCGCCTGCAAGACAAGCAAGTCTTAAAGCTGAAATGCCACAATCGATTGGTTGTACGACACTGAACAAAGTTTGTGGTTCGGGTATGAAAACCGTCATGCTGGCATATGACCTTATTCAATCTGGCAATGCGCATGCTGTCATCGCTGGTGGCATGGAAAACATGTCGTCTTCTCCTTATCTATTAAAGAAAGCGCGTGATGGTTTCCGTTTAGGTCACGAGCAAGTGCTTGATCACATGTTTTATGACGGGTTGCAGGATGCCTACCAAGGCGAGCTGATGGGTGTCTTTGCAGAACAGACGGCGCAAAAGTATCAGTTTAGCCGTGAAAGTATGGATGCCTGGGCGCAGCAGTCGGTGACTCGTGCGCAGCAAGCAATCGAACAAGGTTTGTTCAAAGAAGAGATCGTGCCTGTTAACGTAAAAAGTCGGCGCGGCGAAACCTTGGTTGTAGATGATGAGCAACCGAGCAAACTCGACGTCACTAAAATTCCTACCTTACGCCCTGCGTTTGCCAAAGATGGCGGCGTAACCGCAGCAAACTCTAGTTCCATTTCGGATGGTGCGTCGGCAATGATCTTAGTCGATAGTGAGTTTGGTCGTCAGGAAAACCTTCAGCCTCTAGCCAAAATTGTCGCGTACAGCACGCATGCAAGACAGCCTGATGAGTTCACCATCGCACCAGTCTTCGCGATTGAATCGCTGCTGGAAAAAACGGGCTGGGACAAATCAGACGTGGAACTTTGGGAAATCAATGAAGCTTTTGCTGTCGTGACTCAATACGCGGTGAAAGCTCTCGAACTGGACGAGAGCAAAGTGAACCCTCGCGGAGGGGCTTGTGCGCTGGGGCATCCAATAGGCGCAAGTGGCAATCGAATCCTTGTCACTTTGATTCATGCGCTAAAACAAACTGGTGGTAAGCGTGGCGTTGCATCGCTTTGTATTGGCGGCGGCGAAGCTACCGCTATCGCGATTGAAATCTGCTAAATCACTCTCAACAAAGTTTCACTTACATAACAGTAGTCAGTAACAAGCTGAAAAATACAAGGATGTCATCATGACAGAACAAGTAAAGCAGTATATCGGTGGTGAATTTGCCATCTCCGATTCAAAACAATGGCTAGATGTAACTAACCCGGCAACCAACGAAGTGATTGCACAAGTACCTTGTGCCACGGAATCGGAAATGAATGCGGCGATTACCAGCGCAACAGAAACGTTCAAACGCTGGAAAGAAGTTGCAGCGCCGGAGCGTGCTAGATTGATGTTGCGTTACCAACATCTGCTAAAAGAGCAACACGATGAGTTGGCGATACTGCTTTCAAGTGAGACAGGCAAAACCCTCGCGGATGCAAAGGGTGACATTTGGCGCGGAATTGAAGTGGTAGAGCAAGCTGCAAACATTTGTAGCTCAATGATGGGCGAAACGGTTGAGAACGTCGCGACCAATATTGATGGTTACTCTTACATTCAACCGCTCGGCGTTTGTGCTGGCATTACACCGTTTAACTTCCCTGCGATGATCCCATTGTGGATGTTCCCGATGGCGATCGCTTGTGGCAACACCTTTATTTTGAAGCCGTCAGAGCAAGTGCCACTAACGGCAATGAAACTGGCGGAGCTGTTTGAACAAGCTGGCGCACCAAAAGGCGTATTGCAAGTTGTTCACGGGACCAAAGAGCAAGTCGACCGCATTCTGACTGATCCAGTTGTTCGTGCGATCTCTTTTGTTGGCTCTGTGCCCGTTGGTGAGTACATCTACAAAACAGGTACAGACAACCTGAAACGCGTGCAGTCATTTGCAGGTGCTAAGAACCACATGGTCATCATGCCGGATGCAAACAAACAGCAAGTCATCAATAACCTAGTTGGCGCGTCAGTTGGTGCTGCAGGCCAACGCTGTATGGCGATTTCGGTTGCCGTATTTGTCGGCGAAACCAAAGAATGGATTCCAGAGCTTAAAGAGGCGTTAGCTCAGGTTCAGCCTGGCGCGTGGGATGATGAAACCGCTGGTTATGGTCCACTGATTAGCCCTCAAGCGAAGCAGCGAGTGGTGAATCTGATTAATGAAGGCAAAGCGTCAGGCGCGAATTGTGTTCTGGACGGGACAGACTGCCAAGTACCTGGCTTCCCGAACGGTAACTGGGTGGGGCCAACACTGTTTACTAACGTGACCACAGACATGTCGATTTATCAGGAAGAAATTTTCGGGCCTGTACTGTTAACTATGGAAGTGCATGACCTAGATGAAGCGATTGAACTGATCAATGCAAACCGCTTTGGTAATGGTACGTCTATTTTCACGGCGAACGGCGCTGCCGCGAGAAAGTATCAACACAATATCGAAGTAGGTAACGTAGGAATCAACGTACCGATTCCGGTGCCATTGCCGTTCTTTTCGTTTACTGGGTGGAAAGGCAGCTTCTACGGCGACCTGCATGCTTACGGTAAACAAGCGGTTCGCTTCTACACCGAGACGAAAACTGTCACCGCGCGTTGGTTTGAAGATGACATTCCAAGCGGTCCAAACATGACTATTCAACTTAGCTAATTACTGGATTAGCGACACCTCTAGCCAAGCCCTTCATCCTTTTAGAGGGCTTGGCTCGGATACAAATGCAACGAATTAGACCTTAGGACTTCAAGATGGATTTTGAATTAAACGAAGATCAACTCGCGTTTGCCGAAGTAGCAAAGCAGTTTGCAGACCAAATGTTAGCGCCTCATGCGGCCGAGTGGGATGAAAACCATCATTTCCCTAAAGACGTACTGCGTCAAGCAGGTGAACTTGGCTTTCTGAGCATCTATACGCCGCCAGAGCATGGTGGTTTGGGATTGTCTCGTTTGGATGCGGCGATCATTTTCGAGCAGTTGGCTATGGGTTGTACCGCGACTACTGCGTTTATGACCATTCACAACATGGCGACGTGGATGATCACCAGCTTTGCCAAAGCCGAAGTGGCGCAGCAATTTAGCGCGGATCTAATTTCGGGTGAAAAGCTCGCTTCCTACTGTTTAACCGAACCTAATGCCGGCTCTGACGCCGCTTCTCTAACGACTAGCGCAGTGCGTGATGGCGATGAGTTTGTCCTCAATGGCGCAAAAGTGTTTATCTCTGGCGCGGGTGATACAGATGTATTGGTCGTGATGGCGCGTTCGTGTGGTGAAGGAGCGGGTGGCGTTTCTGCATTCGTTGTTCCTGCTGATTGCGAAGGCATTAGCTACGGTAAAAAAGAAGCCAAAATGGGTTGGAACTGCCAGCCAACTCGCACGATTACCTTCGAAAATGTCCGCATTCCGGCTGACTATCTGTTGGGTGAAGAGGGAGAGGGCTTTAAGTTCGCCATGCTTGGCCTTGATGGTGGTCGAATCAATATCGCTACTTGTTCCGTCGGTACTGCGCAACAAGCACTGAACGAAGCCAAGCAATACATGAACGAACGCAAACAGTTCGGCCGTTCACTGGCGCAATTTCAAGCGTTGCAGTTCAAGCTTGCTGATATGGCGACTGAGCTGGTCGCTGCGCGTCAAATGGTGCGACTCGCTGCCGCTAAACTCGATGCCCAGCACGCAGAAAAAAGTGCGTACTGTGCCATGGCAAAACGCTTTGCTACTGATGTGGGCTTTAAAGTCTGCGATCAGGCGCTGCAAATTCACGGTGGCTATGGCTACATCAAAGAATATCCAGTCGAGCGCCATTTCCGAGACGTTCGTGTTCACCAAATCCTTGAAGGTACCAACGAAATCATGCGTCTGATCGTCGCAAGACGATTACTAACGGAAGGCGTTGAGCTGCTTTAGTCAGCGAGACACAGCCTTACCTAAAGAAATTAAAAAGGACTGAAAGATTATGACGGCACAAATCAAACTAGAGCGTGAAGCGCACATTGCCAAGCTCACGATTAGTAACCCGCCAGCAAACACCTGGACGCTTGAATCTTTGAATCAGCTAAAAGAGTTGGCGATTGAACTCAGTAATGATCGCTCCATTTATGCGTTGGTATTAACAGGCGAAGGCGAGAAATTCTTCTCTGCTGGAGCAGATCTTAATAACTTTGCATCGGGTGATAAATCACAAGCAGCAGACATGGCGTTCGCATTTGGTGAAGCGTTTGAAGCGCTTTCTGCATTCGATGGGGTTTCTATCGCAGCGATTAATGGCTATGCGATGGGCGGCGGTCTGGAAGTGGCGATGGCGTGTGACATTCGTATCGCAGAAGAACAAGTACAAATGGCACTTCCTGAAGCATCGGTAGGTTTGTTGCCGTGTGCGGGAGGGACGCAAAACCTGACCGCGTTGGTAGGTGAAGGTTGGGCGAAGCGTATGATCCTGTGTGGCGAGCGTGTGACGGCCGAGCGAGCGGAAAAAATTGGTTTAGTCGAAGAGGTGGTGGCGAAAGGTCAAGCACTCGAAGCGGCTATGGAGCTAGCACAGCGTGTTGCGGGCCAATCACCGAAATCCATTTCTGCGTGCAAAACGCTCATTCAAGGTCGACGCAGCCAAACTCACGCGGCTGGATTGGTTTTAGAGCGTGAACTGTTTTTACAGCTGTTCAATACACAAGATCAGACTGAGGGTGTGAATGCGTTTTTGCAAAAGCGCAAGCCACAATGGACAAACAGCTAGCGGAGGCCAAATGACAGGTACAGTAAATGTTTCAAAGCTTACGTGCGCTGATGGCTCTGTTATTGGTGTGCTGGAGCTTGATAATCCAGCTGCTCTCAACGCGTTGAGTTACGTGATGATTGAGAAGTTGTACAAACAGCTTAGTGAATGGCAAACGGACGACAGCGTCGTCGCGGTATTCTTGCATGCTCAAGGTGAAAAAGCGTTTTGTGCTGGTGGCGATATTCAAGCGATCTACCGTGCACTTGAAAACAAAGAGCAAGACTTTGATTCTGCGTTTTCAGCGATGGAAACCTTCTTTGACCTCGAATATCGCTGTGATCATCTTATTCATACTTATCCAAAACCGATCATCGCGTGGGGACATGGTTATTTGATGGGCGGCGGTGTGGGATTATTTATGGGTGCTAGCCATCGCGTTGCAGAAACGACCACACGCTTTGCAATGCCAGAGATTAAAATTGGCCTTTACCCAGATGTAGGTGCGACGTACTTCCTAAACCAGTTGCCAAAACATTTGGCACTGTTCTTAAGTTTGACTGCTTGTCAAATTAACGCAACAGATATGAAAGCGTTGGGGTTAAGCCAATGGATTGCACAGCCAGAAAACAAGCAAGTGCTGCTGGATCTGCTTGCATCGGTAAGTTGGAAAGGTGAAGCGAACATCAACGAAAAAATCGCCACTACGCTGCGTTCGGTACACGTGGACGAGCCAACCGAAGGGATGTTGATGCCCTATGCGGAATTGATTGAGCAGTTATGTTCGGGTGACTTAGCGTCAATTGTTGATGCAATCAGCCGTGCTAACGTTGATAACAAGTGGTTCGTCAATGCGCAGAAGTCACTGAACTATGGCAGTCCGTTGTCGCTCAGTATCACTTATCAGCAGTTAACGCAGTATCAAAACCTCTCTTTGAAAGCGTGTTTTGATATGGAATTTAACCTAACACTACGTTGTGGCTTAGAAGGTGATTTTAGAGAAGGGGTTCGTGCGCTGATTATTGATAAAACCAATCAACCGACTTGGCAACATCGCACGGTTTCTGACGTAACGCCACAAGTTTTGGAGCGCTTCTTCTCGCCAATTGACTCAGCAGAATACCCACTGACCGCATCGTCGGTAGCTATAGCGGCACTTTAGTACAAGGAAGAAATACGATATGGACAAAATTGCATTTATTGGCCTTGGTAACATGGGTGCGCCTATGGCTAAGAATCTACTCAAAGCGGGCTTGAACGTCGAAGTATTTGATTTGAACCCAAACGCAGTTGAGGAGTTGACCGCATTGGGCGCTTCAAGTGCCGATTCCGTTCAGCAGGCAGTACAAGGTGTTGACGTGGTTGTCACTATGCTGCCAGCGAGCCAACACGTTCAAAGCGTTTATCTTGGTCAAGATGGCATCTTAGATAGCGTCGAATCAGGTACCTTGCTGATTGATTCTTCCACCATCGATCCGGCGACTGCTCGTTTGGTTGGCGAAAAAGCATCGCAACTTGGTATCAGTTTTGTTGATGCACCAGTATCTGGTGGCGTTGCGGGCGCAGCAGCAGGTACGTTAACTTTCATTGTTGGCGGCTCACAAGAGAACTTTGTTCAAGCCAAAGCGGTGCTTAGCCACATGGGTAAAAACATCTTCCATGCAGGCGATGCTGGAGCTGGTCAGGTGGCGAAGATCTGCAATAACATGATGTTGGGCATTTTGATGAGCGGCACCTGTGAAGCACTCAATTTAGGGATGGAAAACGGACTCGATCCCAAAGTGCTTTCCGACATCATGTTGCAAAGTTCAGGGCGTAACTGGGCGCTAGAGCTGTATAACCCTTGTCCAGGTGTGATGGAAAATACGCCTGCAAGCAATGGTTATCAAGGCGGCTTTATGAGCCAGTTAATGGCTAAAGATCTGGGTCTTGCGATGGAAGCGGCGGTTGCCAGTCAAACATCAACGCCAATGGGCAGCTTGGCTCGTAATCTGTTTAATTTTCACAACGGTCAGGGCAACGGGCAAAAAGATTTTTCAAGCTTGTTTGAGTTCTACCAAAAGCAAAATCAGGCCTAAGGAGCGCTTATGGAGTTAGCAAATAAGGTCATTGCGATCACGGGGGCAGGGCAGGGGCTGGGTAAACAAATGGCACTGTCACTGGCGGAAAATGGCGTTCATCTTGCGCTTATCGACCTCAATTCAGATCAACTGGCTGAAACGAAAGCGGAATGTGAATCTCTCGGCGTTACCGCTCGTTTTTATGTGACGAACGTGACTGACGAACAGCAGGTGTGCACTGCTTTTGAGCAAATTGAGGCAGATTTCAAGCAGCTCAATGGCGTTATCAATAACGCAGGTATTATGCGTGATGGTATGTTCATTAAAGTCAAAGATGGTCAGGTTAACACGATGTCGCTGGAACAATTTCAGTCTGTTCTAGATGTGAATGTAACAGGCACTTTCCTGTGTGGCCGTGAAGCGAGCAAGGTAATGCTGAACACCGATAGCAAAGGGGTTCTGATCAACATATCCAGCGTTGCGCGTGCCGGGAATATTGGTCAAACCAACTATTCAGCATCTAAAGCGGCGGTAGCCACCATGGCAACGGTGTGGGCGAAAGAGTTAGGGCGTTTCGGAATTCGCTCAGTGGCGATTGCTCCGGGTGTCATCAAAACTGCCATGACAGACCAAATAAAACCTGAAGCGATGGAACGTTTAATCGGAATGATTCCAGTTGGACGTTTAGGTTTGGCGGATGAAATTTCATCGACCATAAAATACGTGTTAACCAACGAATTCGTGACCGGACGAGTGTTCGAAGTCGATGGCGGAATGCGAATGTAACCCCCTCTGCAACATAAAAAAGGGGAGCGAGTTTGATTGTCCGCTTCCTTCCATTTTCTCCTTTCTTTTATTGCTTCTATCTGAAAAATGTATTGGATGCATGGTCGACTGCTATCTCATCGAACGGTATAAAAATTGATTCTATTTCTAATGTGAATGGTTAGTTCTATATTGCTTGTCATGTAAATGTATCAACTCACAACTAAGACGATCTTTTGTCTCACTAACGAGATCGTCATTCTTGGTGTGTAAAAAACATTCTTATTGGTCATATTGTAACCGAAAACTATTTCGGCATCTAAAGATGGTGATTTATTATTCAGCGCAAAATACATGGGAATATGAGGCTGACTGAATAACCTTCAGTTGTCTTAATAATAAATAATCAGAATTCTCAATTACACTGAAGTAACTACCCATTAGGGAAGAGCAATAATGTCACTATTTCATTCGCTTAGGACGATGCCGCTATTATTGGGGTGTCTGTGTTTTTCTGTTCAGGCCTCCACAGAAAAGGTGGAACAGGAAGGTAAGTTTTTACAGTCGTTAGAAGGCATCGAAAATCAAATTTACGCATTACCTCAGAGTTCTTTAGCTTTGATTGAAGCGTTAGAAGAAGAGTCTTTACTACAAAACCAACCAACAGCGCTGTTGGTGCGTTACTGGCTTGCCAAGGCCACGGTTTTAGAGCTGCTAGGGCGCGTAGAAGAGAGTCAGAGTGTCGTTCAAAAAGGATTGGAGCTTGTGCGTCCACAGAGCCATGAGTATCTCCTGTTTAAGTTGATTCAGATGCGAACTATGGTTGGAAAGAGCGATATCGATACCGCGCTTTCTGCGTTGGATAGCTTGTTGGAAACATCGCGTGAGAATGGTGATAAGCAACTTGAATCAGAAATCCTGTTGCTAAAAGGACGCTATTACGATGAGCAAGGTGAGTTTAAAAAATCCTATGCTGCACTTATGTCGTCCATGGATGCGGCTGAATCTTCAGGTGTTCACGGGCTGGTCGAACGTGCAGCACTAGAGCTAGGTGACGTACTTGTCAAAATTCAGGGTTACGACCGATCTGAGGCGCTTTTGGAACAAGCATATCGCTATTTTAGGGATAGGCGTATGTCGTTCAATGAGTTGTTGAGCGTTTTGACGATAGCGAAACTTCATAAAGCACAGTTCCAATACGAAGAGGCGATAGCGTCATATCAGCGAGCGTTAAAGCTGGCTCAAATTATCGGTGATGGACGCTTTAGATTTCGAGTTAACCTTGAACTTGCAGCTTTATATCGCGAGACGAATCAAGAAAAGAAGATGGTTAACCACTTGAAGCTGGCGGAGAATTTACAGTACAGAGAAACGTCTAGCGCGTATTTGGCAACATTTAAGTTGTTACAAGCCGAATATATGTTAGAGCAGCAGCAATTTGAAATACTTTTAGCGATGATCGCACCAATGCTGCCGGAGATTATAGATAGTCGATACGTCAAGCAACAGCAAATGGAGCTACTAAAAGTCGCCGCTATGGCCTATGCGGGAAGCAATGACTTTAAACTAGCATTCGAAACTTACGGTAACTATCACGATAAATTTATCCAATTTAGCAATCAAAGAGAAGTTGAAAATCTTGAGCGCCAGCAGACGTTATTTGAGTTGGAACGACTTGAATATGAAAACGAAGATCTCAATTGGAACAATGTGTTGCAGCGTATGGAGCTAGAAAATAACCGTCGTACTTTTTACTTATTGGGTGAAGCGCTACTTGCGCTCATCGGTGTTCTATTTTTGATGGCGGTAGTATTTCTCGTCGTCAATCGCTCGCGTTTGAGAATGCGTCGCCTCGCAAAGACAGACACATTGACAGGGTTGTTCAATCGCCGTTTTTTAGAGGACTGGTTCACTAAACCAGTAGAAGTGAGGCGTGAGCGAAAAGAGAAACCGGTACCTCAATCTAAGCAAGAAAAGATACAACACTTTGTTTTTGAGCAAGTCGAGCAAGTTAAGTACGGTTATCTAGCTTTAAATAAATGGGTAGATAGCAAACTCGATAAACAGAAAATGGTGCCAAATAAACCACAATCGGGGCCAGTAACTTTAGCGTTAATCGATGTGGATTATTTCAAGCAGGTAAATGATACCTATGGGCATGTGTTTGGAGATACCGTACTAACGGGCGTTGCCAAAGTGTTGGAGGAAACTGTACGTGAGAACGACATTGTTGCTCGCTTTGGTGGTGAAGAGTTTGTTGTTGTTATGCCCAATACAGACCATAAAAACGCCCTTATTACTGCAGAACGTTTACGTAGCGCTTTATCCCTACATGGCTTTGTTACGGAACAGAAAGAAGAAGTGAGAGTGACCTGTAGTTTTGGAGTCGTTACCACTGAAGATAATGAGATGAGTTTTAAATCACTTTGCGATCAGGCCGATAAATTGCTTTATCAAGCGAAAGCGAACGGACGCAACTGCGTGAAAGGTCGCTCGCTAGCGTAACAGAAATCAAAAGTTCAGGCTCATCGCACGATGAATCTGAACTTATCCCTCCCATTTACTTTGATAGCCAAGTGACTTTGAGATCCTTGCTTCGAATATAAAACGCTGAATCTAACATCTTAAAGTCACTTGGCGATATTACTTAAAAATGGCTTAAGGATATCGAATCGCATATTCATGGCGTTCAATATAACCTCTCTTTTTGCCTTCTTCACCTTCAAAGTGCGAATGCCACTTGTGTCTACAAAACTATAACAAACTAGTGTGTCTATTCTTTGTACAAATAAACCGTGTACAGGTGAAATGATTAGTGGTCGATATAAATTTTTTGTGGCACAGATTTTTGTTGTTCAAAAATCAACTCGCTCATCATCGTTTTAAAAATGGATAAATGGTTAAGTATTTGATTTTGTTTTACTTATTTATTTGTTCTTAAACTAAAATCTAGTTATCCCGACAAGTTCTTGCTGAGCAATTTTTCGTACACCCTCAACTTTTCATCCTTTTTTACTAACATTTTTCTTTAAAAATAATTTGAGTTCGAATTAATTTTCAGGCATTTTATATTTAACTAACCGTTCAATTAAAAATAACAGGGACGCAAAATGCCAAAGGTGGGGATGCCTGAAATCAGAAAACCGCAGCTTGTGAAAGCGACAATGTCGGTGATTGATAGAGTCGGTTTACACGCGGCGAGTATTTCGTTAATCAGCAAAGAAGCCGGTGTATCAACGGGGATTATCAACCACTATTTCGGTGGTAAGCACGGATTGCTGGAGGAAACGATGCGCGAAATATTGCGTCAGCTTTCGTCCACTATCACACAGAAGTTACGTGAGCTGCCAAGTGATGCTCATCACCAAAGAATTAACGCCATCATTGACGGTAACTTTGTCGGCTATCAGGCAGAAAACCAAGTTGCTAAGACTTGGCTGGCGTTTTGGTCGTACTCAATGCATGACGAGCAGCTCAAGCGTTTACAGCGTGTCAACGAACGACGTCTATTGTCCCACCTAAGAAAAGAACTCAAAGCATTATTAAATGCAGAGCAGGCTGAATTGGTTGCTCATGGTATTGCATCACTTATTGATGGAATTTGGCTGCGCGGAACGCTCAACCCGCAAGGCATTGATGCAGAAAGAGCGAGAATCATCATCAACGATTATCTCGACAAACAACTTACGTTTTATTCTGAAAAAATATAAAAGTTACAGGTCTTCAAAATGGAAATGAAAGCACACTATATCAATGGTGCGATGTACGACGGGTGTTCAGATGAACACTTCACCACTTACAATCCGGCGAATGGTGAGCCATTGGCCAACATTAAACAAGCGAACCAAGACGATCTTCAAGCAGCGATTGAATCGGCAAAGAAAGGTTTTGCTGCATGGTCGGCGATGACTGCGATTGAGCGCAGCCGTATTTTACACAAAGCCGTTGCCATTTTACGTGAGCGTAATGACGAACTGGCTGCATTGGAAGTGGCAGATACTGGTAAGCCCATTCAAGAAGCTATCGCGGTTGATGTCACAACAGGTGCCGATGTTCTTGAGTACTATGCTGGCCTTGCTCCAAGTCTACAAGGTGAACAGCAGCCACTCAGCGACGATCAGTTTTTCTATACACGTCGTGAGCCATTGGGCATTTGCGCGGGTATTGGCGCTTGGAATTATCCAATTCAAATTGCGATGTGGAAATCGGCGCCAGCACTGGCTGCGGGCAACGCAATGATCTTCAAGCCATCAGAAGAAACACCATTAACGGCGCTTAAGCTCGCCGAAATTTATTCAGAAGCGGGCATGCCAGATGGCGTATTTAATGTCGTGCAAGGAGATTACCGAGTAGGACAGATGCTAACGGCGCATCCTGATATCGCAAAAGTGTCATTCACGGGTGAGTCAAGCACCGGTAAAGTCGTCATGAGTGACAGCGCTAAGACACTAAAACAAGTAACGATGGAGCTTGGTGGTAAGTCTCCACTGATTATTTTTGATGATGCGAAGTTAAACGATGCCGTTTCTGCGGCCATGGTGGCGAACTTCTACACCCAAGGTGAAGTTTGTACGCACGGTACACGCGTATTTGTCCATGAAGGTATTTATGACGACTTTATCGCACAACTTAAAGCCCGAACCGAGCTGTTAGTCGTCGGCGATCCGCTTGATGAGAACACGCAGATTGGCGCGCTAATCTCTAAAGATCATGAATCGAAAGTTCTAGGAGCGATTGAAGCCGCGAAAGCGAGTGGCGCGACGTTACTGACTGGCGGCTACAAAGTAACAGACAATGGCCTAGCTAATGGTAACTTTGTTGCTCCAACCGTATTTGTTGATTGCGATGATGATATGAGCCACGTTCAACAAGAAATCTTTGGCCCGGTAATGTCAGTTCTGAAATTCCGCGATGAGTCGGAAGTGATTGCGCGTGCAAATGGCACCGATTATGGCTTAGCGGCAGGTGTATTTACTCAAAACCTATCTCGTGCGCATCGTGTGATCCACCAAATTCAAGCGGGTATTTGTTGGGTTAACACATGGGGTGACTCACCTGCGGAAATGCCAGTTGGCGGCTACAAGCAATCAGGTGTTGGCCGTGAAAACGGAGTCGAAACCCTTAAACATTACACGCAAACGAAGAGTGTTCTGGTTCAGCTAAGCGACTTCGAAAGCCCTTACAAATGATACTACTCATAGTAGATAACTGACCACTTTAGCTTGTTAAAATGCTCGATAACTACGTTGTCAATTTTGATTGTAGGTTAACTACTTATCAAAATTTCCGCCTTGTTCTCAAGCATTTTTCCTACGCTAATTTCGCTCACTTATCTACGGTGATGAGTATTAACTCCTAGGAGAATAAAAATGCAACAACACTACGATTACATCATCGTCGGTGCGGGTTCGGCCGGCTGTGTGTTAGCGGATCGCTTAAGTGAAAGTGGTCAAAATTCGGTCCTATTACTCGAAGCGGGTGGGTCGGATAAAAGTATTTTTATCCAAATGCCAACAGCGCTTTCTTACCCGATGAACACTGAAAAATACGCGTGGCAGTTTGAGACGGTTGAAGAGCAAGGGTTGGATGGTCGCCAACTTCATTGCCCTCGCGGAAAAGTTCTGGGCGGTAGCTCGTCTATCAACGGCATGGTTTACGTTCGCGGACACGCTTGTGACTTTGACCAGTGGGAAGAGGAAGGCGCGAAAGGCTGGAACTATCAGTCGTGTTTGCCTTATTTCCGTAAAGCAGAGTCTTGGATTGGTGGTGCTGATGAATATCGGGGCGATCACGGTCCAGTCGGCACATGTAACGGCAACGATATGAAGCTCAACCCGCTGTACCAAGCTTTTATTGATGCAGGCAAAGAAGCGGGTTACCCAGAAACAAAAGATTACAACGGTTATCAACAAGAGGGCTTTGGCCCAATGCATATGACCGTCGACAAAGGCGTACGCGCTTCGACCTCTAATGCATACTTAAGCCGTGCTAAAAAACGCAAAAACTTCACCCTAATGAAGAGGGTGACGGTTCATCGAGTTTTATTAGAAGAAACTGGTGCAGAAGGCAAGAAAGCGGTAGGCGTTGAATTTGAAAAGTCAGGTTCAATTCAGCAATGTTTTGCGAATAATGAAGTGATTTCGAGTGCGGGTTCGGTTGGCTCCGTTCAGCTGTTGCAGCTTTCAGGCATTGGCCCTAAGGCAGTATTAGAAAAAGCGGGCATTGAGGTGAAACACTCGTTGGAGGGGGTAGGTAAAAACCTGCAAGATCACTTAGAAGTGTACTTCCAATATCACTGTAAGCAACCTATCACGCTCAACAGCAAATTAGGTTTGGTGAGCAAGGGCTTGATTGGTACTGAGTGGATATTAACTCGCAAAGGCCTTGGTGCTACTAACCACTTTGAATCGTGTGCGTTTATCCGCTCTCGTGAAGGACTAAAGTGGCCAAATATTCAATATCACTTCTTGCCAGCGGCAATGCGCTATGACGGGCAAGCTGCTTTTGATGGTCATGGTTTCCAAGTGCACGTCGGACCTAACAAGCCAGAAAGTCGCGGGTCGGTCGAAGTTGTCTCTGCGAATCCGAATGATAAGCCGAAGATTGAGTTTAACTACATTTCCACTGAACAAGATAAGCAGGATTGGCGTGATTGTATTCGCCTTACTCGCGAGATCCTCAATCAGCCAGCCATGGATGAGTTTCGTGGGGACGAGATCCAACCCGGTCTGAACATCACAACGGATGAACAGATTGATGAATGGGTGAAGCAAAACGTCGAGAGTGCTTACCATCCATCTTGTACCTGCAAAATGGGCGCAGATAATGACCCATTAGCCGTCTTAAATGAGCGATGCCAAGTACGCGGTATTCAAGGCTTGCGTGTGGTGGACTCTTCTATTTTCCCAACCATTCCGAACGGTAATTTAAATGCGCCAACGATTATGGTGGCAGAACGCGCCGCGGATATGATTTTGGATAACGCCCTAGAAACGTCGAACAACGTACCAGTTTGGATTGCACCGGACTGGCAAGAGATGCAACGAATGCATCCGCCAAAAAGAGATCTCGATTCGATCTCATAAAATGAAAAAATCAGTAATCATTACAAGGAATTCAACATGTCTAAGATGACAAAAATCTTCTCAACAATTGCACTAAGTACTTTAGCAACAGGCGCTTACGCCAACCAATGTGAAACGGTTCGTTTCGCAGATGTAGGTTGGACTGACATCACTGCGACCACTGCCGTTACATCAGAGTTACTTAAAGGGTTGGGGTACAAAACGAAGACTGATCTTCTGTCTGTGCCTGTAACTTACTCCTCTATGGCTAATGGCGATATCGACATTTTCTTAGGTAACTGGATGCCAACGATGGAAGGTGATATCGCGAAATACCGTGATGCAGGTACCGTTGAAACCGTACGCGCGAACCTCGTTGGCGCAAAATACACGCTAGCGGTTCCAAAATACGTTTATGACGCAGGCGTGACCAACTTCGCTGACCTAGTAAAACATGCCGACAAATTTAAAGACCGCATTTACGGCATTGAACCAGGAAACGATGGCAACCGCTTAATTCAGTCAATGATTGATAGCAACGCATTCGGCCTAAAAGATTTCAGCCTAGTTGAGTCCAGTGAAGCTGGCATGGTGTCTCAAGTATCACGTGCCGCACGCCGCAATCAATGGATTGTGTACCTAGGTTGGGCGCCGCACCCAATGAATAGTAACGTTGAAATGGAATATCTAGCGGGTGGTGATGACTTCTTCGGTCCTAACTACGGCGGCGCGAACGTCTACACAAACGTACGTAAAAATTACCTCGCTGAGTGTCCAAATGTAGGTCAGCTAGTGAAAAATCTAGAGTTTAACCTAGAAATGGAAAATGAACTGATGGAAGCGATTCTTAACCAGAAACAGAAGCCATCAAAAGCAGCGCAAGCATGGTTGAATGCAAACCAAGAGCAAATTGAAGCGTGGCTAGAGGGCGTGAAAACGGTAGATGGCCAAGATGCGCTAACAGCTATTACAAACTACTTAAAAACAAACGCTTAATAAGCAGTATTTGAGCTCGTTTTTTTAAAAGAAAGTGGGCAGAGTTTTGCCCGCTTCATTAACACAAAGGTTTTATTTTGAATTTTATTACGGACAACAAACTACCGTTGGGCCAATGGATGGAAACTGGCGTCGATTGGTTAACCATCAATGCATCGGGTTTTTTCGATGCAATCTCTATTACACTTGAAACGATCATTCTTTTCGTGGTGGACATTTTTAAATGGATGCCACCTGCAGCGCCAATCATTATGACGGCGGCAATTGCTTGGTTCTTACATCGCAGCATTCCTCTTGTCGTATTTATCGTGTTGGCCTTACTTGCAATTCTCAACCTTGGTTACTGGCAAGAAATGCTGGAAACCTTTGTCCTTGTGTTTGCAGCGACAACGATTTCCGTATTAATTGGCGTGCCGTTGGGCATTATGGCGGCGCACCGTCCTTGGTTATACACCTTGTTGCGGCCAATACTCGATTTGATGCAGACCGTACCGACATTCGTTTACCTAATTCCAACCTTGGTTCTGTTTGGCTTAGGTATTGTCCCTGGTCTAATCTCGACCATCATTTTCGCTATCGCTGCGCCAATTCGATTGACGTACCTCGGCATTATTAAAGTGCCGGAGGAGCTACTTGAAGCGGGTAAAGCATTTGGTGCCAGCCGCATGAAGCTACTGTTTAAGGTGGAGTTACCTGCGGCATTGCCAAGTATTATGGCTGGCGTTACGCAATGTATTATGTTGTCTTTGTCTATGGTTGTCATTGCGGCGCTTGTTGGTGCTGATGGGCTTGGTAAGCCAGTCGTACGTGCACTGAATACGGTAAACATTTCACAAGGTTTTGAAGCGGGTTTAGCGATTGTACTCGTTGCCATCATTCTTGATCGCTTGTGTAAAGCACCAAACCAGAAGGAGGCATAATCATGGACGCTATTACTATTAAAAATCTTGATGTCGTTTTTGGTCAGCAACAAGCACAGGCGCTAGCACTACTAGATCAAGGGAAGTCTCGACAAGAAATCATTGATGAAACTGGCCAAGTGGTTGGGGTTGATAATGTTTCGCTGAACGTGAAACAGGGTGAGATCTGTGTCTTGATGGGGCTTTCGGGCTCGGGTAAATCAAGTTTGCTGCGAACGGTTAACGGATTGAACGATATTTCTCGTGGCTCTCTGAAAATCAAAGATGGCGACGATATGGTTGAGCTCTCTAACTGTGACGAACAGAAGCTGCGCCACCTTCGTACGCACCGCGTGTCCATGGTGTTTCAGAAGTTTGCATTGATGCCATGGTTAACGGTGTTAGACAATGTAGCGTTTGGTCTAGAGATGCAAGGCATTGGTAAAGCTGAGCGCCGTAAAAAAGCGCGTGAACAGCTCGAAATGGTCGGTTTATCTGAGTGGGAAACGAAATTCCCGCACGAGCTCTCTGGTGGTATGCAGCAGCGTGTTGGCCTAGCGCGAGCGTTCGCGATGGACACAGATATCTTGTTAATGGATGAGCCGTTTTCAGCGCTTGACCCATTGATTCGTGCTCAGCTTCAAGATGAATTGATTCTGCTGCAAGAAAAGCTAAACAAAACCATTCTTTTTGTGAGTCACGACTTGGATGAGGCGCTTAAAATCGGCAACAACATCGCCATTATGGAATCAGGAAAGCTGATTCAACATGGCAAGCCAGAACAGATCATTCTTGCTCCAGAAAACGATTATGTGGCGGACTTTGTTGCTCACACTAATCCATTAAATGTGCTGAAGGGACGTTCCTTAATGCGTGACGATTTGGTTCGCGAAGATACGCGTGTTCTGATTTGCCCTGACAAAGATATTTGGGTGATACAAGAGAGCAAGGGGTTAAGTTTAGCGGATAAAGATAAATCGTTGATTCAATGGAAGAGCGGCTCTTCGAACCTTGACGAAGTTAATGAAAACTCTCTGGTTCAGGTTAGCCCAGAAATCAGTATGCGAGAAGCGATTGAACTTAAACAGCGTAGCAATCAACCTCTGCTTATGGTTGAAGATAATAAACTGGTTGGTGTGTTGAGCGACAATGAGCTTTACGATGCATTGCTTGGTAATTTTAAGTCAGAGCAAGTTGCGTAAAGTTGACGCAGAACCAAGTAAAAAAGAGCCGCATTAATGTGCGGCTCTTTTTAGTTTAAACAATGATTTAAGTCGCTAAGCTAAGACAATGGTCGACTATAGAGTCGTAATTACGTCATCCATTGCAAGGCGCGCTTTTGGAAGACCATGATTATAATCTTCCCCATCTTTATGGTAGCCAATCGCTAGCGCAACTTCACAGATATGGCCCTCGAGCTCTTCTTTAAACTCTTCTCCAATCAGAGCAGGATCGACACCTTCCATCGGTGTTGAGTCAATGCCTAGTCGTGCCAATGTGTGTAGTAGGTTACCTAGTGCCAAATAGACTTGTGCTTTTGTCCAGCTTCCGTTGAAGCCATTTTCGTCCGTATTTGCATCGGCAAAAGCGTAAGCACCCATAAAGTTGTTGTACATCTCCGCTGGCAAGTGGCCAGATGTTACTTCTGCATCCACACGCTTCGCAAATTTCTCTTTAGTAAATTTAGGATCGTAAGCAAACAGAATCGTATGTGATGCGGCTTTCGCGTGTGGTTGGTTAAACTGATGCATATTTGCAAACGTATTGTGGAAACGTTGCTTCGCTTCATCACTTTCAATAACGATGAATTTCCATGGTTGTGAGTTGATAGAAGACGCCGACAAACGCAGTGCTTCTTTGATTATCGCCATGTCTTCTTGAGAAACGCGCTTGGTTTCATCATATTTTTTTGCAGTGTAACGGTTATTTAGATCGGTAATGATTTGATGGGACACGTTTATATCCTCTTTATGTGATGACAGATGAGGATGCACTAGCATCGACAACCATGCGTACCTCGAATATGGGTTCATGATAATGGATATTTTTTCATTGATAAGAGGGTGTTTATTTAAATCACTTTTTACTTTTTGTTGAAAATCGATGTGAGTTGATCGATTTGAAACTTAAAAGTCCTTATTTGGAAGCTTTTATTTGATATTAAATTAAACTCATATTGAGGCGTAGGGGAAAGCAACATGAACGTGATTGAAGTTTTTAATGATAGCTATGAACGTTGTACTTCAGATCAGGAGTTTTTCGACTTGTTCTACAAAAATTTATGGTCGAAAAGTGCCAACTTTAGACAGAAGTTTGACGGTATAGACATGCACCAACAAGTGAGAATGCTTAGAGGGTCTATCGTATTTTTTATGATGGCAGATACCTCGACCGAAGCGCACAAAATGGTGGAAAAGTATGGGAAAAAGCATGCAAGTGCAGATATTGGTATAGAGCCGCAGGATTTTGATGTTTGGCTTGAGAGTTTGTTAGAAACGGTTCGACAGTGTGATTCCGGGTACGATGCCGATGTTGAAACCGCTTGGCGAACATGCTTTAAAACGGGCTTAGAAGTAATGAAACAAGAATGTGATAAAGAAGATGGGCACATCCTTAAAGCGAGTACCAAATAAGGAAGTAACGTGAGTGGTCGTTACTTCCTAGGGGCAGAATCTTACTTATCTTGTGTCTCTTTATTCTTTTTCACCGCTTCGGCGATATCACTGACAGCTTCGACAAGATTGATCGGCATTGGAAAAATAATAGTGGATGTTTTGTCTGTAGTGATTTCAGTGAGTGTCTGCATGTAACGTAATTGCAGTGCATTCGGTGCTTCGTTGAGCATTTGCGCTGCTTCTTTTAATTTATTTGAAGCCTCTAACTCACCAGTAGCGTGAATGATCTTCGCCCTACGGTTACGTTCTGCTTCTGCCTGACGGGCTAGGGCTCTGACCATGCTGTCATTTAAATCAACATGTTTGACTTCAACCGTAGCAATCTTGATTCCCCAGTCATCAGTCTGTTGATCGAGAATGGATTGTAAATCCTTATTGAGGCGTTCTCGCTCTGATAGCAATTCATCGAGTTCATGCTGACCCAATACCGAGCGCAGCGTGGTTTGTGCTAACTGGCTGGTGGCATCGCTGTAGCTTTCAATATTGTTAATCGCCATTTGAGGATCGACTACGCGAAAATAAACGACCGCGTTGACGCGCACAGAAACGTTATCTTTGGTAATTAAATCTTGTGTCGGCACATCCAAAACGACAGTACGTAAATCAACCCTCACCATTTGCTGAATAAATGGGATAAGGATGATCAAACCAGGTCCTTTGACTTCTTGAAATCGACCAAGAAAGAACACAACCCCACGTTCGTATTCTCTCAAAACCTTGAACATTTGGGTCGCTAGTGCGAACAGCAGCACCACGATCACCGCAACGGTATAGAGCATCATAAAGCGCCTCCTATTTATTTTGGCGGTCATCAGGCATCACAGTTAAGGTCAGCCCTTTAACATTAACAATGGTGACGTGATCACCTTGTTTGAATTGTTGATGGTCTTTGGCTTTAGCTCGCCATAACGCACCGTTGAGTTGAACGCGTCCTTCGCCATCGATAAAGTCATCGCTTACCACGGCGACCTTCCCAGGGTAAGTCTCTAAACCCGTCGTTACACGCCGGCGACGAATTTTGAGCAGCAGGCCGACGGTCAGCACGATTAGAGCCACGGAAAATATGGCAATACCAAAAATCAAAGGAAGGGCGATCTGGAATCCTGGTAACTCACTGTCCATGAGAAATATCGAACCGAGTACAAAGGCGACAACGCCGCCTAAGCCCAAAATACCAAAGCTCGGACTGAATGCTTCCGCTATCATTAGTGCAATACCGAGTAACAGCAGACCAAGACCTGCGTAGTTGACGGGCATCATTTGTAGTGCGTACATGGCCAGAAGCAGACAAATCCCACCTAGCACACCGGGTAAGCCAATTCCTGGGTTGTAAAATTCAAGAAGTAAACCGTAGATGCCGATGAGCATTAGAATGTAGGCAACGTTTGGATTGGTGATAACGGCTAGCATTTCTGCTCGCCAATCGGGTGTTCTTTCAATCCATACGGGATTTTCCAGTGACAATGTCACATCACGATTGTTAACTTTAACAGTTTGTCCATTAATGGCTTTGACTAAATCCTCTGGTGAGTTGGCTATATAATCAATAACGTTTAATTCCAATGCCTCTGTGGCGTCCAAACTCGCTGCTTCGCTCACTGCTTTCTCTGCCCACTCTGCATTTCGGCCATGAAGCTTTGCTAAGCCTTTAATATAGGCTCTAGCATCATTAATCACCTTTTTCGCCATTGCGGTTTTCGCGGGAACTTTCTCTGAACCTTCGTTGGTTCCTTCTGACGTTTCTTCCGCGTTTTGATCTTTGCCATCATCCGATGAAGGAGGTTGAGGCGCACCACCTAACGCGACGGGCGTTGCAGCTCCGAGGTTTGTCGCTTCAGCCATGGCGGCTACGTGACTAGCGAGCAAGATGTATGTTCCTGCGCTAGCCGCTCTAGAACCAGATGGGCCGACCCAAGTTGCAATGGGAGTCGAGGAGGTGGTAATCGCGTGAATAATATCTCGCATTGCGCTATCTAAGCCGCCTGGTGTGTCCATCTCTAAGATCACTAAACTGACACCGTTTAGTTGAGCTTCTTCTATTTCACGAGATAAATAGTCGCTAGTAGCAGGCCCTATAGCGCCTTTGACAGGAACAATCCAAACGGTATTCGCCAGTGCTTGACTGGCCATCAAGAGTAAAGGTAAGAACCATATCCATAGTCGTTTCACGCAGTCCTCCTTGTGTGGTCACAGGGACTTTTTGAAATCCTAATTCAAGTATATCCAAATAACTTAGAGATGCTTGAGTATAGGTTCTAATGAATAAGTTGCCGAGGCTAATTAGGAGACTACTTTTTTATATATAAACGCTGTGTGAGATAGTAAACTAAAGCAAATTATTGGTAATTGTGACGTTTATGTTTATTGTTCAGCGTTTGATTAAGTTGGCCGTTATCTGTGCCGTATTCTTTACTATTTTCGATCTGATCTCGTATGGAGAGGTGACTTGGTTTCAACGGTTTTTGGCTTTTCTACACTAAACTCAGATTTCAATACGTTAGCTACTCATAAGGCGATCGGTTTCTTCCTATTCGCCTTATTACTCCCTCTTCAACCAAAGCCTTAAACAAAGCAATACTTAACTCGTTTTTTCAACTTCCTGTCGGTGGAAAAAACGCCAAAGTGCAACTAAATTCATATCAATGACAAGTTTAAGGTATGTAGTTGATGAGGCAATTCAGCGCAATCGCACTAGCTGTTGTAACACTCATTTTGAGCCAAACAACAACCGCAAGAAACGCGAAGATGTTAGGTGATATCTCCCTAGTTCAGCCCATACAGGGTGATCCTAATGTGGATATTAAGCTAGCGAGAATTGGCTGGCATCTCTTCCGCGATCCTCAATTATCGTCAAATGGTAATGTCAGCTGCGCGACATGCCACAATCTGCAAACCAATGGAGCTGAAAATACACCAGTCTCTACGGGGGTGAAAGGTGATGGAATTAGAAATTCTATAACAGTGTTTAATGCAGCGTTAAATTATCGTTTTTTATGGGATGGTACGGAAAACACCTTGATGGCTCAGATAGATGGTCCAATCCATAATCCAATGGAAATGGACTCAAACTGGCAAACGATAGAGCAATATGTAAAAGAGAGTGAACATTATCAAGCGCTATTTAATCGTGACGGTGAATTGCCGATTAACGTTCATAATATCAAGTCCGCTATTGTGGAGTTTGTTGAAGGGCTGCAGACGCCTGGCGCACCATTCGATGCTTACTTATTGGGTTACACGCATGTACTGAGTGAACAGCAAATCAGAGGTTGGAAAACATTTCAGACTTCAGGTTGTGTGCAGTGTCATCAGGGCAAAAATATCGGTGGAGCGATGATCCAAAGGTTCGCCTATTTCAAGGATAAGCCAGTAGTAGAGGACTCGGGCAGGCAACTCGTTACGATAGAAGATGAAGAGCGATTCTATTTTAGAGTAGCCAGTTTACGCAATGTCGCGCTAACGAGTCCTTATTTTCATAATGGGCAAGTCGATAAGTTATCCGACGCGATACAAATCATGGCTAAAACCCAGCTCGGTATAACGATGAACGATGAGAATGTCGCGGACATTGAAGCATTCTTGCAGTCGTTGACAGCACCTAGACCCATAATTTTAGAGGTGTTGGAAAATGAATAAATTCAAACTGATCAACTTTTGCTTTTTTATTGGGATACTGACGTGCTGCACACTGGCGTATATGTCGTATATGAACTCAAAAAACGCTCAAGAATTTCATGCAGAGCTAATGAACATCGGACATGAGTTGATTGAAGAGCGTGATGTTATCGTGAACCGATATGCCGTTGAAGATAGAAAAAACTATGAGTTAACAACATCTTTAGTAGAGATAGAAATCGCAGCACAGGCACTGTTGGAATCATCAAAGGCATCAGTTTGGTTTCCCGTGACACCCAATCGTATAAAAGTTAGGGATACGCTTGAACAGTTTAAGGAGCGAGTGCTTCAAACAACGTTGAAGCTTGATATGTTAATTGGTGTTCAGGTAGAAAATCGGTATGCATTACTCATGTTGTTCAATTTATATCAGCAAGAGGTTTCTATCGAGAGCGGTCAATCATTGGGTGGCAGTCGTTATTTTGAATTTCTCAACCAGTTGCTTCTAACACAAACTGAAGTTGAGAGTGAAAAGGAAGCGAACTTCCTTAAACGGCTTCAAACGAGTGATAAAAGAATTGAATTGCTGACGAATGAACTGCTTGATCACACTTATATTGAGTTTGTCGAAAGCTCAGAGCATCGGTTACTCAATATTGCTCAAAGTGAGGCGCGTTTTACGTGGTTGTTTGTATTTATTGCGGTGATGTTTCTAGTTAGCGCGTTTGTTTATCAGTCACATCACCGAATGCATAACTTAAAACAGTTGAATCTTGAAATTGAAGAGGCGAGAAACAAAGCCGAGCGAGCGGCAAAAGCGAAATCAAATTTTCTCGCTGCAATGAGTCACGAACTAAGGACGCCGATGAATGGTGTACTAGGGCTTTCTCAAATGATTGCAGAAGAGACCAAAGAGCCGACGACGAAAGAGCACATTAGGGTTATTCTTGACTCTGGCCAGCATCTGATGACTATCCTCAACGATATTTTGGATTTTTCTAAAGTTGAAGAAAACAAACTGGAATTTGAGCAAGCTAAGTTTAAGCTCGATCAAGTGCTTTCTCCAGTGTGTAGCGCAATAAAGCCACTTGTTGATGAAAAAAATATCGAGTTAATCTTGGAAAACGAGGTTTCTGAATATACTGAATTTACTGGGGATTGTGCGCGTTTACGACAGATCTTGTTTAATCTCGCCGGTAACGCGGTGAAGTTTACCAATGAAGGGCATGTGCTGGTTAGAACCGAGTTAGATGAATCGAATCAGTTGTTGGTCATGCGCGTGAGCGACACCGGTATTGGTATTGCGCCAGACAAGCACGAGCATATTTTTAACTCGTTTGAGCAAGCAGACTCATCAACGACTCGAAGGTTCGGCGGAACAGGGCTTGGGTTAGCCATCGTCAAAAAACTAACCGATTTGATGGGTGGCCATATTACTCTGAAGAGTATAGAAGGCGTTGGAAGTCAATTTATCGTTGAGTTGCCGATTCCTTGGGTAGAATCTGCTCCGAAAAAGCAGCAAGAAGCACCGAAACCTCGCGCAAAATCAAACCATTTAAAGATACTACTTGCTGATGATAACCGTGTGAATGCCATTGTGGCAAAAGGGTTTTGCGAAAAGCTTGGGCATGAAGTGGAAGTTGCAGAAAATGGATTAATCGCGGTTAAAAAGGCGAAAGAGAACGAGTACGACCTGATCTTGATGGACAACCATATGCCCGAGATGAATGGCGTTGAGGCGACACGCGTTATCCGACAAGAGTTAGGTATCAAGACATTACTCTTTGCGTACACGGCAGACGTATTTCGTGAAGCTCACGATAGCTTTATTGAAGCAGGAGCAGACCATGTGCTTACGAAACCGCTACAGCATGAGAGCTTTTCAGACGCTCTCAAACAGTTTGCCGCCAGACTCGAACCGAAACAGAATCCGCCACTAACGAGTGACAGCAATGTGCTTCAATTGCAACGTAAGCCAATCGAGAACTTAAGGTTAACAGAGGAAGAACTCTCCCATTCAGGCATGTTTACTTCTTTACGAGATGAGCCAGAAGCGCTCGACGAGTTGCTAAAAAGCATTATTGTCGATTTTGAGACTTCGGTTGATGAACTTATTGAATACTTTATGGCTGAAGACTTTGCTTCATTAGAGCTGACGTTGCACAAAACGAAAGGGATGGCACTGAACCTAAGTTTACCTATTTTGGCGAGCCAAACGGAGGCCCTGGAAACTCAACTTAAAGCCAACCAAAGTCCCGAGATTGAGCAGTTGCAGATGCTGATCAATCGGTTACAGGTCAACATCCATCAGTCTCATAGACTTTTGGATGATATCCAGAAGAACAATGCCGATCCTCAACAGATTTTATAGTCCCTGTGAGTGCGATGCTTTCCTTAACTCATTTTGTTGTGGTTTACTGTGGCAAGGACGGATAGTGTTGATTCGTCGTCGGAAAATCAGGGAGTTAGAATGAGTAAGCATTCCGCTTTAATCAAATGGCATCGTAAAGCTGGCGAAGAGTTTAGTGATAATAAGTATAGTCGGGCACACATTTGGCAATTTGATGGAGGGTTGCAAGTCCCAGCATCTCCATCTCCCCACGTAGTGCCATTACCACTATCCGTAGAAGAAAACGTTGATCCAGAAGAAGCGTTTGTCGCGGCACTTTCTAGTTGTCATATGCTCGTTTTCCTGTCTATTGCAGCAAAGCGACGTTATGTTGTGGACAGTTACTTCGATGAAGCGGTAGGGGAGCTTGAAAAAGGCGAAAACGGAAAAGAGTGGGTATCAAAGGTAACGTTAAACCCTAAGATAACATTTTCAGGTGAAAAACAACCGACACCATCTCAATTAGAAAAACTGCACCACATGGCCCATGAGAATTGCTTTATCGCCAACTCCGTTAAAACAGAAGTGACAACGCTTATTGCGAATTAAGTGAAGCTCTTTATCGAAAGCGCGGCCTATTACAGAGTTATATTAAGCCAGCAGTCATCCTGCTGGCTCGTTCATCTAGACGACACCTTGCTCAATCATTGCATCAGCGACTTTTCTAAAGCCTGCAATGTTGGCGCCTAAAACTAAATTTCCAGGTTGGCCAAACTCTTTACTGGTTTCGTTTGCATTGATGAAAATATTTTTCATGATGGTTTGCAACTGACTATCCACTTGTTCAAACGTCCAGTTTTGCATGCTGGCGTTTTGCGCCATTTCAAGTTGACTGGTTGCAACACCGCCAGCATTGGCTGCTTTGGCAGGCCCATAAGCTATGTCTGAGTCCACGATAATATTGGCAGCATCACGGGTGGTTGGCATGTTCGCCCCTTCACTAATCAAAATACATCCGTTTTCGATAAGAGCCAGTGCGTCGTCTGACGTTAATTCATTTTGAGTCGCACAAGGGAAGGCAGCATCAGCCTGATATCGCCAAACAGCATGCCCTTCATTAGGATAGTCGCCCTCTGGTGTGTATTCTGCTTCAGGGTAAGTTTCTAAATATTCTTCTAAGCTTGCTCTTTTCACTTCTTTCAGTTGTTTGAGGAGCTTAAGATCAATACCGTGCTCATGATAGATCGTACCTCGAGAGTCGCTGCATGTAACCGGCGTTGCTCCCATATGGTACAGTTTTTCAATGGCGTAGATAGCCACGTTGCCAGCACCAGAAACGAGGCAAGTTTTCCCTTTCAATGAATCGTTGCGGTCGTTGAGCATGCATTCTGCAAAATAGACGGCGCCATATCCTGTCGCTTCTTTTCTGGCGAGTGAGCCCCCCCAAAGCAGACTCTTGCCTGTAAGCACACCTTCGTAGCGCCCCGTCAATCGTTTGTATTGACCAAACATATAGCCAATTTCGCGCGCCCCGACGCCGATATCGCCTGCGGGAACATCGGTGGCAGGACCGATATGACGGTACAACTCGTTCATAAATGATTGGCAAAATCGCATGATCTCGCCGTCGGATTTTCCTTTAGGATCGAAGTTTGAACCGCCTTTGCCGCCACCGATAGGAAGGCCAGTCAGTGCGTTTTTAAAGATTTGCTCAAAGCCGAGAAATTTTATGATGCTCGCATTGACTGAGTGATGGAATCTCAATCCTCCTTTGTACGGCCCCAAAGCAGAGTTGAATTCAACTCGATAACCTTTGTTTACTTGCACATTTCCAGCATCATCAACCCAAGGAACTCGAAACATGATTTGACGTTCTGGCTCGACGATCCTCTGGATAATCGCTTGTTCCTTATATTTATTATTGCCTTCTATTACCGGCGCGAGAGAAGTTAATACTTCTTCTACCGCTTGGTAAAATTCTTTTTGCGCAGGGCTACTGTGTTGCAACGCAACAATAGTATCGTGTATGTATGACATAGATTTCTTCCTTGATGTGAATAAGCAATCAGTTTATATGAATGTATTTCCATTAAATAGTGATTTTGACCAAGATTCAATGGTTGTAGTGGTCTTTCCTGCGGATGAGAATGTGCAGCTTCTAACCCAGGCAGTGTTGGTTGAGATAGGTAGGGCGAGCTAAGTAAGCGGGTGGTTGAGTGATCAGTTTCACATATAACAAGCAGAAATCACTTTAGTCGATGTTGTTGTGCAGTTACGCAAATTGTTTATGTTAACGTCATGTTAAAGTTTGTGTGTGTGATAACTTGTGAAAAGACAACTATATGGATGAGCTTAAGGTTCTGAACTCGTTTATTCAGCAGAATGGTCTACCAGCGTTTGGCCACCTTGATGGAATTCCAACATCGTTACAGCTAGATAAATTTACTTACCTCGATGAGATGGATAAGCCAGTGTCTAAGTGGCGCCGTTACCGCGATTATAAGCAGTTTCAGTTCGTCAATTTGGTCACACCTGATTACGTCATTGGAGTAGCGATTGCTGATATACGGTATTTAGCATCCGGCTTTTGCTACCTGTTTGATATTAAAAAGAATAAGTTGATTGAGCAACAATGGTTGAAACCTTTTAATATAGGTTATCAAACTCAGCCTTCCAGTTGGTGCAGTCTTGCCCATCTTGCTAACAAAAGAGTTCAGTTTTCTATTAAGGATGGTATTTGGCACGTCCACTTTGTGACAGAGTCAGTCAATGCGGATCTCTATTTACGTCCAGAAAACATGAGTTTGCCATTAATGTTGTGTACGCCAACAGGTTATGCGGGTTGGACATATACTCAGAAGCACAATGCGTTAGCAGTAGACGGTAACTTGTTCATATTAGGAAAAGAGCAAGATCTTTCAGAGGTGGCTGCTGGTTACGATTTTTCCGCTGGGTACATGCGGCGAGAAACAAGTTGGCGCTGGGCGAGTATCAATTGCTTTGAGGATGACAGGCGTCTGGGGTTGAACTTGGCAGCTGGCGTTAATGAAACTGGCTATTGCGAAAATGTATTGTGGATTAATGGTCAGCGTCACTTTTTGCAACCTGTGCAGTTTCAGTTTTCACGAAGTGATGAAGGGCAAAAGTGGCATATTACGTCTGAAGATAAACGAGTTAACTTACAGTTCACGCCTTTGAATCGACGCTCAGAGAAGAAAAATTTTTGGCTTCTCAAAAGTAACTTTCGTCAGTATATCGGTTATTTCTCTGGCTATCTTATCGATGGAAATGGCATCAAACATCAGTTAGAAGAAGTTATGGGTCTTACTGAAGATCACTATGCAAAATGGTAGAAACACAATGGATTGGACGCAGTTGATGGACCGCCCAGAATTACTTCTGATGATTCTGGCTCCAGTTTTCTTTTTCTGCATGCTTGCCGAATATTGGTTCGGACAAAGAAGGGGACGCTTGCCTGAAAGCGCAACGTATTACTTCCCTGAAGTAGCGTGTAATTTTGTTCTTGCGGGCTTACACCAAGCGACAGACATACTCACGGGTTTACTGATTGCTCAGTTGTATTTGTGGTGGTTTGATTGGCGTTTGTTTGATATCGAAATGAGCGTCTCAGCTTTTCTTTTACTTGTTGTCCTGCAAGATTTTTTCTATTACTGGTTTCATCGGGCTAGCCATCGTATTCGTTGGATGTGGGCCGCGCACGTTGTTCATCACAGTTCGGAAAGAATGAACTTCAGTACCGCCTTTCGTCAAAGTTTAATGTATCCGCTAGCGGGGATGTGGATTTTTTGGTTGCCCTTGGTGATTATTGGTTTTGAGCCAAAATGGGTTGTCTTCGTTGTGTTGTTTAATCTGGGCTTACAGTTTTTTGTTCACACCCAATCAATTCGTTCGCTCGGGCCACTAGAGTGGGTATTTAACACGCCGTCTCACCATCGCGTTCATCATGGTGTGAACCGTCAGTACATCGACAAAAATTATGCGGGTGTATTAATTATTTGGGATCGAATGTTCGGAACGTTTGAACCAGAGGTGGAAACGGTTCGGTATGGGGTTTCTAAACCTGTAAACAGCTTTAATCCCATCCGCGTGACGTTTGCAGAATGGAAAGACATGTTTTATGACGTAACTCGACCAAACTTATCATGGAAACAACGCTGCCGCCGTTTGTTCGCTCCGCCATCGGATTTTTATGAGTAAATTGAGATAAAGAGATTGGAGCGGGCAGCGGGAATCGAACCCGCATCATCAGCTTGGAAGGCTGAGGTAATAGCCATTATACGATGCCCGCGCATCGATAGGACTCGGTTAATATGCCACACTGGACGAAAAAGAAAAGTCTTTTCTCATCAAATGTTTGTCAGTTGCCTAAAAAAGTAGCGGACTGATGTTAAAGTGTTCATTGTCTCTGGTTTTTTGTGGCACTCGCGATTTCGTTACTAAGCCTAGAGGCTTCCAATTAGGTCGTAAACACCGAATTCTTAGGTGTTTAGATGTTGATGATATTCAAGATTTTTTGTGCAAAGGTTAATCTCGTTTATTGAACAGTCACGTTTCATGGTCAAGACTAGATATTGAAATGATTACTTTTTACTGTTGATGCGTATGTATAACACAGGGTAATTCTGCTGAAACAGTCAGCTTAACCAAAGGAGATTTAACATGATGAGAGGTTTGATATTAGGGTTGGTGGTGATGCTGGTATCTGCTTGTACGACCGTGACAACCGATGTAGATAAACAAGCCGACTTTTCAGCTTACAGAACGTTTGACTTCGGTGCTCAGGCGGAAGCTCCTACCAGTATTGATGGTCGACGTATTGAGCAAGGGCTTGCTGAACAGCTTGAGGGTAAGGGTTTAAATAAGGTAAATAGTGGCGGTGACCTTTACGTACATCATGATATCGTAGAAGAATCCGAGCTTGTTTCTTCAGGATCGTCGGTGAGCTTTGGCTATGGCTGGAATAGCTTTGGTGTGATCACTTCAAGCCCAGAAAGATATAAAGAGCGTAAGTATGGGAAGTTGGTGGTTGAACTGGTTGATGCAAAGGCTAATCAAGTCGTTTGGAAAGGCGTTTCAAGTCGTAAACTGTCTGAGTCAATGAGCTCTGAGAAAAGAGAATCTCTCATCCAAGAAGAAATCGCGAAGATGTTTGAAAGCTACCCTTACGGTGAAAAATAATTAGTATTCTTAACGATTAAGAATACTAATTGCCAATAGTTACGCACAGGGTTAAAAGAACTTATCATTTTGGTTCTGGTTACCTTTGTGCGTACGACTCTGATTGCTTTACTCGGACTACTTTTCTGCTTGTTGGCTCCGAGCATGAGCCTTGCGTACTCACACCCAAATTTTCTTTCCGTTCATAACCAGAATATCGCTGTTGACGCTAAGTCGAAGCACTTTTCAGAACATCCCATCTCTTCAATACAGCAAGACTTTCCGAGTTTAAACAGCCGGAATGTATTGAGGGTTAGCCATGCTAAGGAAATGAGCTCGAACGACGATGTAGAACCCGAATGGTTTGAAATGCTTGATGTAGCATGGTGGGCGCATCGTTCGGCAATTTACTCGATGAAGCGGCTAAAACGCATCGGTAATGAGGCTTTAGGTTGTTGTATTGAAAGTATTTTTACTCACTCTAAATACAGAATCGGCGTGAGAAAAGAGTCGAATTTCATATACCGCTTTATACATGCTCGCTAACACATTCCATGTTTTTGCAACTTTTGGTTAATTATGCTTAGGAGCGGTTTATGTTTGATTCGATCATTCAGGTCTTGAGTGCTTTTTGGCATCAAGATTTCACGGCGTTAATGGCGCCAGGCAGTGCAGGTTTGGTTTATTTTGTTGTTGCTGTGAGTATCTTTTTGGAAAGTGGTTTTATTCCTGCTGCACCTTTCCCATGCGACAGTGTCGTCGTATTATCCGGTACGCTGGCGGCGGTTGGCGTCCTTGACCCAATTATGATCATGTTGGTGATAGCTGTTAGTGCGGGGTTGGGAAGTTGGGCGGCTTATTTACAAGGCAAGTGGCTAAATCGCTTACCTAAGGTTCAAGGCTGGGTGAGTGCGGTTCCTCAAAAGCGTTTGGAACAAGTCGACGTATTACTCAGTAAACATGGATTGGTTGCGCTTTTGTGCGCGCGGTTTATTCCGGTTGTTCGTTCCCTATTGCCATTAATGATGGGGTTGCGAGTGAAACGTATTAGTAAATTCCATTACTTTGCGTGGCTGAGTGCGATTTTATGGACGCTGATATTATGCGGTTTTGGTTCATTACTTCCTTTGCTACCAGAAAATATGAGCAAAGCAATCACAATGCTATTAATGGCGGCACCAATAATTACTCTTGTGATTGGAGTGCTTAGTTTCTTGTTTGTTAAAGCACGTCGAGCGACCTGTAAACCCAAGGATGTGTCAGAGTTTTCCCAATAAGTTTACTTTGATTTGCACTTTTAAGCTTGTATGCAGATTAGACCTCTAATCGACAGGTTTTTGTCAGTAAAAAGAAAGGCGCATACATTGCGCCTTTCTTTTTGAGTGTCGTTAGGGTTTCGAATTTAATAGCCAATGCTATATAGGTATTCGCCAACTTCTTTGCACTGAGACTTGTAGATGTTCTCTACTTCAGACTCATTCTTATCTGCTGCTTTAAATTCAAGTTCGGCAGACGATAGCTGGTCAAAGCTGTAGTCTCTCTCAGACATTAAGTAGTGTCTGAACATCGCTCTGTGTTCCGGAACTGCAATACGTGCGTTAGAAACGTTGGCACACTCTAACAGAGTGTCGTTACTCATTTCTTCTGGCTTAGTTTCTGTGTTTGCTAAGGTTGAGCCCGCTGCAAATAGTAATGCTAGTGCGATGGTTGTAGCGATTCTTGTCATTATATGGACCTCAAATTGGTTCTAGTAACAATGAGCATATTGGTTCTTATCGTTACATTTTCGTGTTCTCTGTATGTCATAAAAAGTTAAACAACAGAGAAGGCGTTGCGACCATGAGTAAAGACGTACATTAAGTTCGCTTCCTTTCTTCCTGAGAGGCGATAAAGAGAGCGTTGACTCATGAGTCCGCCATAACTGTCTAGAGGTAAGCGAGATGCTTGTTTTGCCAACTCCAGTAGTGGTGGAGAAGAGAAAGCAATAAGTAAAAAATAATCAGGAGTAAAATCTGATGATAAAACGCCATCAGTAGCTGATGTTCGGCGACAGGAGACAAGCCCGAACAACTCGCGCTTTATATGTAGGTAGTAACTTTCTGAACCCCAAGAGCTCAGAGAAGCTGAGGCATGAAAATCAGTGTGTGCTAGCTCAAAATCGTCCTGTTGAGAGAGTTTAAGTAGGCGCTCGGAAGTGTAATGTTTGGTGTGGTGCCACTCATGCGCATATGAAGCTGTGATGAGCCCTGAGAGCAGGGACAAAGAAAGCATCAATAATAAACGGTGTAGATAACGCAAGAAGTAACCCTAAACATATAAAGCCACAGTTACCCACCATGATTAAGGAATCTTAGTGGAACTATGATAACGATGAAAGCCAGTGTCTGATCAACTCAGCGTATACTAACGAGATGGAAGGGGGATGAACAGAGTTTTCTGATCGCACTTAGGTATATCAGCGAATAACACAATAATTTTCGCTTTCGAGTAAGCGAAAATGGAAAGAGAGTCGTTGCACAGGACGATTAAGCTAACAGGATTATTACTAGGGAAGAAATAGAATCTTCTTTTTCTTCCCCATATGTGTCGCATCGATATTATGCGCTTGCGTAAATAACGCTGCCGCCTTTTATGGTGTCAATGATCTCGCGAGACAACTTCTCTGGCAAAGCAGGGCAACCCCAACTGCGTCCGAGGTATCCATTCTTCTTGATGAAGGAAGGGTTTGCGTAATCGGCACCGTGCACGACAATGTAACGCTCGCGAGCTTTGTCGTTTAATCCAGAGCTTAGCCCATCTAATCGAAGTGAATAGCCATTTGAGCCGTAGTAAGTGGTATCAGTCAAAAAAGTGCCCAATGATGTTTTTCGCGAGTTCACGACATTTGAAAACTGTGTCGCTGTTTTCTTTCCGCTGTTCACGCCGTGAGAAACATACGTATTGTAGATTAGCTTCTTTTTATCTAAATCCACCACATAAAAACGCTTTTCAGTTGATGGTTTACTATAGTCGATGATCGTTAGTACCGACTTCTTTCTATCGGGTGTCTTCTGATAAGCGATGTAAGCGTCACTGAACAACTTAAAGTCTACTATGCCATCTAGCTTGGCTTGTTTAAACACATGTTCAACTTGCTTTGGTCGTAAATGATCCCTGGGTTCGTTATCTGATTGTTTTGCAAAAGCAAAAGGTGATACAGACAACAGCGCACATGTAAATAATATAATTAATTTTTTCATCTTGGCTAAATAAAACTCTATGGTGTTACAAATTTACCGATTGCTTCATGCATTCGTTAAAACAACATGCACATCAATATAATTCTATTCCCAATGTTTCTTATTGCACGCTTAGGTGCTTGATATTGGGTTGACGATAAGTTTTCGAGTTAAAAACTAACTGATTGAAACTTATATAAAATATGAAGTTTAACGATGGTTTCTATAAACTTCGGCGTAAATAATATCTGATATATGTAATTAATAAAACTGTGTTTAAGGATATTTGTGAAGTTGCTAATTTATAAAAACGGCGTTTTATTTTTCGTACTTTAGAAACTCTTTTTATTTCAATGTGTTTTCTTTTTCTACACTTTATCCAATACCTCAAAAGTTTGTGACTTAACTCGTAACAAATCGTAACGCCGAATCGTTATGTGTATAAGTGCATTTATAATGTATGAATAAACAACAGGGTGGTAAGAAAAGGCAGTAAAACAGCGGTGAATCGGTTGTTTTTAATTCACGATTGACAAAGCTAAGTCTAAGTCGTTCAAAAATTGAACTTGTGAATGTATCATTTAAGTGAGGGTGATGAGCTCAACAAAAGTGAAGTGACGCGTGCTACTGTTTATTTTCTAATTTATTCGATTACATAAGGAAGGGTACATAGTAAAAATTGAAAAAATAATTCTATCGTGTGGATTAAAATATATAAATAATAAAACTTCGAAATTAAAAGATAAGAACGCCAGATCTTAATTCATTAAATTTTTGAACATGAAATTAAACTCTATCTATTATGCTCGGTTTGGTTTGGTGTGAAAGCGCTCATCTCATTAAGAAAAGCGCTAGAATTTATTTAAGGACGGTTATGACAGCATTTAATAAAGTGTTTATTGTCACTCCCAATGTTAATGATTTTGCAATGTTGCAAGAGTCGCCATTGGAAATGTCTCTTCAAGTAACGGCAAGCAAACCTATCCAACTCTATGGAGAGTCTGTTAAAGCCAGTTGGAAAAGTATTGATATTGAATGGTTAGACGTTATGGGTGAAAAGCCATTGCCCAGGCCTGATATTGCAGCATGGGGATCTTTTACTCTTGCTGTATCCGCTTCTATTGCGGATAAGCTCGATGTGTTGAGCGAGAATGTCGAATTTTTACCATTAAATCTACAAGGAAAGCCTTGGCGAGCATTAAACATTGTCACTCAAATTGATGCCATTGATACCTCTGCTACCGAGTATAATCTTCGTCATGGTAAGCTAAGTCGTGCTAGACCGTTTAAGAAACTCGTTTTGAATAGAGAAGCCGTTAATGAATCTGACTTGTTCAGAGTAAAAGGTGCTGGGCTCAGAACGTTTTGCACGGACAAAAAAGGTGGCTTGTACGATAGCGTCAAAGCGCTGAATTTGACCGGTTTGGATTTCAAGGAAGTGCTGGTTTAAAAACGAATAAATAGTGATTTACTCGACTAAAGTCATAGATATAGGTATGGGGGAACAAAAGCTGAGCATCTATCAATGAAGCTCATATATAACTAAATACAGCCGCCACAGTTGTGACAGCTGTACGTCTCCCCTTAACTTATGTTCTTGAAACCCTAATTGAGCTGGCCATGGACGCATCAAATCGACTGTCGTCATTTGCCGATTGCCACCACAAGCTCAATTGTTCTTTAGTCATTGGTTTGCCAAATAAATAGCCTTGCATATAGTCGCAGCGGTATGCCGATAGCCATTCATGCATCATATTGTGTTCAATACCTTCTGCTGTAACCGTTTTATTCTGGGCATGGCATAGCTCAATAATAGGTTTGATCACATGGCCGTTGTTGGTCTTCATCAATGTAACGAGGAACTCTCGATCAAATTTGATTTTTTGAACCGGATACTGAACGAGCTGAGTTAACGATGTGTAACCAGAACCAAAGTCATCAATTGCAAGACGGTAGCCACGTTTTGATAGCTCATCAAGTAGAGCCGTGCCTTGTTGTTCTGCGGCAAAGGTTTCGGTTATTTCTATCTCAATACATTCTGGTTTAACACTGTGCAGTGTCGCTTGTTCATGGATGTAGTTTGCCATTTCTATCGAGTTTAGCTCTGCTGATGAAAGATTGACCGAAAGAACAATATCCTTACCGAAAATATTCCTTAATTGATGGTATTCCGCCGTTGCATTGGCGAAAACCCAGCGGTCAATTTTATCAAATAATCCGGCTTGCTCTGCAATTGGAATAAACTCCTTTGGAGGGATAGGGCCGATACCTTCGGCTTCCCAGCGCAACAAGACTTCTAACCCCTCAATTTCGTTGCTTCGATTGTTCATATAGGGTTGAAAAACAAGGTGAAATTCTTCCTCTACATTGCTTTTTCGGAGCGCACGTTCAAGTTGACTTCGTCTTTGAGACTCAATATTGAGAGCGGCTGAATAATAGGCGTATTGATTTTTCCCTGCCCGTTTTGCTTGATACATAGCCGCATCGGCACTGGAGAGTAACTTCGCGATGTCAGTACCGTCTTGAGGATATTGTGCAATACCTACGCTTGCCGTAACAGGAAATGAATTACTCCAAGATGAACTGAGATTACTAATCGGTTTTAGCAGCTCTGATGCAAGCAAATCAGGCAAGCGTTTTACCTCTTGATTTGAGCTCAGCAAAATTGCAAATTCGTCACCAGATAACCTGGCGGCAAAGCAGGGGCTGTTGTAATCGTGCGAGAACTTTTGACAGGCATTCTTGATGTGTGATGAGAACACTTTTAATAAGTTATCTCCCAATTCATGCCCGTATTTATCATTCACGTATTTAAAGTTATCAAGATCGACGTAAACAACCCACAGAAACTGCGAAGGGGAGATAAGTTCACGAGTGGCAAGCTCATGAAAACGATGGCGATTGGCGAGTTGCGTCAGGTGATCCGTTTCAGCTAGGCGTTTTGTCTTTTTATAGATGACATTAAGTTCCTCATACATATCAAAAAAGCGTGCAGAGAGGCGTCCTATTTCATCGTTTGTTTCTAGCTTTTCAATATTGTCACGTTGATTAGATTCAAGTTCGTTCAGCTGCTTATCAAGGCGAGAAACAGGGCGCAACACATAGCGGTACAACACCAAAATGATTAATGTGATGGTGAAAAACGCCGCTACGCCAAAGGAGAAAGCAAGTTCTAGCCACACTTTATCGACTTTATTCCACATTAAATATTCGGCAGGAGAAAGCACGGCATAAAAGTGCGGCAGCAGCTCAATGGTTTGAGCGAGAGGAATATCAAGATAAATGGGTTTGTCGGCGAAAGTAATCACGCTGTGCGTGTCAAACTCGATTTCATGCTTAATCTCGTTAAAGGCTTCAAGTGATACGGAAACTACCACAAAAAACACATTTTTCGAGTCAAAGCTCAAAGGGTGAGTCCCCGTTCTTTTGTCGACGACCTCATATTGAAGAAGAATGCTTTGTCCACTGGAGTTATAAATAAAGCCAGTGTGACTGAAAGCCTCTCTCTCATTGAAACTTCGTGATATGTACTCTAACACCTTTGGGTCGACCACGCCCGATGATTCGTAATATTTGTTTTCTGTGTAGTAGAGAAGGTTTTGTTTTCCGTCGAGGATCGCCATGCTCGCATCGCCTTTGTAACCATGGCTCAATACTTCAGCGGTCTCGTCTAATCGGTTAAACAAGACTCGTTCACGATAGGGGTTGTTATGATTTACCAAATAGTCTTGTAATACATCACTTTTACTGAGCGTATAGGCATAACTATTAAGAAAAATATTTGCTTGTCGAAACTGCCCGGCGAGCTTTTCCATTTGCAACTGAATATAGCTGTCTTCCCGCTTGATGAGCGTCACTTTTTGAATGCTATAAATAATATAGCTAGATACTAACGCGCTTAATAAGATCACTGGCGCGACAAGCAAAATGACTCTATTGCTTAACTTCATTATGGTTCTTAGTTTCCGTTTGTGTCCCTACAAACGTCGCGTACCAGGTAAGGTACTGAACGGATGATGTGTTTTGGCAAATTGTAACCAGATTGTAAGGTGAGCGTTCTCCAAAATCAGGCAGCTATCTAAGAATTGTGATGACGTGAAAGGTTTCGAGCTTATTAACTAGAGGTTTTCTCAGTAGTTGGACGTCTCTTTTCCTCCCTCCCTGTATAAAACCTAACTGTAATGACAGGGAAATACCGTCATCGAAACGTTTCGATGGTAAAGTGTGACTCAAGTGCACTTTTCCTATTCAATGACAATTGAATTACAGATCATTCTCACACCTTATCGATCTCACACTGGTCAAATTGCGATGACGAATTATTATTTCATCGAAACGTTTCGATGAGTTTTCTGTTAATAACGAAAACATTTTAAAACAGGCGCTCATGGTTGTATGAACGTGTAACCGAAAGGTCGATGAGATGAAAAAAAGTACCCTAATTAACTCAGATATTTCTTACTTGGTGGCGACGCTAGGCCACACCGACGAGATCACGATATGTGATGCTGGTCTACCAATCCCAGAGCATGTTCAGCGAATCGATTTGGCGCTAACGCATGGGGTACCAAGTTTTCTTGATACTGTTCGCGTAATTCTATCTGAGTCCCAAATCGAAGGGGTCATCATTGCGGAAGAGTTCTCTGATGCAAGCCCAGTTTTGCATGAAGCGTTGCTCAACGAACTGAGCAAAGAGAGTGAAGAAACGGGCAAATCTATTGAGGTGAGCTACGTGTCACATGAAGCGTTTAAAGCACGCACGGCCCAAAGTCGCGCTATCGTAAGAACGGGCGAATGCTCGCCATATGCGAACGTTATTTTCCAAGCGGGCGTGGTTTTTTAAGCCAGAGATATTGAGGACAGATTATGACTCAAGCCATTCTACAACTAAGCGAAATTGAGAAGGCGTTTCCGGGCGTAAAAGCACTCGACAAAGCAAGCCTGAATGTTTATCCAGGCCGTGTTATGGCGCTGATGGGTGAAAATGGAGCAGGCAAGTCAACGCTAATGAAGGTGTTGACAGGCATTTACCACATGGATGCGGGGAGCATTCAATATCAAGGTCAGCCGGCGGCCTTTAAAGGTCCACGCGATTCACAGGAAGCTGGTATTAGCATTATTCACCAAGAGCTGAACCTGATTCCTGAACTGACGATTGCTGAAAATATTTACTTGGGACGAGAGTTCACTGGATCCTTAGGGCGTATCCAGTGGGGCAAAATGTATGACGAAGCTGACAAGCTTTTAAAACGTCTGAATGTAAAGCACTCATCAAAAACATTGCTTGGCGATTTAAGCCTTGGTGAACAACAAATGGTGGAAATTGCAAAGGCACTTTCGTTTGAGTCGAAAGTCATCATTATGGATGAGCCAACGGACGCATTGACCGATACCGAAACGGAATCACTGTTTAAAGTGATTAATGAGCTTCGTGCTCAAGGATGCGGCATCGTATACATCTCGCATCGTCTTAAAGAAATCTTTGAAATCTGTGATGATATTACGGTGCTTCGTGATGGTAAGTTTATCGGTGAGTGCAAGGTGTCCGACACTGATGAAGATGGCCTAATTGAAATGATGGTTGGCCGAAAATTAGAAGAGCAATATCCACGTATTGATGTCCAACATGGCGAAACTTGTCTTGAAGTCATTGGTTTGACTGGGTCTGGCGTTCAGGATGTGAGCTTTACTCTCAAGCGTGGTGAGATTCTTGGAATTTCTGGCTTGATGGGCGCAGGCCGCACTGAACTCATGAAAGTCATTTACGGCGCATTACCTAGTGAGCATGGTGTTATCAATCTTGATAACAAAACTATTAACCCGGTTAGCCCGCAAGATGGCTTGGCAAATGGTATCGCTTACATCTCTGAAGATCGCAAAGGCGATGGTTTGGTTTTAGGTCTTTCGGTTAAGGAGAACATGTCACTTTGTTCGCTAAACCAGCTGACCAAAGGCTTCCAGATTCAACACAGCGACGAAGTGATTGCTGTGGAAGATTTTATTAAGTTATTCAACATTAAAACCCCAACGCGAGATCAAATCATCGGCAACTTATCTGGTGGTAACCAGCAAAAAGTTGCGATTGCGAAAGGGTTAATGACGAAACCTAAAGTTCTGATTCTGGATGAGCCAACACGTGGTGTTGATGTCGGAGCAAAAAAAGAGATTTATCAGCTCATCAACAAGTTTAAGGCCGAAGGCATGAGCATCATCTTGGTTTCTTCCGAGATGCCTGAAGTGCTCGGCATGAGCGACCGTATTTTAGTGATGCATGAAGGTCGTATCACTGGCGAATTTGATGCGAAAGACGCCGATCAAGAAAAATTACTCGCCTGTGCCGTAGGCAAAGAGATCAATGAGGAAGCAGCATGAGTACGAATACCATGAGCAAACCAACCGAAACGAGCAACAAGAAGTTGTTCACAAAAGAGTGGCTGATTGAACAAAAATCACTGATAGCTCTGATCTTTCTGATCGTTGTTGTGTCATTTTTGAACCCGAACTTCTTTACGGTCGACAACATTCTCAACATTCTTCGTCAAACCTCCGTGAATGCCATTATCGCAGTGGGTATGACATTAGTTATTTTAACAGCAGGCATAGACTTAAGTGTTGGTTCGGTATTGGCATTGTGTGGTGCCTTTGCGGCAAGCATGATTGCGCTTGAGGTTCCGGTGCTGGTGGCGGTTCCAACTGCTTTAGTCGCAGGTGCAGCGTTAGGTGCGATCAGCGGTATCATTATTGCGAAGGGTAAGGTGCAGGCATTTATCGCTACGCTGGTTACCATGACGTTACTACGCGGTGTGACCATGGTGTACACCGAAGGTCGTCCAATCTCGACAGGCTTTACTGACACCGCGGATGCGTTCGCATGGTTTGGTACTGGCTACGCGCTAGGCATTCCAGTTCCTGTTTGGTTAATGGTGGTTGTGTTCGCTGCGGCTTGGTATTTACTTAACCACACGCGCTTTGGTCGCTATGTTTACGCACTAGGCGGCAATGAGTCTGCGACTCGCCTATCAGGTATCAATGTAGACCGAGTGAAGATTGGTGTCTACGCCATCTGCGGTATGTTAGCAGCGCTTGCAGGCATTATTGTAACGTCTCGTCTTTCTTCGGCGCAGCCAACAGCAGGTATGGGCTACGAGCTAGACGCTATCGCAGCGGTTGTTCTTGGCGGTACCAGCTTGATGGGCGGTAAAGGCCGTATCATGGGTACCTTGATTGGTGCGCTGATCATCGGTTTCTTGAACAATGCACTTAACCTACTTGATGTTTCTTCCTACTACCAAATGATTGCAAAAGCAGTGGTTATCTTGCTGGCGGTATTGGTAGACAACAAAAACAAGTAATTCATAACAATCTGTATATATAAAACAGTGAATACAAACCGAGTCAGGGGACGTGTACTGGCTCACCCTACACAAAGGACTAGAACGATGAAAAAACTTGCAACTCTTATCTCTGCTGCACTTCTTTCTTCAACCGTATCGGTAGCGGCGCAAGCTCAAGATACCATGGCGATTGTGGTTTCGACGCTAAACAACCCGTTCTTCGTAACGATGAAAGACGGTGCGGAAGCAAAAGCGAAAGAATTGGGGTACGACTTAATTGTACTGGACTCGCAAAATGACCCGAGTAAAGAACTGTCGAACATCGAGGATTTAAGTATTCGCGGCGTAAAAGCAATTCTTATCAACCCAACGGATTCTGATGCAGTGTCTAATGCAATTCGTATGGCGAACCGTTCTAAGATCCCTGTGTTGACACTAGACCGTGGTGCAAGCCGTGGTGAAGTTGTGAGTCACATCGCGTCGGACAACGTAATTGGTGGTGAAATGGCAGGCCACTACATCATGGAAAAAGTCGGCGAAAAAGCAAAAGTCATTCAACTTGAAGGTATTGCGGGCACATCGGCAGCGCGTGAGCGCGGTGAAGGCTTTATGAATGCCGTGAAGGGCAGCGATATGGATCTTCTTGCTAGCCAACCAGCTGACTTTGACCGCACAAAAGGTCTAAACGTAATGGAAAACCTGCTAGCGGCTAACCCGGATGTACAAGCGGTATTTGCACAGAATGATGAAATGGCGCTAGGTGCACTTCGCGCAGTTCAAGCTTCTGGCAAAGATGTCGTTATCGTTGGTTTTGATGGTACGGAAGACGGCATTGCAGCAGTTAACCGTGGCAAACTAGCGGCAACTATTGCTCAGCAACCAGACCTTATCGGTGCTTTAGGTGTTGAAACGGCTGACAAAGTTTTGAAAGGTGAAGAAGTAGAAGAGTACATCCCAGTACCACTAAAAGTAGTCACTAAGTAAGTTTTCAGTTCAATAAATCATCCTAATTTTTGCTCTCTCCTCCGTTTATATCTGTCGTTTAGGAGGTGAGGGCAAACTTACCCAAAATACTGCAAAGTGTGGGGTATAGATGCCTTTGGCTTTTTATCGAGACTCCTTCGTCAGGAAGAGAAGTTAAAGTCATCTAATGTATTTTCCTAAACAGTTTTTAAAAAGGGTTCATTCAGAACCGAGGATAACCGTATGAATAAGTTAGTGGTGTTAGGTAGTGTAAACGCTGACCATGTTCTTCAAGTGCCTTCTTTCCCTCGCCCAGGCGAGACGCTGCATGGTCGCAACTATCAAGTTATCCCAGGTGGCAAAGGTGCCAACCAAGCCGTCGCGGCGGCGCGATTAAATGCAGACATCGGTTTTATCGCTTGTGTGGGCGACGACTCATTCGGCATTAACATTCGCGAAAACTTCAAAATGGACGGCATCGATATCACTGGTGTGAAGATGCAGCCAAATTGCCCGACAGGTATCGCGATGATTCAAGTGTCGGACAGTGGTGAGAACAGCATTTGCATTTCAGCTGAAGCGAACGCCAAACTGACAGCAGAAGCGATTGAGCCAGATTTAGAGCGTATTCGCCAAGCAGATTACTTGCTAATGCAATTGGAAACGCCGATGTGCGGCATTGAGAAAGCTGCGCGTGTAGCGAAAGATGCCAAAACCAACGTAATTTTGAATCCTGCGCCAGCTCGTGAATTGTCAGATGAATTACTGTCTTACATTGACGTGATTACGCCAAATGAAACGGAAGCTGAAGTTCTGACAGGTATTACTGTAACAGACAACGAAAGCGCGCAAGAAGCGGCGAATGTGCTACATGGTAAAGGTATAGAAATTGTCATGATCACACTCGGTGCAAAAGGCGTTTGGCTAAGCCAAAACGGTCGAGGCGAAATCATCTCGGGTTTCCGCGTTGAAGCGACGGATACTACCGCTGCGGGCGATACATTTAATGGGGCATTCGTCACTGGTCTCCTAGAAGGTTTACCTTTAGAATCAGCGATTAAGTTTGCACATGCGGCGGCTGCAATTTCTGTGACCCGCTTTGGCGCGCAAACGTCGATTCCAACCCGCGAAGAGGTGGACGCGTTTCTCGCTGAACAATAAGGCGCACAACGCCTCATTAAAATAGGAGTAGTAACATGGCGACGATGAAAGACATCGCAAAACTGGCAGGGGTTTCCACTTCAACAGTGAGCCATGTTATTAACAAGACGCGTTTTGTGAGCGAAGAGATCTCTGAACGCGTTAACAATGCCGCAAAAGAGCTTAACTACTACGCGCCCTCTGCGTTGGCGCGTAGCCTCAAAGTCAATCGTACCAAAACCATTGGTATGCTCGTGACAACCTCAACCAACCCATTCTTTGGCGAAGTCGTAAAAGGCGTCGAACGCAGCTGCTACCAAAAAGGCTACAGCCTCATTTTATGTAACACCGAGGGTGATAACGAACGTATGCGTCAATCCATTAATACGCTATTGCAAAAGCGTGTCGATGGTTTGATCTTGATGTGCTCGTCGCTAGAAGGAGAGCGTATCGATGTATTTGAGCGTTACCCAGATATCCCAGTTGTGGTAATGGACTGGGGGCCGATGCTATTTACAAGCGATAAAATCCAAGACAACTCACTTCGTGGCGGTTACTTAGCGGCGAAATACTTAATTGATTGCGGCCATACCGAAATTGGGTGCATCACTGGCCCTTTGATTAAACACCAAGCGCAAATGCGATACGAAGGTTATAAGCGAGCAATGAACGAAGCTGGCTTGGAATTTAATGCCAATTGGATCATTGAATCGGACTTCGAGTGTGAGGGTGGGTATCAAGCGTTCAAAAAAATGGCTCAGCGTGGCGCATTACCTAGCTCGATTTTCGTCTCTAACGATATGATGGCGATGGGGGTGATTAACGCCGCAAATGAGCTCGATATTAAAGTGCCGGACGACCTGTCCATTATTGGTTACGATGACATCCATATCGCGAAATTTATGTCGCCATCGCTAACTACCATTCATCAGCCTAAGTACCGTTTGGGGCAGGCTGCCGTTGAGACTCTTGTCCGAAAGTTGGATGAAAAGTCAACAGAGGCACAGGTCGTACAATTAGAACCGACTCTAGTGGAACGAAAAAGCGTCAAGAGGTTAAAGTCAAACGTCACTGAATGACGTGTGATGTTGAGCTAAAAAATTAAAAAAGTCGTTTCTCTTTATACGATAAAGCCTTACTATCGTCGTTGATTATAAATAAAACTATTAATTGTTGTCTGGCGGATTAGTTAAATGTTATCAAAAGGTTACGCTAAGTTATCTGTAAAACACCCTTGGTTTCACCGAGTTAATGTTATTACAGTTGTATTGATTTTTTTTGTGAGCTGCTATCAGCTACTGGTTAATGAAGCATTTGAGTACGCAATTGGCTTTATTATTACACTTTTGGCGTCAGCTTTATTTGCATCAGCTTCTGCATTCAAAAAACGCTATCTAGGCTTGGATTCATAGGCACGTCTATTTCCAACATCGTTCAATAGCATCATTTATTGCTTTCAAGTAAACATTGAACTGAATTATGATCGAGTGCATCAAGAGGAGGACAAATGTCCTCCTTTTTGTTGGGGATCACGCTCTAATATAAGCGTATTCCAAACAAAATAATAAAGGACATGTTATGGACCTCTTTGCCTTGCTCGATATTAATAATACTCTCGTTAACATTCCGATTGGCGACGGCTACGCAATGAGCTGGATCGAAGCTTTCGGTACCGTTTTTGGACTGCTTTGCATTTGGTTTGCCAGCCAAGAAAAAACCATCAACTACTTATTCGGTTTGCTGAATGTCACGCTTTTTGCCGTTATCTTTTTTCAAATTCAGTTATACGGATTATTGCTTCTTCAATTGTTTTTCTTCTGTGCGAACATTTACGGCTGGTATGCGTGGACTCGTCCAAACGCACAAGGTGAAACGCTGGAGGTTCGCTGGTTAAATAAACAGAAACTTATTACTACTGCCTCTATTAGCGTTGCATGTATCGCATTATTAACGATCTATATCGACCCATTTTTCTTTGCGCTAGCAAACATTGCTGTTGATAGCTTGAATCTCTTTGGTGCTGACTTGGCTGAACCGGTGCTTGAACCTGACGCGTTCCCGTTCTGGGATGCAACCATGACAGTACTTTCTGTTGTTGCACAAATTCTGATGACACGTAAATACGTCGAAAACTGGATTCTATGGGTTGTGATTAATATTATCAGTGTGGGTATCTACGCGACGCAAGGTGTTTACGCAATGTCTGTTCAGTACGCGATTCTTATGTTCATCGCTGCCAATGGCACGCGTGAGTGGGCTCGTAGCGCTAAGCGCAATGGCGATAAAACCTTAGCGCACGCTGCTGCGTAAGGAACGAAAAATGGCCAAACAACCTCATATCGGAGTGGATGAAACACAAATCGCTCCCCTCGTTATTGTATGCGGCGAGCCAGATCGAGCGAATCGTATCGCGGTATTATTTGATGATGCAGAAATGGTGTCGGAAAACCGCGAGTACCGTGTGTTTACCGGCAACTACAAAGGCAAGCCTGTTTCAGTATGTAGTACAGGTATAGGTGCGCCATCGATGATCATCGCAGTGGAAGAGCTAAAACAGTGCGGTGTGACTCATGTGGTACGCGTTGGATCGGCGGGGGCAATGCAATCAGGCATTCATCTTGGCGAGTTGATCATTGCCGAAGGCGCGGTAAGAGATGAGGGCGGCTCTAAAGCGTATGTCGATTCGTCTTATCCAGCCTACGCAAGCTTTTCACTGTTAAAGGAAGTTGAGCGTTACTTGTCGATGCAAAAAGTGCATTATCATTTTGGTGTGGTGCGTTCTCACGACAGTTTCTATACCGATGACGAGGATGCAATATGCCAACATTGGAACAAGAAAGGCATCTTAGGTGCCGATATGGAAACCTCTGCGCTGTTTACGGTCGGTCGACTACGAGGCCTTCATGTGGCTTCGATATTAAACAACGTGGTGCTGTATCAACAAGATGTGAAAGAAGGTGTTGGTCAGTACGTTGATGAGGCTAAAGTAATGATGCAAGGTGAGAAGAGTGCCGCGATTACGGCATTAGAAGCCTTGGTTGCTCAGCGTTAGCCAGTCTCTATCTCAGTAAGTCACATAAACAGAATAGATGTAAAGCGACAGGTCACTGTCGCTTTTTTATTTGGAGTTACGGGGTACAATCCACCTTAAATAGTTGTCCGTAACTTTTTCTGAGAGAGCAGAAAATGAAAATCAGCCCTTATCCGACTGGTCGCTTCAAAACATACCTTGAAGAAAAGAGTGCCACCTTTCGCGATTTGATTTATCAATGCCAAATAAATTCGCGTTACTTTGATGCTGGGGAAGCAATTCTCCGCCAAGGTGAGCAACTTCAGTACTTGTATGTTGTGCCAGTAGGTCGAGTCTCGATGAACATATTGGCCGCAAATGGACGACGTTTTCAATTAGGGGAAGCTAACTGCGACTATCATATTTATGGTGAAATGGAGTTCTTCACTCAGACTCCTTGTCAATGGAATGTGATAGCAGATGAACATATGCAGGTTGATGTTATCTGTATCCAAAAACTAACCGAAGCACTGCAAAATCATCCCCAAATGATGGTGTTCTTCGCTTCAGCATTGGCTGAGGATTATCAAGACTCCATGGATATCTACACTAACCGTTTGTTGCATCCCATTACTTACAACATTGCCTATGATCTTCTCGTCCGTAATCAGACGGATAAGTTGCTTGGTGGTTTTGATAAAGTGAACCAAGAGGCTGAGCGGTTTGGTACCTCAGGCCGAGTCTATCGACGTGCAGTTAAGGACTTGATTGAAAAGGGATTGATTACAAAAACGGACAACGGTTTGGAGATTATTGATGCGCTGGCACTCAAAGCGTTTATTGAAGCGCATGAATGATACGCCCAGGTATTGGAACTGATGGGTTTTATAAGTCTTTGATATATCTAAGTCTTGAGTAAACGTAACTAATGTAAAGTACCTTAAATTTTGTTGAATGCATTAAAGAGTAGCGTTATATTGCGAACGCGTATGATAATAGATCTCATTAAGGCTTAACAAAATGAAAAAATTCGTTGGTGCGGCTATGCTGTCGTTATTTACTGTTTCTCCTTCTTTCGCTGCTAAAGTTGTGATTGACCACTACATGGGTCAAACAGAGCTAGAACAATCCCCAGAGCGTGTGGTTGTGATTGGCTTTGGCCCGCTAGATGCGCTGGACAACTTTGGTATCGATCCTGTTGCAGTATCTAACTCGTCTAATCTTCCTAGTTACCTTTCAAAATACAGCAAAGATAACTACACCTCTGCGGGTAGTTTGTTTGAACCTGATTTTGAAACCATCTACATGCAAAAACCGGATTTGATTTTGGTTGGTCCGCGAGCGTCTGCGAAATATGAAGAGCTGAGTGAAATTGCCCCTACAGTTGTTTTCGCGGCGAAAGAAAACCAAGGCTATTGGGAAGGCACGCAAGCGCAATGGCGCAATATTGGTAAGATCTTCAATATCGAAGAAAAAGTAGAGCAGAAAATTGAAGCGTTAGATACTCAATTCAAAGCAATCCGCGACTACAACCAATCGAACAAAAATGATGCATTAACGATTTTAAGCATGGGTGACAACATCAGCGCGTTTGGTGCCCAGTCGCGATTTGGCGTCATTTATAACGACTTTGGCTTCTTGGAAACGGTTGAGCACGTGAAAACGGGCACTCACGGAGATGTCATTTCTTATGAGTTTATTCGTGAAGCTAACCCGAAAAATATTCTCGTGGTTGACCGAAATTCTCTGACAGGTACGCCGGATAACGATATTCGTAAATCCATGGATAACGACTTAGTCAAAGCGACCGCAGCATATAAAAATCACAAAATCACTTATTTAGATGTGGACGCGTGGTATTTGTCGATGTCTGGTGTGACAGCAACAGAAAAAATGGTCAGTGAGATTAAGCAAACCGTTGAACTGTAATCCAAGATAGCAGAGGTTAACTTTGAAGAAGTTATTGCTAACCCTTGTGGTTTTAAGCACGGTTTCGTTATTTGTTGGGGTGGCAAACATGACACCCCAACAACTCTTTTCAGGTGATGAGAAAGCATTAGAGCTTTTCTTTACCAGCCGTATACCACGTTTATTTGCCATACTGCTTGCTGGTGCTGGCTTGAGTATTGCGGGTCTTGTCATGCAGCAAATCAGCCAGAACCGATTTGCGGCACCTTCTACAACTGGTACGATCGAATGTGCCATGCTGGGCTACGTACTGAGCGTGGTTTTCTTTGGTAACGACAATCACCTTTGGCTCGTATTCGGCATCTCGGTATTTGGGACGCTAGCGTTTGTTTTCTTTATTCAGCGCATTCAATTTAAGAGCGTGGTTTTTGTGCCTCTTGTCGGGATTATTTTCGGCAATGTCATCCAATCCATGACTACGTTTATCGCTTACAAATATGATGCACTTCAAAGTCTGAATGCTTGGACAGTCGCAAACTTCGCCAACATCTTGCGTGGTGATTTTGAACTGCTGTACATCGCGGTACCAATGGTTATCCTCAGCTATCTTTTTGGCGCAAGGATCTCTGCCGTAGGTATCGGAAAAGATTTCGCGATTAACTTGGGTTTAAATTATCAGCAGGTTGTGACGATTGGCGTGCTATTGGTGTCCATCATGTCAGCAAGTGTCGTGATGATTGTTGGCCAGTTGCCATTCTTAGGGCTGATTGTACCGAATCTCGTGAGTCACTTTTATGGCGATAACCTCAAAAAGAACATTCCGCTTACGGCCATGTATGGGGCCATTTTAGTGTTGTGTTGCGATTTGGTGAGTCGTTTAATTATTTTCCCTCATGAAATGCCAATCTCTATCGTGATTAGCATATTGGGTGGCGTGGTATTCATCGCAATGTTGTTGCGAGGTAAGCAACATGCGTGATTCAACGAAAATCCTGCTGCTAGGTGGCATTGCGATTCTTTTCGCGTGTCTGTTTATTGGTATTGGGCTAACGGCTGACAACTACCAATATTTTTTGTCTCGTAGAGTTCCTAAAGTATTGGCGATAGTGCTAGCGGGTGTGGCCATTGCTCAGTCTTCACTTGTATTTCAAACCATTACGCACAACCGAATTTTAACGCCAAGTATCATGGGTTTTGATGCGCTGTATGTGTTAACCCAAATTTTGATCGTGTTGATTTTTGGTGGGTTGAGTACCTTAGTTCTTAACTTGTACGTAAATTTCGCGATTGCAGTAATTGTAATGGTGTCGTTTTCGCTACTGCTGTTTGGGTTTTACTTTTCAAAAGGCAGCAAGAACTTGATTACGTTGCTATTGGTCGGCTTGATCTTTGGTCAGCTATTTTCCAATGCGGCGTCATTCTTTTCTTTGCTGATGGACCCAAACACATATGCAATTGTTCAGTCGAAACTGTACGCCAGTTTCAATAATGTCAAAGTGAACTTGGTTTATTTTAGTGCTCCGGCTTTGATGTTTGCATGTTGGTTGTTGTTTAGGATGCATCGCACTTTAGATGTGTTTTGGCTCGACCAAGACAATGCGAAAAGTTTGGGTGTTGATGTACCTAAAGTGACGAGAAATGTGTTTATTATCTCGGCGGTTTTGATTGCTATTTCTACGGCTTTGGTAGGGCCAATCATGTTCTTTGGTTTACTAGTGACCAACTTAAGCCGAGAAATGTTCCGAAGTTACCAACATAAAACGCTATTGGTCGGATGTTCGTTTCTATCCATCAGTTCATTACTTGCTGGGCAATGGATAATCGAAAACGTGTTCAGTTTTGAGACGACGTTGAGTGTCGTAATTAACTTTATCGGCGGTGCGTATTTCTTATACCTGCTGCTGAAAAACAAAGTTGTATAAATATGATAGTAATAGACAAATTAACGAAGGCTTTCGGTTCAAACAAAGTCGTAGACGAGGCCAATACTCAGTTTGAAAAGGGCAAGGTAACATCGATTATCGGTCCAAATGGCGCGGGAAAGAGCACGCTGTTATCTATGGCCTCGCGCTTAACGGAGCGAGATGGCGGTAGTGTTATCATTGATTGCAAGGAAATCTCGGAATGGGACACAAAAGAGCTAGCGAAAAAACTGGCAGTACTTCGCCAAGCTAACTCGATTACAATGCGGTTTACCGTAAAAGAGTTAGTCTCTTTTGGTCGTTTCCCATACTCTAAAGGAAATCTGACTAAAGAAGATCATGAGGTCATAGAACAAGCGATCGACTACTTAGATTTGCAAGATATTCAAGACAAATACTTGGATGAATTAAGTGGTGGTCAGCGACAGCTTGCATTTATTGCTATGGTGATTGCACAAGATACAGATTATGTCTTTCTTGATGAACCTCTTAATAACTTAGATATCAAACACTCTCTTCAGATCATGAAAGTTGTACAGCAGTTAGCCCATGACATGAATAAAGCCATGGTGGTCGTGATTCATGATATTAATTTCGCGGCGTGTTACTCAGATGTCATATTGGCGCTTAAGAAAGGCAAGGTTGTGGCGAGTGGTGCGGTTGAAGAGGTTATTCAAGCATCTACGCTAGAGGACATCTATGAAACGCCATTTAACATCATAGAGTTAAACGGTAAGCGCATGTGTACCTATCATTAAGCGAGCTAGTTCGTTTTTAACGAGATCAATAGATAGGCGGGCTTACTTGGTGAGCTCGTCTATGATCGGGCATCGGCTCTCTGCATCTCCAGGACAAGAAGAAACCCAACCTTCAAGTTGTGTTTTGATCTCCATGAGGTGTGCAATTTTTTCTTCAACCTCTCTCAGTTTGTCCATGGTTCTTGCTTTTACTTCGCTACTTTTGCGGTTGGGGTTATGAGCAAGTTGTACGAACTCTTTGCATTCTTGCAATGAAAAGCCTGCGCTTTTTGCGCGTGATACCAAGTTAAGCTCTTGAATATGATTATCTGAATATTCGCGATAGCCAGAGTCGCTACGCGCTGGTGGAGATATGATCCCTTTGTCTTCATATAATCGAATCGACTTAGATGAAAGCCCTGTGAGCTTCGCGACAGCACCAATATTCATGTTTAACCTCCATAACGTTTAAGGCGAGTATATACCGATGTTGTGGATAAGACACTCCTAAATAACAGTCAGTTACCTTACTCTTTAATCACTTCATGTGGTGGCACACCAAATGCCTTTTTGAAGGCATAAGTGAAGTTAGAAGGGTGGTGGTATCCGGCTTCATAGGCGGCTTCTGTTATCGTCACTAGGCCACGTTCCAAATGTTGCCTAGCAATCTCAAGACGTCGAAAACGAATGTAGCCGTTTATGGTCATATTAAGTGATTGTTTAAATCGGCGCTGCAGGTTTGAAACACTCATTGAGAATTGGCTCGCCAACTTTTCCAAGCGTAGTTCTTGATCAAGGTGAGTTTCAATATAGCTGACAATATCCTCAATCCGACCATCAATGTGTCGTTCAATACTGCTGTTTTTAGCACTGAAATTCTTAGGAATTTGCTTGGTGGCTTGATGTAATATTTGATAGATCAAGCTTTCGACCTCTAGCTTCTCTTGGAACTCTTGCGGTGTTTCTCTATTTGTTAACGTTTCAGCCAGCTCGCATAGCGTCTGGTTAAGCTCCAACTGTTGAAACGCCTGATGAGAGTTAAAAAAGGCTCGATGACTACAATTTTGCTCAAGGCGGGCCTCTAGCCATTGGGGCTTAACCAATATGTTGATCTTATTAATGAGGTTATCTTTGAGCAGTGAACGACGAAAATTTGCAGGTTTGAGTAAGTTCACCACTACACCCTTAGGGCCGTCGCTCGCGTCTAAATCAAATTGCAAATCGTCGTAGCCAAACGAGAGTCTACCTTCTAAAAGAATAGTGACCAGCAGTGAGGCGTGTGCAGTAGAAACAATATTCGAATCAATAAGTTCTAGACAACGCCCGCCATGAACAAAAATTTGATCATTGTACTGATATGATAGGAACTTACCTTCGGCCAGTTGAGTTTGATAAGGTTGGCCTTGCGTGACAATCCATTGTTTCTCTGTCGCCTCTAGTCTTTGGGTTAAAGCTATCTTGGCAATTTTAGTTCGTTTTGTTGTGACTTCCTGCATTTGACACTTCCTCATAACACTTGTGCGATTTCGCATAACCAAATCGCCTTTGTATTTATAAAACTCATGCTTATTATACCTGAGAATTATTATCATTAATATTTAGGAATTAAGTTATGGAAAGCCCTGCTTGTTCACCTATCAAGCTTTCAAGCCTTTGCCTTGCAGTGGGAATGGTGCTATCAACCCCTGTTTTAGCTCAAGATACTGAGTCACATTTTGAAGAGGTCGTTGTATGGGGAACGAAAGTTTCCAGCAACACTGAGTCGATGTTTGCGGACGACATGTCACTGAAGCAAGCGGATCACATGTCTGATTTACTGCGCGATATTCCCGGTGTGGATGTTGGTGGCACACACTCTGTGAATCAACGTATTACGATTCGTGGTTTGAGCGAAACCGATTTGGACATTCGTCTTGACGGTGCTTCTCAGCATGCGAGCATGTTCCATCATATTGGTAACTTGACGTTGAACCCTGACATTCTCAAATCTGCGGACATTAAGGTAGGTAATAACTCTGTGACTCAAAACGGGTTAGGCGGTTCGGTCTACTTTGAAACGAAAGACGCTCGTGACTTACTTCGTTACGATGAAAAGTTTGGTGCGCGTGTTTATGGCGGCTATGCATCCAACGACAACCAACAAGGTTCGTTGACACTGTACGGACTTTTGTCCGAAAACATTGATGCGATGGTCTATGGCCATTACGTTACGCGTGATGATTTTGAAGATGGTGATGGCAATAAAACCTATGGTGCTGCAGGTGATGTTTACAACATTCTGGCTAAGCTGGGGTATGAACTAAATGACATCCATCGTTTTGAGCTCTCTTATGACATGTACCGAGATAGTGGAGATTACAGTCCGCGTCCTGATATGTCTGGTAGTGCAAATAATAGCCTGTCGAGCAAGTTACTTATCCCTACGGATTATGACCGCGATACCGTTACTTTGAGTTACGAGTTGCGAGGCGAACAACACCAAGGAAACGTCACTCTTTATAATACCGAGACAGAAATTAAACGTGACGAAACGGTGATGGCCCCTCGTTGGCCCTCGAACCGTTTATCAAAGAACACCGCCAAAAACCAAAACTTTGGTTTGAATGGCAAATTCCAGTCAGATGTTATGTTAGGTGAGTTTGATAATCGAGTCACTTATGGCTTCGACTACATGGATAAAACGTCTTCGAGTTACTACGGTAGTCGTAAGTTTATGGACGAATCGGCGATTTCAACCGCACTGTTTGTAGAAGATCAGTTCTTCTTCTCTGATGCCTTCTTTATTACCGCAGGTATGCGCTTTGATGATTACAAACGCAAAGCTGAGACAGGAACCAGTAATTATGATGATGTGACTTGGGCTCTAGCAGCAGAGTGGGCGGTGACTCAAGATTGGACGTTGTTTGCGAGTGCACGTTCTCTATTTAAAGGTCCAGAGCTAATGGAAACCTTTATTGCTTACCAAGACGTTGCATTTTTAGAGGATGGGTTAAAGCCAGAAACGGGATTGAACACGCAGGGTGGTGTTCGTTTTGATAAAACCTTTGATAAGCATTTCTTTGGGGCGAATATTACGGTATTCCAAACGGAAATTGATGATTACATTGCAGATCAGTACCAAAACGCGACTCAAACTTACCTGATTTACAACTTAGGTGATGTTGAGATTAAAGGCTTTGAGGCAAGTGCTTCTTATGGTTACGACAAGTTTAACAGCAAACTTTCTTACTCTAAGTCGGACACCAAAAACAAGAATACTGGTGGTCCTGTTGCTGGGGGCAATGGGCGTAGCATTGATATGGGTGATAGCATTGCTCTAACTTTGGATTACCAGTCAGACGCTTTAGAAACGATCTTCGGGTGGAACTCAATGTTTGTTCGAGAGGAAGACAACGTCTTTGATGGTCAGCCAAAGAAAGCAAGTTATGATGTGCATAATCTATACGCTCAATGGGTGCCGTCTGATATTGATGGACTGTCGGTGACCTTTGGTATTGATAATGTATTTGACGAGTTGTACAGCTCTCATGCGTCTCGTTCGGGTACTGCACGTGGCTTCACGCTTGATGACTACGAGCCGGGTCGCAACTTCAAGCTCTCTGCAGCTTATCAATTCTAACAAGGTTCTTCATAGGACGTTTCAAAGTAACGAGTAAGTTCATGATTAAAGAAAGCACCCGAATAGATAGCGAACACGCTGACAAATACTTAGTGACGCTTTGTCGGCATTTTGGACGAAAAGTTCCTGCTACTTGGAATGAAAATAGCGGTTTGGTGACATTTCCGACGGGAAAAGCGGAGTTTAACCTTTGTGCATCTAGCTTAACTATAACCTGTGAGGCGGATTCAGAAGAGAAACTGAATACGGTTAAGGCGATCATTTCATCGCATGTGGACATGTTTTCTCGTCGAGAAACATTAGCACTTAGCTGGGTTCGTTAGCGCTCGTTTAAGGATGCTGTGATAGAAAGGGAATGTTAAAAGCAAAAGCCCGCAATCTTATGATTTGCGGGCTTTTATTGTTTGAATGCTATTGCGCTTTCTCAGGCTCTAGGCTTTTTTTTTCCTGCTGCATTTTTGCTAGGAAGTAGATGTTAACGCAAGCTATAAAACCGTTAGTTAGTACTACAGGCCAAGAATCAATCATTAGTCCGTAAGCAGTAAATAGCGCACAACCAATAAAGTTAAGGATACGAAGCTTAACAATATCTTTCATAGTTAGCGAAATAGCGACCATGATTGAAGCTGCATAACCTAAAATCTCAACCATATTCATGTCCATTTTTTGACCCTCTTAAAATCTGCCGAATTTTGTCGGTACCAATTCTTCTCATCTTGAGATTAATGAGGAAGCTCCATGCCTCGAATGGTCTTTTTTTGTTGTATGGACGCACTATATCAATGGAAAAACCGTGATAAAAGCCTCAAATCAAGGTTAAGAGAAGGTTAGCGATTACGCAAACGTTTAGGGCTGGAATTACTGATAATTTTACTTATTGTGTTGATTGATAATAACGATGACATTAATAGCTCAAACACCATTGAAAGTAAGGGAATATTTACATATGATTGAAAATGATAATTATTTTCAAGTGCTGTGTTTATGTATTTTATTATTAGCTTGCTCGTGTTTTTTTTGCTGTATATCAGAACAAAACCGAACTCGTGGTGTGCGGGGATTCATATCGTAAGCCACATTTTTATCGTTGCATTTTGTCCTGCAATTTATGTTGTTCAATATTTAATCGTTACGTTTTTTTCGTCACCGATATTGATTAAGCTGTCATCACGCTCCGGTGTATACAACATTCTCATTGCTTTTCTTCCATTATTGATCGCAACCGGCAGTCTGGCGTTTAGCTGAATGATTTCATCTCTCTTCTTTTCTTAAAACAACTACACTTAATTAGAATAAGGTATCAATTTCATATAATTATTCGATATCTACGTGTTAGCACATGTGTCACATTTCTGTGACTACGAGTAAGTTTTACTTATGTTGCTCGGTAGTAGGGTATTTATCGATTGTTTAATGATTCAATACTTAGTTTAATCGCATAAAGGTGTGCAGTATGCCGCACTAAATTAATAAGAAATTATCTAAAAAGGTTAATGGGAAACGTAAGCCATTAGCGGAGGTCAGATGAGTACGCACACGGTACCGCAGAGCGCGATTGTAAATGCTGTCAAAGGTGAAGTTTTGGTTTTGGGCCTGGATGGAAACGTTAAGGTCATAAAAGCGGGGGATGAGTTAAGACCTGGCGAGATTATTATCACAGAAAATAATGCTTCTCTCGACGTACAGATAAATAATGAGCTTTATCTGGTCGATGCAAATTGTGTTGCTTGTCTTCCTGTGCCTTCTTCTGAATCACTAGAACCAGTATTGGTACAATCTCCAGTTAATGGCTTGGTGACTTTTGACCCAACGGCTATTGGAAGTGCTGACTTCGACGCCAACGATATTGCCGCTATCCAGCAAGCTATTTTAGACGGAGCTGACCCTACCGCTATCTTAGAAGCAACAGCTGCTGGCGCAGGTGCTGAAGGCTCGGCTAATGCTGGCTACGTGACGGTTGAATATAATAACCCGGAAGTACTCGCGTCTACTTTTTTTGAAACGTCTGCGACTCGCAGCGGAGAAGATGATCGCGACGAAGATGACGGTTTGAATGTCACGATCTTTGCTGATGGTGGGCAGTCACTGCAATCTAGCGTAACAGAAGGCTCAATTTCTCTATCTAGCTACCCGCAAACCATTTCTTCTAGTGTGCTGGTTGAAGCAGGGGATCTCGCACTTGATACTGCTTCATTTGTACCTGAAACGTCCTCATTAGAGTCTTTGTTAACCGAGTTAAATAGTGACATTACCTCTGGTGGTCAGCCAGTAGCGTTCGTTTACGACGAAGCGCAAAATGCCATTATCGGCACTCAAGGTGGTAACGAAGTGCTTTGTATCGAGATCGAAGCGACATCTTTAGGCCGTGATTTAGAGTTAGAGGTCGTTACCACGATTAGCCAGGGTATTGACCATGTGGCGTCCATCGCTGATGGCCAAGTATCTATCGTCGGTGATCAAATCAATATCGCTTTTGATATTACTGGCGCAGATATTGGTGGGAACAGCATTCAAGCGCCTATTGATTTTACGACAACCGTTATTGATGGCGATGATCCTGCGCCGCAAAACGTTACTTTTGAAAACGTTGAATCTTCTTCTACACCAATCACTGGCACCTTTGTTGATATTGGTAGTGATCAATTGGCAACGGTCACGTTTAATCAAGAAGGACTTAGTCAGTTCGATGGCCTATTGAGTGATAATCAGGCGACAGAAGCGGTACTCTCTGAAGACGGCAGTACTATCACCCTATCCATTGCGGGCTCGAATGAAACCGTCTTAACCATCAGTTTGAATACTGATGGTACCTACCAATTTGAGCAATTTAAGCCGTTAGAACAAACAAACGGTGAAGATACAATTGAGCTCTCTTTGCCAACCACAATCGTCGACTTTGACCAAGATACGGCAAGCAACACCTTTACGATGACCATCCTTGATGGCGATAATCCAGTGATTGAAAACGTGACGGGATTGTCTTTAGACGAGGCGGGGGTTGACCAAGGTTCACAGGAAGGCGCGGTAGTAACAAGTGGGACTGGGTCGATCACGACAGCGGTCGGTAGTGACATCATTGATCACTATGAGTTGGAACCTACAGAGTTCAATGTTGGTGGAGAACTCCAATCTCAAGGGCAGGTTGTTCAACTAGAACTAGCGTCCGAGAGTAACGGCGTACGTACTTACGAAGGCTTCATTGAGCTGGATGGTGTGCGTATTACCGTATTTGATGTGGCGATTGATGCGCCTGCATTGGGCGAATACCAATTCAACTTGTATGAACAACTTGACCATACGGGTGCCAACGATGACTCGCTTACTTTCTCATTGCCAGTTTACGCGGTAGATGCGGATGGTGACCGTTCCTCGATTACCGACGGTTCGAACACACCAGAAGCAGCGCAAATTGTCATTCAAGTTCAAGATGACGTTCCTACGATTGATGGCGTTGAGGCTCTAGCCGTCGATGAAGACGATTTATCAAGCATCGGCTCTGATCAAAGCGACTCTGTGCTCGCGCAAGGCAGTTTCACGACGACTCAGGGCTCAGACCGTGTTGTAAGTTATCAATTAGAAAGCGGCACTGATCCACTCAATGGGGTGGAATCACAGGGGCGATCTATCTCTCTGACGGAAACAACCAACTCAGATGGCAGCTTTACCTATTCTGCAACGGCAGAAGGGGACGCTATCTTCACCTTACAAGTGAACCCTGACGGTTCTTATTCATTTACCCTTGAAGGTCCAATCGATCATGCTGTGGGTAGTGATAGCTTAACTCTAGACTTCAATATTGTCGCAACGGACTTTGACGGTGACACCAGCTCACTTGTTCTACCAGTTACCATTGCTGATGATGTGCCAACCATTAATGACGTTGTTGCTCTTACCGTCGATGAAGATGACTTAAGTTCGGTAGGCTCTGACCAATCACAGCCAACGTTGGTTGAAGGTCAGTTCACGACAACTCAGGGCTCTGATGGCGTCGTACAGTATCAGTTGGATGTAAACGCTGATCCTTTAAATGGCCTGCAATCTCAAGGTCAAACCGTCTCCATTGCCGAAACGCAAAATGCAGACGGCAGTTACACCTACAGCGCAACGGCAAATGGCAGCGCAGTTTTCACATTAATTTTGAATACCGACGGCTCGTACAGTTTTGAGCTGCAAGGTCCAATCGACCATGCGGCAAATAGCGACAGCTTAACCCTCGATTTTAATGTTATTGCTACTGATTTCGATGGTGACACAAGTCAAATCGTATTGCCTGTTACCATCGTGGATGATAAGCCAACCATTACCGACGTCGATGCGATTACCGTTGATGAAGATGACTTAGGCACGATTGGGTCAGATCAGACTGACCCGATTTCAATCGATGGCAACTTCACCACCACACAAGGCTCTGACCGAGTGGTGAGCTATCAGCTCGATGCTTCTTCAACACCAGTTGATGGCCTTACATCACAAGGCGTGGCCGTCACGCTGACTGAAAGCGCAAACGGTGATGGCAGCTTTACTTACGAGGCGACGGCGGGGAGTGAAGCGGTCTTTACGCTGACAGTGAATACTGATGGCTCTTATAACTTCACGCTAGAAGGGCCGATTGATCATGCTGTTGATAGCGACGAGTTGACACTGAACTTCCCAATCATCGCGACAGACTTTGATGGCGATACCACAAATGCCACTATCCCAGTGACAATCGTGGACGATAAGCCAGTTATTACTGACGTAGATACCATTACGGTTGATGAAGATGATCTAGCGTCAATTGGCTCAGACCAAAGCAACCCGATTTCTATTGATGGTAACTTCACCACCACACAAGGTTCAGACCGAGTGGTGAGCTACCAATTAGATGGCTCATCAACACCAGTTGACGGTTTAACGTCGCAGGGCGTGGCTGTGACACTGACAGAAACCGCAAATGGTGATGGTAGTTTCACTTATGAAGCGACTGCGGGTGGCAACCCTGTATTTACTTTGACAGTGAATACTGATGGCTCTTACAACTTCACACTAGAGGGGCCAATTGATCATGCTGTTGATAGTGATGAGCTGATACTGAACTTCCCAATTATCGCAACCGACTTCGATGGCGATACTGTCACAGAAACCATTCCAGTTACGATTGTTGATGATGTACCGACCATCACAGCGGTGGATGCGTTAAGTGTCGATGAAGACGACCTTAGCGGTGTGGGTTCCGACCCTGGCGGCGATCTGTTCGTTGAAGGCGCGTTTACCACCACTCAAGGCTCTGACCGAGTGGTGAGCTATCAACTGGATTCAACAGCAGATCCTGTTGCGGGGCTGACCTCTCAGGGTGAGGCGATTACCTTGGTGGAAACCGCGAATGGTGACGGCAGCTTTACTTATGTTGCGACCGCTGACGGCAATCCTGTCTTCACGTTGAATGTAGCAACAGATGGTACGTACGACTTTACGCTGCAAGGTCCGATTGACCATGCAGCTAACAGCGACAGCCTGACGATTGATTTCCCAATTATTGCCACCGATTTTGATGGTGATACGACTTCGGCAACCATTCCAGTCACGATCACGGATGATGCGCCAATCATCGATAATGTTGTGCCTCTGGCTGTTGATGAAGATGATTTATCAGGCATTGGCTCAGACCAAACTGACGCTGTGTTTGTGGAAGGCGCGTTTACGACCACTCAAGGCTCAGACCGTGTGGTGAGCTACCAACTTGATTCAACGGCTGATCCTGTTTCGGGGTTAACCTCTCAAGGTGAGCCTGTTACTTTGGTAGAGACTGCGAATGCTGATGGCAGCTTTACTTACGTGGCTACCGCGGATGGCAATCCGGTCTTCACCATGAATGTGAATGCTGATGGCACATACAACTTCCGTCTGGAAGGTCCGATCGATCACGCGTTGAACAGCGACGAGTTAGTACTGAATTTCCCAATCATTGCAACAGACTTTGATGGCGATACGACGACCGCGACCATTCCAGTCACGATTACTGATGACGTTCCAACCATTAATAACGTTGTTCCACTGACAGTAGACGAAGATGATCTCGCTACAATGGGCTCAGACCAAAACGATGATGCGTTTATGTCGGGCTCTTTCAGCACAACTGAAGGCTCAGACAGCGTTGTTAAATACCAGCTTGATGCAACGGCAGATCCAGTAGCAGGGTTGACCTCTCATGGTGAGCCTGTCGTGCTTGCAGAGACAGCAAATGGTGATGGCAGCTTTACTTACACTGCCACAGCAAATGGCAATGACGTATTTGAATTGGTGGTGAAGCCAGACGGCAGCTACACCTTTACTCTGCAGGGCCCACTAGACCATGCGGTGAATAGCGACAGCCTGCAAATCGACTTCCCGATTATCGCAACAGACTTTGATGGCGACACGTCGACAGAAACACTACCTGTCACCATCGTTGATGATAAACCAACCATCACTGACGTAGACGCAATCCGCGTGGATGAAGATGACTTAGCGACGATTGGCTCTGACGGCTCAGATCCAATTTCAATCGATGGCAACTTCACTACAACGCAAGGTTCTGATGGGGTAGTAAGCTACCAATTGGATGCTGCTGCAACGCCAGTTGATGGTCTAACATCACAAGGTGTGGCCGTCACGCTGGCTGAAACCGCAAATGGCGACGGTAGCTACACTTATGAAGCGACAGCAGGAACTGAAGCAGTATTTACGCTGACCGTTAATACGGATGGTTCATACAACTTCACGCTGCAAGGTCCAATCGACCATGCGACAGACAGTGATGAGCTGACACTGAACTTCCCAATCATCGCGACGGATTTTGATGGTGATACCACCACAGAAACGATCCCAGTCACCATCGTGGATGATAAACCGACCATTACCGATGTTGATGCGATTACCGTTGATGAAGATGACTTAGGTACGATTGGCTCAGATCAGACTGGCCCGATTTCAATCGATGGCAACTTCACCACCACACAAGGCTCGGACCGAGTAGTGAGCTATCAGCTCGATGCTTCTGCAACACCAGTGGCTGGACTCACATCACAAGGCGTGGCAGTCACGCTGACTGAAACCGCAAACGGTGATGGCAGCTTTACCTATCAAGCAACAGCAGGCACCGAGTCGGTCTTTACACTGACAGTGAACACTGATGGCTCTTATAACTTCACGCTTGAAGGCCCAATCGATCATGCTGTTGATAGTGATGAGTTAACGCTCAACTTCCCAATCATCGCGACCGACTTTGATGGTGACATCACAAATGCCACTATCCCGGTCACCATCGTGGACGATAAGCCAGTTATTACTGACGTAGATGCCATTACGGTTGATGAAGATGACCTAGCGTCAATCGGTTCAGACCAAAGCAATCCAATTTCTATTGATGGTAACTTCACCACCACACAAGGTTCAGACCGAGTGGTGAGCTACCAGTTAGATGGCTCATCAACACCAGTTGACGGTTTAACATCGCAAGGTGTGGCGGTCACATTAACTGAAACTGCAAACGGTGATGGCAGCTTTACCTACGAAGCAACCGCGGGCTCTGAAGCGGTCTTTACGCTGACAGTGAATACTGATGGATCTTACAACTTCACGCTAGAAGGGCCGATTGATCACGCGGTTGATAGTGATGAGTTAACGCTCAACTTCCCAATTATCGCAACCGACTTTGATGGCGACACCGTTACTGAAACCATTCCAGTCACGATTGTTGATGATGTACCTACCATTACAGCGGTGGATGCGTTGAGTGTCGATGAAGACGACCTTAGCGGTGTGGGCTCAGACCCAGGCGGCGATCTGTTCGTTGAAGGCGCGTTTACGACCACACAAGGCTCTGACCGAGTGGTGAGCTACCAACTGGATTCAACGGCTGATCCTGTTGCGGGGCTAACGTCTCAAGGTGAGGCGATTACCTTGGTGGAAACCGCGAATGGCGACGGCAGCTTTACTTATGTTGCGACCGCTGACGGCAATCCAGTCTTCACGTTGAATGTAGCAACAGATGGTACATACGACTTTACGCTGCAAGGCCCGATTGACCATGCAGCTAACAGCGACAGCTTGACGATTGATTTCCCAATTATTGCCACCGATTTTGATGGTGATACGACTTCGGCAACCATTCCAGTCACGATCACGGATGATGCACCAATCATAGATAATGTTGTGCCTCTTGCAGTAGACGAAGATGATTTATCAGGTATTGGCTCAGACCAAACTGACGCTGTTTATGTTGAAGGCGCGTTCACGACCACTCAAGGTTCAGACCGTGTGGTGAGCTACCAACTTGATTCAACGGCTGATCCTGTTTCAGGTTTAACTTCTCAAGGTGAGCCTGTTACTTTGGTAGAGACTGCGAATGCCGATGGCAGCTTCACTTACGTGGCTACCGCGGATGGCAATCCGGTTTTCACCATGAATGTGAATGCAGACGGCACATACAACTTCCGTCTAGAAGGGCCAATCGATCACGCGTTAAACAACGATGAGCTAGTACTGAACTTCCCAATCATTGCAACAGACTTTGATGGCGATACGACGACCGCGACCATTCCAGTTACGATTACTGATGACGTTCCAACCATTGACAACGTTGTTCCACTCACGGTGGACGAAGATGATCTCGCTTCAATTGGCTCAGACCAAAACGATGATGCGTTTATGTCGGGGTCTTTCAGCACAACTGAAGGCTCGGACAGCGTTGTTAAATACCAGCTTGATGCAACAGCAGATCCAGTAGCAGGGTTAACCTCTCATGGTGAGCCTGTCGTACTTGCTGAGACAACAAATGGTGATGGCAGCTTTACTTACACTGCCACAGCAGATGGCAATGCCGTATTTGAACTGGTGGTGAAGCCAGATGGCAGCTACACCTTTACTCTGCAGGGCCCACTAGACCATGCGGTGAATAGCGACAGTCTGCAAATCGACTTCCCGATTATCGCAACAGACTTTGATGGCGACACCTCATCGAAGACGTTACCTGTCACCATCGTTGATGATAAACCAACCATCACTGACGTAGACGCAATCCGCGTGGATGAAGATGACTTAGCGACGATTGGCTCCGACGGCTCAGATCCAATTTCAATCGATGGCAACTTCACTACAACGCAAGGCTCTGATGGGGTAGTAAGCTACCAATTGGATGCTGCTGCAACGCCTGTTGACGGTCTAACATCACAAGGTGTGGCCGTCACGCTGACTGAAACCGCAAACGGCGACGGTAGCTACACTTATGAAGCGACAGCAGGAACTGAAGCCGTATTTACGCTAACAGTAAACACGGATGGCTCATACAACTTCACGCTGCAAGGGCCAATCGACCATGCGGTAGACAGTGATGAGCTGACGCTGAACTTCCCAATCATCGCAACGGATTTTGATGGTGATACCACCACAGAAACGATCCCAGTCACCATCGTGGATGATAAACCGACCATTACTGATGTCGATGCGATTACCGTTGATGAAGATGACTTAAGTACGATTGGCTCAGACCAAACTGACCCGATTTCAATCGATGGTAACTTTACCACCACACAAGGCTCGGACCGAGTGGTGAGCTATCAGCTCGATGCTTCTGCAACACCTGTAGCTGGACTCACATCACAAGGCGTGGCAGTCACACTGACGGAAACCGCAAACGGCGATGGTAGCTTTACTTACCAAGCGGCAGCGGGGACTGAAGCGGTCTTTACGCTGACAGTGAATACCGATGGCTCTTATAACTTCACGCTAGAAGGTCCAATCGACCACGCGGTAGATAGTGACGAGCTGACACTGAACTTCCCAATCATCGCAACCGACTTTGATGGCGACACGTCTGCTGAGACAATTCCTGTCAAGATCGTTGATGACAAACCGACACTTGGTGGCATCGAAGCAACAAGTGTGCAAACGGTTGACGAGGACGATATCCCAACAGTCGGATCTGATGGTACGCAGTCGAACAGCATTGCAGGTAACTTCATCGCGACTGATGGCTCTGATGGCATTGTGGAGTACAGCGTTTCTGACCTAACCACGCCAGTACAAGGCCTGACCTCTGGTGGTCAATCTCTGGTTATGGTTGAAGTATCAAACGCAGGTGGCGTTTCAGTTTACGAAGCTCGTATTGATGGCACGACGACACCAGTATTCCGTGTGACTCTCGATGCTTCTGATGATAGCTACACTTTCGATTTGCTTGCTCCTCTCGATCATCCAAATGCTGATGGCCAAAATGAACTGGTCATCAATTTACCGATAAACGCGACTGACTTTGATGGAGACGTGTCGAACAACATCACCTTACCAATTACGGTTGTGGATGATGTTCCGACCATTGACGGTTTACTAGCAGGCAGCGAACAAACCGTTGATGAAGATGACCTACCAGCAGGTACGGATGCTGCAAGTGCAGAAGATACTGTTATTTCAGGTACTTTTGATATCACCGAAGGTGCTGACCAAGTTGCTTCTATTCAGCTGAGTGACCTGACCACGCCTGTTGCGTCACTGACTTCAGATGGTGAAGCTATCACCTTAGTTCTGTCTTCTAGCGCAAACGGCGTGAACGTATACCAAGGTGTCGCAGGCAATCCTGCTGAAGTGGTGTTCGAACTGACGTTGGATGCAACGAACAACACCTACGAGTTCGATTTACAGAAGCCGCTTGATCATCCCGATGGTAATCAGCAAAACGAGATTGTTATTAACCTCCCTGTGACGGCGACAGATAATGATGGTGATACTTCACCAGCCTTCACATTGCCAATTACCGTTGTGGACGATGTTCCAGTTGTTACCAATATTGAAAGTCTACGTGTCGACGAAGATGACTTACCTCTTGGTTCTGATGGAACGAAAGAGCCATTAACGGTATCAGGTGAGTTCGAAGTCACTAGCGCAGATGGTATTGATGCTTTTGAATTGGATCTAAGCTCAAATCCTATCCCGAATCTGAAATCGGGTGGAGAAGAGGTAACACTTTCTCAAGACGTTGGCGCTTCAACTGCTGACGCGCTTGTTTACGTGGGACAAACACCGGGTGGAGTGACGGTCTTCACGTTGACACTTCATCAAGATGGTAAATACGACTTTGAGTTATCTGGTCAGTTAGATCACGCGGTTAACTCTGATGAGATTTTGTTGAATCTACCTGTGAAGATCACGGATGGCGACAACGATACCATCACTGCGACCTTGCCAGTTACGATCGTAGATGACAAACCAACCATTGATGCTATTAGCTCTGGTAGTACCTTGTCTGTGGATGAGGATGATATTCCAAGCCAAGGTTCGGACGACACGCCAGAATCTAATATCATTGGTGGCAACTTTGACGTTACTGATGGTGCCGACTCTATCGTTAGCTTCCAGTTGGATAGTTTAACATCGCCTGTTTCTGGCCTTACCTCAGGTGGTCAACCGCTTGAGTTGGTTGAGTTTTCAAATTCAAACGGTGTGATTGAGTACCGAGCTTATGTACAAGGTACGACGGACACCGTCTTTAAACTGACGCTAAATGGTTCAGCAGACAGTTATGAATTTGAACTGTTGGGTGCACTTGATCATCCTGCGGGTAACGATGAAAACTCGTTGGTCATTAACTTCCCAGTCAACGCGACTGATTTTGATGGCGATGTGTCCAATAACATCACCTTGCCGATCACCGTGGTGGACGATGTCCCAGCTATTGTGAAAGTGACAGACTCTAGCCAACAAACCGTTGATGAAGATGATCTTTCCGGTGGCTCTGACACGACAAGTAGTGATTCAACGGTATTGAACGGCGGATTTGAGGTCGTTGCTGGTGCAGACAAGATTGTCAGCTACCAAGTTTCAGACCTCGATGCAGTCGTGTCTGGTTTAACGTCGAACGGCAGCAGCATCGAGTTGAATCTAGTAAGCACGAATGGTGGAGTAACCAGTTACGAAGCGGTTATTACTGGCACATCAACTAAGATCTTCACGCTGTCTCTTGATGCGAATAATGACAGCTACCAATTTGAGCTGTTGGGACCAATCGACCATGACGCTGTTCAAGGTGAAAACAACCTTGTCATTGATATTCCAATTACAGTAACAGACTTTGATGGTGACACGTCATCATCACTGAATCTTCCAATTACCGTAGTTGATGACATTCCCGAAATTAAATCAGCAGATGCTTTGGCTGTTGATGAGGATGACCTTGCCAACGGCTCTCAGGCAACCAACAAAGACAGCCTAGAAGCAACGGGCAATTTCGATACGGTGGAAGGGGCAGATACCGTTGTCTCTTATCAGCTGGATCTTACTTCTAACCCGATACCAGGAGTAACTTCAGGTGGTTTTGCGGTGACGTTAGTTCAAACCGCGGTAAGCAACAACAACTTTACTTATCAAGGTCAAACACCTGATGGTAACTCAGTGTTCACACTAGTTTTGAACGCTGACGGCTCTTACAAGTTTACGCTTGAGGGTGCGCTAGATCACTCAACTCAAGGCGAAGATACACTCATACTTGATCTCCCAGTCTTTGCGACCGATGTCGATGGTGATACGGCAGGTATTAACTTACCAGTGACGATTACCGATGATGTTCCAACCTTGCACGATGCATCTATTTCGCGTGTTGAGGGGCAAGGCAGCCGCACGGTTCGTTTATTCCGAGACCCTGTAGAGGGGGATGATGACCTTGGTGCTGACGGCGCACAAGTGACTTCATTCTCGGCTGATGATTCAGGCATTTACTTTAAGCAAAACGGTGTTGATTCTGATTCTGTCGATTTGAACGGCAGCGACCAAGTCGTATTTGTTCACAAGGTTCTTGACGGAGTGGATACTGAAATCGGTCGTTTGGTTGTTCGAACCGATGGCAGTGTGTCATTCCGTCCGAATGACGATCTTGACCATACCGAAACCGACTCGATTGATTTCACCATAAACGTTGTTGCAACCGATGGTGATGGCGATATCGCAGATGCCGATGTGGATATCTCGATAAGAGACCGCAATGCGCAAATTGACACGTCTACCGTTACTGCGTTCGAAGACCAAGGGCGTGATGGTGTCGTTGTGGGCGTTGACTCTGCAAATACTCAGGACAACTTGTCGACGCTGGATGTTAACCCTGCGAAAGTCGACTTGGTTATCAATTTACATGATATCGACCGTAACGAGAGCTTAGGTGACATCACTATTCGAGATGCTGATACTCACAACGGTACTTTCTACTACCGAGACGGCAGTGGCAACTACATTGAATTAACATCTGTGGGCAATACGGTTGTTCTCGACGCATCAAATGTTGAGCAGTCATTCAATGGTGAGCTTGTCTCGTTAGATAACTTGTACTTCGTACCAGATCGTCATACATCAACCGATGCTTCTGGTATCGATCCTCGTATCCGCGTGGAAATTCTTAACAATGGTACGCCAGATCATACGATTAATGGTCGTTTAGACATTGAAGTTGCTGCCGTCGCAGATATTGCAACGTGGATGGCAAGCAGCGAATTTAACTACTCGGTTGATGAAGATGGAAACAATGTCGCCCTTAACATCACGGCTGAAACCCAAGACACTAGTAACCCTGAAGGCATTGTGTACGAGCTTGTCTTTACACAAGGAGAAGGTAGCGCAGAGTTAGTCTATTCAGATGGTAGTGCGATACCAAAATCCGGTGGTGTTTATCTGGTGGATGCAAGCCGAATTGATGAAGTTCAAGTTGATCCGATAGATAACTTCTCGGGCGAAATCAGAATTGATGTCACCGCTATTACGACGGAAAACAACAATCCACTGCTTGGGAAAGATACCGCTCGCTCAGAAACCGAAACCATCATTATTGATGTAAACCCAGTTGCGGATAAAGGTAGTTTTACTGTAAACCGAATTAATGTGTTTGAGGATAATGCTCGAACTCAAAATACGGTAGACCCTGTCACTGATCACGACCCACTCCAATTAAGTGAAGTGATCACCATGAAACCATCAGCGGACTTAGATGGTTCTGAAGCGTTATTTGTGCGCATTTCTAACTTCTCAATTGATGGGGTTACTTTGGTGTGGCTGGACTCAGCAAACCCAAGTCAGATAGTAGAAGTGACCGATTCAGGCGGCAATGTACTTTATTACGAAGTGCCAGAGTCTGAATTAGCGAACGTCGAAGTTCTTCCTCCGTTGCACAGCAATGATGACTTTACTTTCAATGTCGAAGGCATTGTGAAAGACACAGCATCATTGTCTACCGGTACGACAGAAGATGTGTTGTCACTGGGCAGTAAGACCGTCATCGTTGGTGTAAAAGGTGTTGCTGACATACCAGACACGGTATTAATTGACGCGGGGAACGTTTGGAACCGATTCGTAGACGGAGATGTGGCCGGGATAGAGACGACTATTGAAGAGAATGGTGTTGTAAACCTCAACTTCTCGGTTGTATCAGGTGAAGTTGCCGATAGACCACAGGATGATTCAGAAGCCATTACTGTTATCCTGTCCAACATCCCCGACGGTGTTCGTGTCGTAGATTCAGACGGTTCAAGCGTTGACCTCACCTTTGTTGGCTATGATGGTAACGGTCAACCGATTTACGAAGCAAACATCACTGGGCTGAATTTTAATTCCGGTATTCAAATTATTCCAGAAGCCTCTTCAACCGAAAACATTGCGATTACAGGGACGATCATTGTTACCGAAAATGATGGTCATAGTCGTGTGATTGAAAGAGAGGTAAGGATCAAGGTCGAACCCGTTATTGACGCTCAAGATAACTACGTTGTTCGATCGGAGGGAGATGAAGATACGCGCTTTGACATCGATTGGAAACCGACGCTCGTACAAAGCCCTGATACCGATGAATTCTTTAGTGATGTAACCATCTCTGGATTTCCTCCAGGCAGCACGGTCTATGTAGATGGTGTGGCACAAGCGCTTGTTTCTGGAACACTAACGCTTTCACCGCAAGCTGGTGAATCAGAGCAAGATTTTTCCGCTAGAATCTCTCAAAGTGGCTATGTTCAAGTCCAGTTGGAGCAGGATTCAAGTACTGACTTTGACTTGACCACAACCGTCACTGTGAAAGAGATTGACCATGAATATGTTGACGCTTCGAATCCCGGTGAAGGTATCGCAGAGAAAACCATCAATGGTACGGTGAATGTCCAAGTTAATCCAATCGTTGAGCCAGAGGATAAGACGGGGGCAATAGACGACCAAACCCGTCTGCTTGTCACTGAAAGTGGTGGTGGTGCTACCGATATCGTGAAGTCAGACGATCAAGGTAACATTGACTTTACGATCAACACTTCTATGGGGGGCGAATCTGGTGCTCATATCATTAAATATCAAGAGTTTGATGCGTCTTCAGATGAAGTGGTGACTCAACTTGTTGTTCAATTTCACAATGTGGACCCTGAGATCCTCAACCAATTGGTTATCGTCGGTGCACTAAATGAAGGTGGAGGTCGTTGGACAGTAACTAATGAAGACAACTTCTCAATTAAAGCGCCGTCTGGACTTGATTTAACACCAAACGATGACAGTGACGATGGCGATAACGGTGGTCTCTCTCAAATTGGCTTAACCATTTACGCAGAAGTGAATGATTTGGGCGAAGATTTGGGCAACGAAAAAGATGCGACGGTCATGCGCCAAACGGATGTGACACTTGAATTTCCTACCGTTCTCACACCGCAAATGAGTGTAGCGGCAGAGATTCAGGTGGCTGATGATGTCCAAATTCAAGCGTTGGAAGACAATTCTATTAACCTTGGTGCTCAGTTAACGTCGAAAGTTGATGCGATTAATGCAGATGGCGTGGAGGATGTCTTGACTATTATCGTCGATCCTTCAGCTCCTGGTATTCCTCCTGGTTTGGTGATCACGGGGACGGATATCGACTTTGTCAATGGCAAATACGTGTTCCAAGCCCATATCGATGCGAGTGGAAATATTACTGGCCTTGATGGTTTGACGATGCACTTGGCAGAAGATTACGCAGGTGATTTCGAATTACCAATTCGGTTCGTCACTAAAGACACTGAGTCCGGTGATGAAAAAGAAAATAATGTTCAGTTTCCAGTTCAGGTTTTACCGGTTGCAGACGTTCCGAGTTCAGCCGGGGATCAGCCGTTGGATAGCGATGTCACACCAAATGTAAGAGTAGATATCGTCGGTACTTTCGGCTTGGATGCAAACAAACAACCTGTGACTGATCTAAATAACGACGTTCCCACGGCGGATGGTGTTGGTTACGAAGATGGCTTAATCCAACTTAACTTGAGTGTTGATTTTGCCGATCAATTTAACAACACTCAAGGTGGTCGAGAAACACTAACGAACATCAAGTTAGAGCTTGATGACACAACATTAGGTGAGTTTGTTGATGCCAATGGTAACAGCTTAGGAACCAGTATTGAGTTTAATGAAGCTGAGATTTTAGCTGGTGCGCTTGACAATGTTCTGTTTAAGCCAAAAGAAAATTACCCCGTAGGTGGTGGCCAAAATACCGTCAAGATTAATATCGAGGGAGAAATTACTGATGAAGCTGTGTTTGATCAGTCTATCTTGAATAACTCTGGCGATAATATAGATGTAAGAACTTTCACTGACGATGTCACATTTGAAGTTACGCCAGTCGTTGATGACATTACCATTACAGGTGCCGATCCGACGCAGCCAATCACGGTGATTGGCGACGAAGATACTTTAATTTCGCTTAATCAATCAGGGTCTGGTGTTTCGATCAGCCTGAACGATAATGACGGTTCTGAGAGTTTCGTTTCACTCAAGTTAACGGGGCTTCCTGATGACTTTATCGTTAAATCCAATTCCTCTGATTATGTTGTTAAGAACAACGGTGGGGGCGAATGGAGTATTCAACTAAAAGATCTCACTCAGACGTCCATTGACCTGAGTGACATCCAAATTAAACCGCCAAAACACTTTAGTGGCGAGGCTGAGATAGGTATTACGGTCTTCATTCAAGAGGAGTTGCTACAAGTTCCAACGGAACGAAACAACAACTTTACGCTGATTGTTAATCCTATTGGTGATGATGTTGATGTGAATCCCGATACTTCGGCTGCAGGTAATGAGGGCGAAGACATTGTTATTAATGTAAATGCGTTAGTGGTTGATAACAAAGAGTCCATCGGAGATGGTGCAAACTACCAGGAAAATGATCCAGAGACGCTGAGAGTTGAGGTCTCCAATGTCCCTGATGGGGCGAGTGTTTCATTACCTGATGGGACCGTGTTTACTGACCAAGGCGGCGGCATTTTTGTCTTAGAAATCAATGCTCAAGACTTGGATCAAGTGGTGTTTAATTCTGGGGATCGCAACGATAACTCATGGGGTGGTTCGCTGCATTTCAAAGTGCAAGCCGTTGATACTGGGCTCGATGGCAGTCAAAGCTTGGGCTCCGCAGAGGAGTTTGATGTCACTGTTGATGTTGAAGCAGTGAACGATCGTCCAGAGTTCGTCAACACCGTGGATGTGGAAACACCAGAAGATACGCCATTGCTGCTTGATGGTTTCAGCATTACCGACATTGATGCCGTACTCGATGATCCGAATGCTGAATATGTACTCAATGTGAACGTCGACAGCGGTATCTTGGAGCTTAATCCAACGCTCATCGCTACTTACAACCTAACCGTGAGCGGTGATGGTACGGACTCCGTTGAACTGAAAGGCACAGTGGCCGATCTAAACAATGCCATTGCAGACGGTCTGATTGAGTTTAACCCAGAGCTGAACTTCTTTGGTGACGTTCAGGTGGACGTGACAGTCGATGACCAAGGTAATGAAGGTATCGTAATTGGTGGGGTAGATGACACCCTAAATACCAACAGCAGCAGCTTCAATATTGAAGTAACAGCGGTGAATGATACCCCAGAAACTACGCCAGTGACGCTACCGGACATTGAAGAAGACAGTGGTGTGTTCTCCATCTCTGAAGCGGATCTTATTGCGAATGCGACAGACGTAGAGAACGATAATCTCACGGTTAGCAATGTTCAGTTAACGGATCCGAATTCGGGCAGCATTACTTTCAACAGTGGCACGGGAGAGTGGGAATTTACCCCAGCACCAGATTACAACGGTCCAGTTGAAATCACGTACACCATTACAGATGATGGCACGACAAATGGTGCATCCGATCCTAAATCGGTTAACGGCAGCGCATCGTTCAACGTAACGGAAGTCAATGATGCTCCAACGACGTCTGAAGTGACACTTTCTGATATCGCAGAAGACAGTACGGCGGTTGATATTACCCAAGCTGATTTGTTGGCGAATGCGTCTGATATTGAAAACGACACCTTGATGGTGAGCAATGTCCAGTTGGTTGATCCAAGCAGCGGCACATTGGATTTCGACAACGTAACAGGTACATGGTCATTTACTCCTGCGCCTGGCTACAACGGCAAGGTCGATCTGACCTACGACATTACCGACAACGGTACAACGAACGGTGTTTCAGATCCTCAAACGGTGTCAGGAACGGCGACCTTCGAAGTCACTGAGGTGAACGATGCACCGGTAACATCAGAGGTAACGTTGAGTAGTACCGAAGAAGATGGTGGTTCGGTAACTATTACGGCTACTGAGTTGCTGAGCAACGCAAGTGATCCTGAGTCAGACAACTTGACCGTCGATAATGTTGTGTTAGTGGATCCAGCTTCCGGCACGCTGACTCAAGTGAGTGCGACAGAGTGGACGTTTGAACCCGCAGCAGATTTCTTTGGTGACGTTAATTTCACTTATGAAATCACAGATGACGGAACCACTAACGGCGCTCCAGACCCAATTACAATCGCGGGCACAGCAGTGTTGAATGTTGAAGCGACCAATGACGCACCTGAAATCACTGCAACGTCGGTAACGGATACGATCAATGAAGCTGATGGCCAGAAAGTAACGGGTATTAGTGTGAGTGACGTCGACTTTGCGGGCGCACAAGCAAATGAAAGCATGACCGTGACTCTTACAGTTACCGAGGGCGACCTTCGTGTCGAGCCGCCAGCAGGTAGTGGTGTGACTGTTGGGGCGGGGATGGCTGGTGAAATCACCCTAATGGGCACACCAGATAATATTAACTCCGTTCTTGGAGCAACAGACGCTTCTGAGGGTGTATTTGTGGATGCAGGAGATGTCAACGCAGCTTCAATCACTTTATCGGTGAAAGTCGAAGACAACGGCGTGTACTTCGAAAATGCGGGTACCGCATTGGAAGCGAATCAAGATTTCACTATCAATGTGACACCTGTAGCTGATGCACCTACATTGAGTATCAATCCTCAGTTTAATTACATTCGTCAAATTGCGGCTAGCCAAACCGCGAGCAGTCAAGGTTTAGCGATTGTCGGAATCATGGCGGCGCTTACTGATATTGACGAGGTGCTGTCTTTGGAGCTAACGGGCGTACCAGCTAGTGCTGAGGTAACAAGTGGCGTTTCTCCATCAGGCATTAGCTTCGATGGTACCACTTGGACAGTACCAAGCGATGAAATTGATACGCTAGAAATTGTCGCAACAGATACTAACAGTGGTATTGATGTCGGTTCTTACGATATTTCGCTTACGGCCATATCAACGGAATCTAATGGCGATGAAGCGCAGTCTTCACCTGTCCAAATTAGTTTGGATGTGAGTAGTGATAGCGACGATATTGACCAGTCAACCGCAGTGGACGACAGCTATTTAGTCGGTGGAGACACAGGTATCAACTTGATTGGTGGCGACGGTGACGACGTTATTCTGGGTGGCGATGGCGATGACGTGCTTATCGGTGGCTTAGGTTCAGATATCTTAACGGGTGGAGACGGCAGTGATATCTTCAAGTGGACGGTAGATTCCGTTGATGAAGGGGCAGTGGATACCATTACTGACTTCACTGTTAACGAAGACAGTATCGATTTACGTGAAGTTATCTCTGATCTCAATAACTCAATGATCGACATGGATGATCTGCTTAGTCACATTTCGGCAGACTACGATGCATCGACGGAAAGTGTCTCTCTGAACATTACGACGGATGCAAATGTTCAACAGACAATTGTCGTGGAAAACTTAGGTACTTCAATCGACTTCAACGGTCTCAGCTCCAACGAGATTGTAGAGTCATTGCTGAACAACGGTGTTATTGATAACGGATAAACCCGTATACAACACAAAAATGGGCGGCTCTGATAAGCCGCCCATTTTTTTCGGGAAAGCTTGATTTTAAACAGGAGATATTTGAATCGAAATAGAAAGCAAGAACGAAGCAAAGGGGTTATCTTGTTACGACGTTATAGTGATAGTTGGAAATTAAAATAGCGATAATTTGACGTTAAATCGCCTAAACGTGGATGTCTAGCAAGCTGCCAATGATTTCATTGTTTTTCTCTATGGCAGACGCGCCAACTCGGTTATAACCAGCGGCTTGAGCTAGGTTGAAGAGAGATTCAACTTTTTGAGAGGGAAGGCTAGGTGTTGAGGCTGTTATTGCGACATCCGCAACCGCAGCTAAATCGATGTTGTGATCAGAAAGTTCTTCTTTTACCTTACTTACATTATTGTTAATGCCATGTGCAGCTTTCTCGGCCATTTGTTGTGACATCTGAACGATGTGGTGTCCAGATTGAATTCCTGATACAGGCATATCACTACTCCCAACATTATGATAGTGAGAGCATAGGTGGAGTTTATAAAACGTTCAAGTGTTTTATATCAATGACTTGATTAGGCAAACAGTTTGGCAAGCATTTCTCTTTCTTCACCAGATAGAACCGGTTTTTGCGCTTTATTTAGTTTCACGCTGATCTCACCTTGTAATGACTTTAACTGACTTGCCGTTAAATCACTGAGCTTTTGCTTAAGTTCATTAAATTGTTGTGCGTTCATCTCAATACCTTCGTCGTGATTCGGTTTATCCGTCGTTGCCCGAAATTCTTCATCCTTTGGATACAACATATTTATTCAACCAAAATAGATTAGAATTTGATCGATTGCTTTTTGTCCGAATATTGTCAAGGTGTGTTAAGTGATACGTCAGATTTTTCCTAAGAAGGTACATAATTACCCACTTTGGGGTAGATGGAAACGTAAAAAGAAAAAGGGAAGCGATATAGCGCTTCCCTCTTACATATGGTTTGAATGTTACTAACTTACCCTGACGGCAAACTTACTAGCAAGTGAATGAAGCTCTGGGAGCATGCGATAGATAAGATGAAGTTGCTGCAATACCATGCGGGCAGAGCTGTCGTCTTCATCGCGCCATTCGTTTAAGCGTTGCTCGAGTCCAGCATCATCAATATTAGATAGGTCACACTCCTCACAATGCTGGTGAAGCTGTTTATGAAGTACATCCAGATGCTGATGAATACAACGGTGAGCATCTAAAACGAGTTTATGAATTGACTCATCTTCGATGCGAGTTCTGTGCGCGCCTAATGCAGAAATATAGTTCAACATTGCGTGATTTAACGTTAGGAAGCGAAAACTTTCATCAACAGCTGCGCGATATTTGCCAGGCTCCGCCAGCATCGTACTAATCGCAGAAGAGAGTGAGGCATCATTATTGTGGGCCTGGCGGCGAGCGATACGGTAACTCAAATTGTCTTTCTTGCCGATTCTATACTGACCAATGATCTGATCGAGATACTGCTTGTTCGCCTCTATCGCATCCGACATAACTTTGTGAAGCCTTCTCGACTGCCAGTCGGGCAAAATAACTAATACAGCTCCTACTGCAAGCACACACCCGATGAGGGTATCTGCTAGTCGAGGAAGGACAACTGCGTAACCTTCACCTAGTTGATTAAATAAGAAGAGGACGAGCAGTGTAATAAAACCAGTCGCGTACCCATAGTTGTTCATCCGGAAGGCGAAAAACATTACACCAGAGATAACGATAAATACTAACTGGCTTTCTTGAGAAGGGAAAAAAGTCAGCAATGGTACACCAATCAACAAACCAGCTAATGTACCTATTACTCGCGCCGTCAATTTTTGGCGAGTGGCACTGTAGTTCGGTTGGCATACGAATAAAGTGGTTAAGAGTATCCAGTAACCTCGGTCGATGTTGAATATTTGAATGATTCCATAGCCAATCGTTAAGGCAATTGACATACGTAATGCATGCCGAAACAGCATCGAATCTTTGTGTAAATTTGCTGATATACGCTGCCACATCGCTTTTAGCGTGTGTGGGTTGGTATCGGCGAGGGTATCTTCTTCGAGGCCTTCAACATCTGGGTTGTTAATGTTATTAAGCTGTTTTTCTACCGTCGCTAAGTTATTGAATAAATATGTTAACTGCATCAGAAGACGTTTCCAGTGCCCTTGCTTTTGTTCTTCTAGATAAGCAAGAGAGTTTTGTACTTCAGCTAATGCCAGAATAGATTGATCGGTATGGGAGTATTCATTTCCTAGCTGAATGGCTAGTGCAATATCACGACACGCTTGGGCTTGAGACTCCAAAAGATATTTAAAACGAAACAGCACATCAGAACGTTCAAATTCGGTCGCTAAATCCTGATAGCGATAATGGCTAGAACTGACTCGTTCGTGAATGTCTTGAGCGATGAAATAAATATTTAAAAATCGGTCACTAGGCCCATCAATGTGACCCCGTTTCGATCGGTTAAGTAATGTGGTTTTACAAACGTTTAGTGCCGTAACCGTGGCAGCATTGCATTTTGCAGCTTCAATCCGCAGCGGTTGTGGCGTCAAGTTGGTCACAGGGTGAAAAAGCTTGGCTTTCGCATCAAGATAATTCGCCATTTGGAAGAACACATTGGCTAAGCTTTGTTGCACCGGTTGAAGAGGCCAAAATATCTGCCAAATCATGGACATGAAGTAATACCAGGCGGCACCAGTCAAAAGCAGTAGTGGCTGAAACCAAATGTTGGTGCTTTCATGTGCGCCAAGCATAGTATAAATAGCGATCAGCAACGAACCAAAAGCAATACTCGCGTACTTAGGACCTATCGCCCCAAGAATGATGAAGCCGAAGGTTGAGATAAATAATCCCAACGCAAAAGCCCATGGGGTATCGAACAAGATTTCAATTGAAAAAGCAGCAAGCGCAAAACAGAGAAAGGTGAGAATCAGAGCCTTGATGCGTCCAGTGAAACTGTCATCACTTTCAGCCAAAGCAGCAGCAATAACGCCTAATATTAATGGCGTTATCAGCGTGTTTTGCTCGAAGTACCAAGTTGGGATAACCACACCCAGTAAGGTAATGAGGATAAGAACGCTGTAATTTATCGTCTTGTTTGCCCAATATAGCCGAAATTTAGAAGTTGCTTGCACAATGCGCCTTATGTTTCCGATGAAGAACAGGGGGAATACTACCAGACCCACTATAGCGCGTTTATGATTTACTTTAAGAAAAATTCGTGGTTGCTGATAAAATCAGCAGGGATGTCATTGACTTATATTAAAGCTGCCAGGTCATGTATTGAGGATTGTAAAGCCAGCTTCAAATAACCTCAGCTTTAGGTTATTAAATCGACAGTAATGTGAATTTTATTAAAGAATAGAAGAAGAAGCTTACTTAGGAGCTCGCCGTTGCTACAATTTAGCGCCTTAAAATGATATAAATCGACAACTTCTAAACTAAAAGGCGCACGTTTCATGCAGCTTACTGCCACTAGCAAAGCACAGTTTTTTATTCAAAATGAGTACCATCACGTCGAAATAAAAGAGAACAGTGTTTTATTAAGCTCGATAGGCAGTGAAGAACATATTCCTTTTACGATCTGGAATGGCAAAGTTAGCGTAAAGCGTGGGTTATTATGGAGCTCTTTACAGTTTTTTGCTCATGAACACGAAGGCAAACAACAAAGCTGGCTAGTCCAAGGTTTACCGTGGCCACAATGCCGAAAGTTCGCGCTTGAGGCCGTTCGTCAATATCAAGAGTGGCACAACACTCAGTGCCGAAAACTGGCTGAGTATCTACCTAAGTGGGAAGAAGAGCTTTACAAACTAAAGCACTTGCCTGCTTACTTATCGCATTCTCAAGTGGTCTCCTGGGTTGAAAGTCTTAACCAAGAGTTAAGCGAGATGAAAACCACCCTAGAAGAAGCCAAAATGCGAATGCCGAATCGTATGTCGCAAATAGAGCCTTGGCTCATTGATACCTCTGAGGCGCTTGGTGAGCGTAATCGCGATTGGCTAGAAGCAGAACGTCCAAATTGGGAAGTGCTGTTTAATCAAATTGAATCCTCTCCTTTGAATTTATCCCAGCAATATGCGGTATTACTCAACGACGACCACAACTTAGTTCTTGCTGGTGCCGGCTCGGGCAAAACCAGCGTTTTAACCGCACGAGTTGCCTATTTGTTGCAAAGCCATCAGGCTCAAGCAGAAGAGCTTCTCATGTTAGCGTTCGGTCGTGATGCGGCGACTGAAATGAAAGAACGCTTAGTAGATAAAGTGGGCATGGCGGCAGACGGTGTGCGCGTCAACACATTCCATCAGTTGGGCTTGTATATTCTTAAACAAGTCGAACAGCAACCTGTCGAAATTAGCCCTTTAGCGTTGGACGAAAATCAACGAACGGCATGGTGTGTAGACTGGTTGAAAAAACATTGGATGACACCCACCAACTTTAAACGTTGGCAAAAACATTTAGACAAATGGCCGATTGCGTACCTAAAAGGGGATGATGAGTTAGGAAGCCATTCAGAAAATCCAAAACTGATCGCTTGGCTAGATTCGCAGCTGTCTCATTTAGCGGCGGTAGGGTTGACCAAAAAGCAAGTACAAGAAAAGCTCGTAAACCACCAAGACTATACGCGTTTAAATAGTGAACTCGCCTTATGCTGGCCATGTTTTACAGCGTGGCAGAAAATGCTTAAAGAAAGCAACCAAGTGGATTTCCCAACCATGATCAGTCGTGCGACAGATTATGTGAATAAAGGAAAGTTTGTCTCGCCATGGCGCTTTATTATGGTCGATGAGTATCAAGATATCTCTCCAGACCGTCTGGCATTGATTGAAGCACTGTGTGAATCCACTCAGAAACAAGCAGGTGCGACGTTATTTGCTGTTGGCGACGATTGGCAAGCGATCTATCAGTTTGCAGGAGCGGATGTCGATCTTATCACTGGCTTTAAAGAACGCTTTGCTCACTCAACCGTTCATCACTTAGATACAACTTATCGTTTCAACAATCAGATTGGTGATGTAGCGAATACATTCGTGCAGCAAAACCCATCGCAGTTGCCGAAAACACTAAACAGCCACAAACAACGCAAGCAGAAGAGCGTACATACCGCGCCGAGCAATCAAGTGGAAAAGATCTTGGATCACTTGAATCAACAAGCCAAGCAAACCAAGTCAGTTTTATTGCTAGGACGTAACCATTATCACAAGCCCGATTTGTTCGACGATTGGTTGCGACGTTTCCCTAATCTCGATATTCGCTTTATGACTTGCCATGCGAGTAAAGGACGCGAAGCTGACTTTGTGATTATTCTTTCTGTGGATGAGGGGCAATTCCCCGCTAAGAAGAAGCAAATTCACATTGATGGTGCGTTGACGGAGTCCAAAGACAAATTCCCTTACGCAGAAGAGCGCAGGCTTTTTTACGTGGCGATTACACGTGCGAAAGAGAAGGTTTGGATCACGCATACTGGTGCGGGGTCTGCATTCGTTCAAGAGCTCGTTAATGGTGACTATCCCATCGTGACTTCCCGTTAAATGCAACGTTTAGAATGTTAAAAACAGCAAGGGCGATACTTGGTATCGCCCTTGCTTTATTTGGTTGGCATCAAAGCTTACATGCGTTCAGCAAGATAGGCTTCGTAATCCGGTACTTCGATGTCTACTTCTTGCTCAAGAAGAGGGGAGTTAAACAGGAACTTAGCGGTGGCTCGGTTCGTTGCTACAGGAATATTCCAAACACTAGCAATACGAAGAAGCGCTTTAACATCTGGGTCGTGAGGTACGGCATTCAGTGGATCCCAAAAGAAAACGAGAACGTCGATTTTGCCTTCTGAAATGAGAGCGCCTAGTTGTTGATCACCGCCCATCGGACCACTGATCATGCTCTTGATCGCAAGTCCAGTTTCTTTACTCAGCATGTGTCCTGTCGTGCCAGTTGCGTAAAGGAAGTGACTCTGTAGCTTTTCTTTGTTTTCTTTTACCCAGCGAAGTAGCTCAGGTTTGCAGTTGTCGTGAGCGACCAAAGCCACATGTTTATGGGTTGGCATGGTACGAATGGTTTTTTGCATCAAGATGTTTCCGTTTGTATGATTTTAAAATTGTTGTGACTCAATAGAACACGTTTTTGGTCTTTCAATCAACAGCCTTAACACGGAATGTCGGCCTATATTCTGACGGAGATAACGATTCTTCGATCGTGTCGTCATGAAGCGTCTTCGGAGTCAGTGGTTTGATGGTTGGTGAGGCATGTTTGTCATAAGCTTCACCTCTTAAGTAATGCGTTGCTTGCATCACGGAAAGCCGACCTTGCTGCACCATTTTATCTGTTGGTGCGAAGAGTACTTTGTTACGTAACAGGCCTCGATATACACCATGACTTAAGTACACAGAAACTAAACCGATCTCCTCAGCTTTGCCGGCACTGCGCAGCTCACTGATGGCCGCTTCAATCGCCACTGCACTGCCAACAATGTAATCTATATTTCCCATATCGATCACACGTTGAACTAGGTTACGTTGTAACTCCTTGTCGTTGTCTGCCCAAAATGAGTCAACAATGTTGATATCACTTCCTTGTATCGCTTCATAAAATCCGGCAGTAACGGGTTTCGTACCACCACGAGTTCGCGGCCCCAAAAGTAAGGCAATGTTGGTTTTTCCTGACCCCTTTGGATGGCGAGCTGCCAAATATTGACCCGCTTCGTATCCCATCCAATGCCAGTCAACACCGACAGTCCCTTTTAGCAACTCACTTTGTTCTTCATCCAAGTCGAGTTGGTTCACAGTAGCAAAAACGGGAGTATTCCCCACCCAATTTTTAAGTGAATGCTCGTAAGCCTGTGGGTCCACGGTCCCAAGGATAACCGCATCTGCTCCCCATTGGTTACACAGTGCGAGTTGTTGTTCTTGACGGGTTTTGTTTGGGTAGCCGCCCGCTTCAAGGACTCGTAGCTCGACACCTTCTCTTTTCGCTTCCGACACCATTCCATAGTTTACTGACAACCAGTATGAATCCTTTAGGTGAGGGTATATTGCACATATTTTCTCTGCGGCAACCGCTGGCAAAGAAGCAACGAGGGTTAAAGTGGCTGCAGAATGTTTGAAAAATGTGCGAAATGCGTGTTGATTTTTAACCATGAAATGAAGTTCGTTGGCATAGATTAAGTAAACACTGCAAAATATAACGTAATATGTCGCTGAACACGAACATTAAGGTCATGAAAATATGCTGCTAGCAACTGCAAGCATCGGTCGTAAACTTTTGTTGTCTTTCATTGCGATGGCAATACTGGTCATGTTATCGGCACTTATTGGTGTGTCTGGATTTTCTTTGGTTGCCAAAACCGAAAGAAATGTCGTGGATTCTGCGATTCCCGCCATGATTGAGGCGAGACAAGTCTCTGAGTTGAGTACTCGTATTATTTCGTCTGTACAAATGTTGTCGAACGCAAGAAACGAGCAGGAAAGAAAGGAGTCAGGGCGAGTGCTGTTCGAACAGCTCGAGTCTTTACTCACTCACATCAAGGAGCTCGGGAGTGAGTCGTTCGATTCTCAATTGTTAGAAGCTTTAGAGAATAACGTCCAGAACGTTATCGACAATTTGGCAGAACTCGGTGTTTCGGTTGAAAAAAAGCTGTGGCTTGCAAAAGAGATAGATACTCGTGTTGAAGAAATGCGTCTGCTCAGTGAAGAGCTAGAACAACTAACTCGTACGCAAGTTCAGAATACAAGCACCATTGCTGTTGCTAACGTCACGCATATTTATGACTTATTAGAATCGAATAAAAAATCGCAAGTTTATCAGGCGCTAGATGCACTGGTGGAGGTCGATCTTGATCTGACTGAGCGATTGCATGAACTGCACTTGTTGGCCTTTAAAATGTTGAATCAGATTGAAGAGGCTCGGACATTAACGAATATTGAGCGAATTCAACAGGTTCAAAGTGATTTCGATAGCAACCTCAAAATCATGCAACGCCGTGTACTCGCTGTGGAAGATCCTACGCGCTCTAAGCAAATGAGCCAACTGCTCATAGAGCTTGGTAAGCGTCAGGTCGTATTTTCTATACTGATGCAGCAATACGAGAATAACGAACAGTCACAACAACTGATGCAAAAGACATTAGAGTTGTTCTCAGAGCTTAATGGCACGGTCAACAAATTGGTTGATGATTCAAACAAAACCACTACCGTCGCTGTAGACCAATTGACCAGCACACTGAAATTCGCTCAGTGGTCTCTAACCGTTATTTCAATTGTTGGTTTGATTGTATTGGTGCTGATTTTATGGCGTGTGGTGTACCTTTCTGTTGTGAAGCGGTTAGCTGAATATTCCGCTGCGTTGCTGTCTGTGGCGCAGGGTAATTTAGCGGTTGAGTTGGAAGTGAAAGGCAAAGATGAGTTGGCGCATATGGGGCAAGCCATCATCACGGCTCGTAATACCGCGCAAGCACTAAAAGTGGTAGCAGAGGGTGAAGCTCAAGCCAAGCGAGAGCTTGAGGAGCATAAAGAGCATTTAGAAGAGCTCGTTGAGCAGCGCACTTCGCAGTTAAAACAAGCAAACCGCCGTTTGAATGAAGAGGTTTTGAATCACGCTAAAGCTCGCAAGCAAGCAGAGCAAGCGAGCCGAGCAAAATCGGCATTCTTGGCGACGATGAGCCATGAGATAAGAACGCCAATGAACGGAGTGTTGGGGACAGCACGCTTGTTGATTGACTCAGGCCTCAACCCAATTCAAAAGCGTTATGCGGAAATCATTAATCGTAGTGGTAAAACGTTGCTCGCGATCCTTAATGATGTACTGGATTACTCCAAGATTGAAGCGGGGCATTTAGAAATTCGTCACATGGGCTTTGATTTACACCAAATGGTGGAGGACACTTTCCAGTTAATGAACAGTCGAGCACAAGAGAAGAAGCTGCTGTTCTCCTACCATATTGAAAGTGATGTTAGTCGCTACTGGAAAGGGGATGTCACCAGAATCAGTCAGGTGCTGAACAATCTTGTTGGTAACGCGATTAAGTTCACTGACGAAGGAGAAATTGATATCTACGTTAGCCTGAACCCAGAGGACGAGTCGCAAGTCCTATTTGAAGTATCAGACACTGGAATAGGAATTGCCAAAAAATACCAGAGAACGTTGTTTGATGCCTTCACGCAAGCTGAAGGTGGGATGAGCCAAACTGGAGGCACGGGGCTTGGACTTGCTATCAGTAAGCGAATCATTGAAGCGATGGGCGGTGTTTTAGAAGTCGATTCCGAAGAGGGAAATGGTAGCCGATTCTGGTTCTCTATTCCGTTAGAGGAAAGCGAACCTGTTGAAACAGGAACCGTGGCAACCGCACGTTGCAAAGTGAAAGCAAAGGTCTTGCTGGTAGAAGATAATGAAGTCAACCGAGTGGTCGCGGAAGGTTTTCTAGAAAGCATGGGGCATCAAGTCGTGATGGCAGAAAACGGCTCACAAGCAGAGCAACTGATCAGCACACAAGATTTTGATATCGCTTTGGTCGACATCAACCTCCCTGATTGTGATGGAACTGAGTTGATCCAACGCTTAAAGCGGATTGAGTGTGATAAGCCGGCCAATAAAGCGCTTGCCGTCACGCCAATGATTGCAGTGTCTGCGCACGTTTTTGCGGAAGAAGTTGAGCGCTATCTAGCCGCTGGTTTTGACGGATACTTGCCTAAGCCATTGGCAAAAGAGGCACTCGCGGCATTGATTCAGGATGCGCTAGACGGAAAGCCGTTGTTGTTGCCACAAAATGCCGACTGTACCCCGTTTGATCAAATTTCGCCTCAAGAACAAGAGCTACAATTAAAGGTCGTTCAAGCACCTAAAACAAAGGAACCCGATGTGGTTATCATTAATCCGAGCGTGATTGAGTCCGATATGAAAATCTTGGGCAGAGATAAGATGTTGCACATTATTAATCTGTTTAGATCCACCAGCACTGATGTATTAAGCAAACTGCAAGCGTCTGCTGAGGACAATGATAGTAAAGAAGTAAAGAACCTTGCCCATAAATTAAAGGGCAGCGCGGGAAGTTTAGGACTAACTGCATTAATGAACGCTTGCCAAGCAATTGAAGCCGCGCCTCAACCTCTAGATACCTATAATGCGACTAAAGATGATTTAGTTTCTCAAGTGTCTGCATCAATTCAAGCTCTCGATGAGTTAATGGCGAAGTAATCCATCGAGCATTGAAAATAAAAAAACCTCCGGCTTTCCGGAGGTTTTTTCTATTCGGTCATGTCATCTTCCCACTCGAATCGAGTGTCTAGGGCATAAGGGTCATCATCAAAAGGATGTTCCACTTTGCCACGCAAGTATTCGAGTTGATGCTCAAGCATATTGACCGTTTCGTAGTCTCCCTCAGAACAAGCAACGTAAATCTGTTGTTCAAGAGCGGCAATGTTATCTCGGATACCCATGAGAACCCCCTTAAATCATCATCGATTCTCAAAACGATTATAGTCAAGTAATCCAAATTCGATCGGTTGTTTTGTACGGTACCAATTGTGTAAACGATCGCTAAATGACCAGAATTTTTCTGAGCTTCTACGAATCGCAAAATTATCCAATAACTTAACGTAATCGGACTCGTTTTGGATGGCACTAAATTGATCGACAAAATCTTTTACTTGGTTTTCGTTGATCGAGAAAAATGCCGCAGGGTAGCTTCCCACAACGCCGCGTACAATGGTCATATCATCGTTAGCAAAGTCACGGTTACTTTCTTCATCAAACAAGCTAGAGATGTTTGTGTGTGCATTGTTGTGAAGTAAGGTGAACAGTTCATCTTCCCCTGATTGACTTCTCACCATAAGCATAGTGATTTGCGGAACGGTTTTTAGGCCTTCACCACGAACTTGGTCAATACGTTTTAGTTGCTTTTCACTACTCGCAGAAAGAGCCGTGTTTTGAATTTCGTAGCGAGGCAGAAGCACATCTGAAACATGTTCGCTCAACAACTCCACCAACTCCGTTTTTGGATCGTCACTCTTATACTGAACGCTGGTTGGTTGGTTAAACGGCTTCACATTTCGTTGTAAAAAGTCACTCAACTGCGGGCTTTGATCTTTATACCAGCTAGATTGAAGTTCATGGCGCATATCGGCGGGTAACAACGAGATAAAGTTACTTTCGCCTTCTAGACGCAAGAAGTCCATAAACATTCGTGTCATGAGCTGGTGGCCGAAGTTACCGTAAACGTCAAACCCAGCAACAAGCAAATAGTGGATACGCTCTAGTAACGCGTAGTCAAGAATCCACACTGTTTTAGGCTGCTCACCAACTAACCCTTGAACAACAGAAGCACTATCAAAATGGCGGAATATCGTTAATGCCGCATTATGGTTGGTGCCATTACCATCCCAAATTACATCGGTGGATAGGTTTTCACCCTCTTTAAACCAGTTATTAGTGAACTCAGATTTAGCCTCTAGGTAGCGAGCTTGCTGGCGCGCGTACTTGACCCAGTTGGTAACAGGTAGCGTGTTACTTTCTTGTTCTGCCGGTAGTTTTAGGTTATCAGCCTGAGATCGGTAAAACTCATTTACTTCTGGGATGTCTGCTTTATCTGGATCAAGGAAAAACACCCAAAAGCGATCATTGATAACATTCAATGCCAGTTGGCCACGACAAACTGGGCCTTTGATGTATGCCATTATTGTATTTTGTGCATTATCTAGCATGAACTTAAAGCGCGACTTCACTGGAAGGTCGATGAATGATGTCATCGGGTTTGCAGCAACTTCTGGTTCATAACTCGGTAGCTGACTAACCATGTAATCAGCATCAATAAACCAAGTTTTCCAGTTCTCTATGCGTTGCTTGTTTAACGCGAATGGCATGTGAGTTTTATCTACTATGGTCCCTTGCTCTGGAATAATTCGATAAAACACGCGTTCAACCCCTGGATCATCATACGGGCGACGCGTTGAAATACGTTTTACGGGCTGTCCTGGTGGTGTAGCAGAGCGGACGAGCGTGAAGAATCGGGGATCTTCATCGAGTTCCGAAAAGTAGAGATGAGATAAAAACAAATGCTCATATATATACCTAGCCATCAGCTGATTTTTCAAATCAGAGTGGTTAAGTAATGCTTCGTACTTATCTATTTGCGCTTGCTCATTCTCACTAACAGGTTGGTGAACGTTCATTATTGCGCCGTTTTCCAACCAAGTCATGAGTGTGTGGTATTCACTGTTTGATAGATTTGGCATACCAAAAGGCATGCCCCAGGTTGGGTTATCCTTTTCGTATTGCTCGTATTCTTCAATCGTTGGACAGGTTTGCTCTCGGTCTATCGAAAAGTCAAAGCCTTCTAACTGGACTTGGTCAGGCAATGGGTGGCGCTCTTTTTGCTGTAGCAAACGTGCGATAAGGCCTGCGTCAATGTTGGCTGCCATGCTTTGATCACGTTCGTTGAGAACCGGATGAAAACCCGCATCGCGCCACTCTTGGGTTGTTTCTGCATCTTCGAATAAGCGTGTTGGTGCTGCGGCTGTGAGTCTTGTTCCTTCATATACCAGTGCTTTACTCGCACCACGGTCAATGCCCTCAACAGAAGAGAGCTTAAGCTGACATGGTGCATCGTAGCACGCGTGGCAGACGACACAGCGGTTATCCATAATGGGTTTAACTTCGCTTTGGAAGAAGTTTGCTTGAGGGGTTTCCACGTCAACAGTGCGTTCACGCACGAGCTGTGGACCAAACAGTTGATCATAGTTAAGACCAGCATAGGTTGCACAGCCGGCAAACAAAGTAGCAATGCAAAGTGTAAAAATTAAGCGCAAATTCATTGAGTTATTTTACGTGATTAGAATTTGCATTAATTAAAGCAAAATAAGCGGTCAATTACCAAAAGTTGGGTCAATTAGCGTTAATTTTTCTGTTGATTGTCTGAGCGCTTGAAAATGTAGCCCTGGCGGTGGACTGTCTGAATTCTGTCTGTCGGAACGCCTTCGTGAACTAGACGCTTTCTCATTCTGCTCATGTGCATATCGAGTGCTCGATCATGTTCAGTAAATTCACGTTTTAGTACTGTTTCGTAAAGAAAAGGCTTACTAAGTACTTGATCTTGATGGTGAGTGAGAGTTTGCAGCAGCTTAAATTGAATGCTTGTTAACTGAACAGATTTCTTGTTTGGCAAGTAATTGAGTACCACAGAGTGAGTGCGCTTATCTAGTAATAGCTCCTCATCATTATGGTGAACGCCGTTGTGTTGGCATTGGTAAGTTTTTCCATTTGAAACCTTGGAGTCAAGCACGCGGGCACCTTAATTATTAATGGTAGTAAAACGTATTATCATTAATATTTATATAAAAGCAATCAGGTACTTTATGGGCACTGTGATATGCGTAGACAATCTTAATATTTGAGATTAACAGTAGTGATGAATGGTGCGATGGCGCTCTGAACTAAAGTGCTATTGGAGTGCGTATTAGCTACAAACAACGGTGTAATGTTAGGCAAAGATAGAAAGAATTCTCATTTAGTAAATTCGCTTATCCGCTATTTGTGAACTATACATTCTGTTGCAGGAAGCACTTTTCTAATACACACAGAGGTTTATATGACAGCGAAATATGGCGTTAAACGCCGATTAGCGATTCTTGCCGCCGCTTTAATCGGTGCGACAAGTAGCAGTATCGCAGCAGAGAAACCAAATATTCTCGTCATTTGGGGTGATGATATTGGCCAGTCCAATCTCAGTGCTTACGCGTTTGGCTTGATGGGGTACAAAACACCAAATATAGACAGTATCGCCAAAGAAGGCATGATGTTCACTGACTATTACGGTGAGCAATCTTGTACAGCGGGCCGTTCTACTTTCATTACGGGCCAAACCGTTCTTAGAACAGGTTTGAGTAAAGTGGGGCTTCCAGGTGCTGATCTTGGCTTGAAGGAAGAGGACGCAACCATTGCCGAAATGCTGAAGCCGATGGGCTATATGACAGGGCAATTTGGTAAAAACCACTTAGGTGATAAAGATGAGCACCTTCCTACTAATCACGGCTTCGATGAATTTTTTGGCAACCTTTATCACTTGAACGCCGAGGAGGAGCCAGAAAACGTCGATTATCCTAAAGATCCTGAGTTTCGTAAAAAGTTCGGTCCGCGCGGCGTTATCCGTTCGTACGCTGATGGCAAAATTGAGGATACAGGACCTCTAACCCGCAAGCGCATGGAAACCGTGGATGAAGAGACGTTAGATGCGGCACTCGACTTTATGGATCGTGCAGTCAAGGCTGAAAAACCTTTCTTTGTCTGGTGGAACGCAACTCGTATGCACTTCCGTACTCATGTGAAAGAAGAGAACTCTGGAAAAACAGGTATAAGCGAGTATGCAGATGGTATGGTCGAGCATGATAACCATGTAGGTCAGCTACTGAAAAAAGTGGATGATTTGGGTATTAAAGACAACACAATCGTCTTTTACTCCACCGATAATGGCCCACACATGAACTCGTGGCCAGATGCAGGTACAACGCCATTCCGTGGAGAGAAAAATACCAACTGGGAAGGTGCGTACCGAGTTCCTGCGATGGTACGTTGGCCGGGTAAAATTAAAGCTGGCTCTGTTTCGAATGATATCATGCATCACATGGACTGGATGCCAACGTTCGTTGCTGCCGCGGGTGATGACAATATCAAAGAGAAATTGCTCAAAGGTTATAGTGCGAATGGTAAGAAATTCAAAGTTCACCTAGACGGCTATAACTTCCTACCATATTTGACTGGTAAAGAGGATAAGGCCCCACGTGAAGAAATTTTTTACTTCTCAGATGATGGAGACTTAACTGCACTTCGTTATAACAAATGGAAGCTGGTCTTTATGGAGCAACGAGCAAAAGGCACGTTGCGTATTTGGGCTGAACCATTCACCACACTTCGTGTTCCTAAGATCTTCAACTTGCGTATGGATCCTTACGAAGTGGCTGATATCACTTCTAACACTTACTATGATTGGATGCTAGACCGTGCTTACATGCTTGTTCCTGCGCAAGCTTACGTTGGCAGATTCCTTGAAACGTTTAAAGAGTTCCCACCAAGGCAAAAAGCAGCAAGCTTCTCGCTCGATCAAGTGATGGAGAAACTAAAAGAGAACCCAAATAAGTAAGAAAAGCTAAGTGAAGTATCACATATAGAAAGAGGCTCATTAACGTGAGCCTCTTTTTTATCTGTAAAATTCTATCTATTCAGGTTTGTAGAAAGCTTGATGACGAAAACGCCTAACGCTTCAATTGACAAGAGTTATAAACAAATTGGTTCGTAGTGGGCTGCCGTTAAGTTGGCTTTGATTTTTTCACGTAGAGCGATGTGGGCTGGGTTGTTTACCTCTCGCTTATGGTAGACGAACTTGTAAGGGATAGAGCGTATCGAAATGGGGCAGGGCAAAATTTGAAGTTTGAGCGCTTTGCTCCACTTGTTTGCAAAAGATTGAGACACGATCCCTAAACTGTCTCTTTGGGCGACATACAGCGCCATGCCCGCTAGCGAAGATGTGATCAAGTCGACTTTTCTTTCTTGAATTGTTTCCTTTGCTAGTTGCTCGAACCCCGACATGTTGTTCCATTTTCCTGAAAATAAACAGTGAGTTTCCTCATAAAATTGCTCTTTTGTGAGCGTGCCGTGTACACGGGGATGGTTCTCACGACAGATAACCACGGCTTCTTCCTCATAGGCATCTTCAATAATAAACGCTGCATCTTTCGTGATCACCGTATCGATTACTAGATCGACTTTTTGTTGTCTTAACAGCTCAAATAATAGGAATTTTTCGGGTGGTGATTCATAAAAAATAGTGTTCTTTATCGGGTCCATAATGTGCAACAAAATTTCCGAACAACACACTTCAAAATGATTTTTATCAGATATCGCATTGTCAATAATATTAACCGCTTGCTGGAATTGCGGCAGTAATTGATAAGCGGTGGAGGTTAGTGCGATCCCTCGTCCTTTTTTAACGAATAATTGCTTATCTACGACTTGCTCTAAACGCTTTATTGCAGCGCTCACAGCAGGTTGTGTAAGCCCTAATTGTTCCGCGGCTTTTGTATAAGATTGAAACTCCGCAACAACAAGAAAAGTTTGGATCAAATTCAAGTCCATAACGTCACTCATAAATTTAATTTATAGGTTAACTAATTTTGACTGCATTTATCGCCTTAAATTAGTGCTTTATCTTATATCAACAATGGTATTGAAAAGCGAATACCATTTTTTACGCACTAGCGAACTCTTGGAGATAATATGAAAAATGCGACCAAAACGAGCAGTAAAAAACTCGTACTTAACGCATGTACGTTAGCTTTGGGCGCTGCATCTGCAGTTGCACATGCAGCAGACAAACCCAACATTCTTGTCATCTTTGGTGATGATGTTGGTTACTGGAACCTTAGTACCTACAACCAAGGCATGATGGCGTACAACACGCCAAACATCGATAGCATTGCTAAAGAGGGTGCGAAGTTCACTAACTTCTACGCACAGCAAAGCTCGACAGCAGGCCGTTCTGCATTCATCACTGGTCAAATGCCAAAACGTACAGGTCTATCAAAAGTGGGCTTACCAGGCGCTCCGGAAGGTATCTCGGAAAAAGATCCGACGATTGCAACCGTGCTTAAGCAAATGGGTTACGCAACCGGACAATTTGGTAAGAACCATTTAGGTGACCGAGACGAGCATCTTCCTACCAACCACGGTTTTGATGAATTCTTCGGCAACCTATACCACTTGAACGCAGAAGAAGAGCCAGAGAACGTGGATTACCCTAAAGACCCGGAGTTCAAGAAGAAATTTGGCCCTCGTGGCGTTATCCATTCTTACGCTGACGGCAAAATCGAAGATACCGGTCCACTAACGCGTAAGCGTATGGAAAATGTTGATGGTGAGTTTCTTGATGCCGCAGAGAGCTTCATAGAAAAGCAAGTAAAAGCGGACAAGCCGTTCTTTACTTGGTTTAACACCACTCGCATGCACAACTTCACACATGTTCCTGAAGAATACCAAGGTAAAACAGGTGCCGGTTTCTACGCGGATGGTGTTAAGCAGCACGATGACCAAATCGGTCAGCTACTTAACAAGATCAAAGAGTTAGGTGTGGATGACAGTACAATCATTGTTTACACCACTGACAACGGCCCTATGGTTGATTTGTGGCCGGATGCAGGGATGACACCGTTCCGCTCAGAGAAAAACACTGGCTGGGAAGGGAGTTTCCGTGTGCCAATGTTGATTAAATGGCCTGGAAAAATTGAGGCAGGTAAAACATTCAACGGCATGATGTCATTAGAGGACTTTTTCCCGACACTAGTTGCTGCGGCAGGTGATACCAAAGTTAAAGACGAACTGCTAAAAGGCAAAAAAGTTGGCGATATGGACTACAAAGTTCACCTAGACGGTTACAACCAACTGCCATATTTAACGGGTAAGTCAGACAAATCCGCACGAAATGAGTTCGTTTACTGGAGCGACGACGGCGATCTTGTGGCATTGCGCCAAGGAAAGTACAAGTTCCACTTTATGATTCAAGAGAATGAAACGGGTATGGATGTATGGCGTAAGCCGTTCACTAAACTTCGTGTGCCACTGATCTTTGACTTGAGCATTGATCCATTTGAACGAGGCGATCAAGGCATGGGTTATTCTCGTTGGATGTACGAGCGTTCATTCTTAATGATGCCAGCAATGGATACAGTGAAAGAGGTGATGGGTACATTCAAAGAATTCCCGCCTCGTATGGAAGCAGGTTCGTTCGTACCTAAGTCTTCTAAGTAAATTAAGATTATATAGCGCTTTTTGGAGCGCTATATACCCAAATAGCTTCACTTTTGCTGTACAGCGCTCACGAGGTTATTTGGGTATATGTAATAGTGAGAAACGTATGAGTAAGATTTCCCCTCGCCATTCTACTACTATGCCTATTGTTCCTCTTAAAACGGCGTCTAAAGCGCCGGTTCTGGGCGCGTATGACCGTCGATTCCATGTGATGGCAAAGCCAGGCGGAGCAAAGTGCAACATCGATTGTCAGTACTGCTTTTATCTGCATAAAGAAAATCTACTGCACCAAGAAAAGCAGCCAAAAATGGACGACGCAACACTGGAAGCGTTCGTGAAAAGCTATATCGAAAGTCAGGATGGCGAAGAAATTGTATTCTCATGGCAGGGCGGGGAGCCGACGCTGCTTGGGTTGGACTATTTCCGCAATGTCGTAGCTTTGCAAAAGAAACATCAGCCGAAAGGCGTTCGCATTGAAAACGATCTTCAGACCAACGGCATTTTGCTAAACGATGAGTGGTGTGCGTTTTTAAAAGAGCACAACTTCCTAGTTGGCTTGTCGATTGATGGACCACGAGAGCTGCACGACAAATATCGCAAAACCCGCAGCGGTAAGCCAACGTTTGATCTCGTGATGAAAGCGGTAGATAAGCTCAAAGCGCATGGCGTGAAATTCAACGCGTTGGTCACGGTGAATCGTCACAATGCGAAATACCCGCTCGAAGTATATCGATTTTTAACCCAAGAATTGGGTGTGACTTATATTCAGTTTGCGCCGGTGGTAGAAGCCAACAACTTCCAAACAACCGCGCCGCAGTTTTGGAACGAACAGATGATCCCAACCAAAGGCAGTGATCTGGCTAAACCGGGGCATCCAATGTCGATTGTAACGGATTGGTCAGTCGATCCTGAAGACTGGGGACGCTTTTTAATGGCGACCTTTGAAGAGTGGGTGAATAACGATCTTGGCCGTGTGTTGGTTAATCTGTTTGAAACCGCGGTGGCGCAAGTAATGGGGAAACCGTCTCAGCTTTGCATGACGGCGGAGTTTTGTGGCAAAGGGTTGGCGATTGAGCACAATGGCGACGTGTTCAGTTGCGACCACTATGTGTATCCAGAATACAAACTCGCCAACATTCATGAACACTCACTGAATGAAATGGCCTTCTCTACAAGACAATATACTTTTGGCATGGCAAAACGCGATTCATTGCCGACGTATTGTAAGCAATGCCCTTACTTGCCTTATTGTTGGGGTGAGTGCCCCAAAAACCGTTTGATCAAAACGCCGAATGGTGAGAGTGGTCTAAACTATTTGTGTTCGGGAATCAAAATGTTCTTTGATTATGCGTTACCGATGTTGGTTGGTCTTGCACAACTTCTCCAATCTCAAGAACCGCAAAGATAACATAGTGAATATAACCTTAAGTTATTTCATTTGTTCTTATACTTAACTATCGAAAAGACGGCTTAAACCATTGAAAAGGTATCCTATGAACCACGCACAACAAGCGATAAAAGAACTCATCGAACAAACAGAAAAAAGCGTCATTGGACAAAGCCACGTGGTTCGAGCTTTAGTCATTGGGTTATTAACAAATGGGCATATTCTGCTAGAAGGTTTACCGGGAACGGCAAAAACACGTTCCGTAAAATCGTTGGCGAACTTGTTAAACACCAGTTTTGGTCGAATCCAGTTTACACCGGATCTTTTACCATCTGACGTGACGGGTACTGAGGTTTATCAAGAGCTGGATGGTAAGCCGCAACTCCATTTTCAGCCAGGGCCAATTTTTAACAGCATTGTACTTGCTGATGAGGTCAACCGTGCACCAGCCAAAGTACAAGCGGCACTGCTTGAAGCCATGGCCGAAGGCACAATCACGGTAGGCGATAAAACTCACGTATTGCCAGACTTATTTATGGTGCTTGCAACGCAAAACCCAGTAGAGCAAGAGGGCACGTACCCACTGCCAGAAGCGCAAATGGACCGCTTTATAATGAAGGTTACCGTCGATTATCCAGAAGATGACGCCGAACGTGACATCATTCGTTTGGTGCGCAGTGAAGAATTGGGTGCGGAAACCAGCAGCGAAATTGTTACGCCAAAACACATCGAGCCAGACGTGGTGCTAGAAGCGCGTCGTCAGTTACCAAACATCGTGGTATCAGACCTAGTGGAAAACTACATCGTTGCGTTAGTGATGGCGACTCGTAAGCCAGAGCGTTATGCCGATTCAAACTTAGCAAAATGGATTGAGATTGGCTCTAGTCCTCGTGCTTCCATCGCACTCGACAAATGCGCTCGTGCGTATGCGTGGATGCAAGGACGTGACCATGTGACTCCTGACGATGTGCGTGCCATGGTTCCGTCTGTATTGGGCCACCGTTTTTCTTTGACCTACGATGCACTAGCAGACGGAGTCGATCACCAACGAGTCGTACAAGAGCTGCTAGATTGTGTAGAAATTGGGTAAGTGGGAGGCATTATGGCTAAGCCAACTCTTGCGCCAAAATCACAGGGGATGGATCCTCGTTTGTACTGCGATTACGCTCGTTTAGTACGTCTTCAAGCACAAGCAGAATCATTCAGTTTACTTCCTCACCTAAAGGCGGGTAGCGTTCTCTCTGGCCGACACAATTCGTTGTTTCGCGGTCGTGGATTGAACTTCGAAGAGCTGCGCCATTACCAATTAGGTGATGATATTCGTAACCTTGATTGGAAAGTTACGATGCGTACGGGTAAGCCGCATGTACGCAGTTATACAGAAGAAAAAGATCGCAACGTAATCGTGTGTGTCGACCAGAGAAGCACAATGTTTTTTGCTTCGACGCAAGTAATGAAATCAGTTGTCGCGGCAGAGATCGCAGCGATGTGTGGGTGGCGAGTATTAAAAGATGGCGACCGAGTCGGTTTTGTCATCGCATCCCCGCAGGCGTTGTTTCACAGCAAGGCACAGCGTTCGCAAAACGATCTTCTGGCGCAACTTAAACGTCTCGCTAAAGCCAATAAATCGCTCAATGTGGACTCCCGCAACTCCGAAAAAGTAACGTTCAGTCAATGGATTGAGCTCATTAAACGCATGAAGCTCAAGCAATCCACTTTGATTTTTATCAGCGACTGGAGCGACTGCGAGGAGCACCATCTTGATCACCTTAAACAGCTGCAACAGCACAATGATGTTCTCGCAGTGATGGTTAGTGACCCATTAGAACAAACGTTACCAGACGATTTGGCAAAATCGAAATGGGTGGTTGGTGATGGGCAGTATCAACTCAATTTAGACAGCAAAGCAAAGGTAGAAGCCGCGAGCGCAAAGCTTGAGGCTCGAACCAGCTTACAGCGTCAATCACTCTCTCAACTTATGGCGATGAAACACCTTCCGCACATTGAACTCGATACGACTGGCGAGCACATTAAACAATTTCAAAAACTGGTAGGAGGGCGTTAAATGAGTGGTCTTCCTACGCCTCCGAGTACCTACATACTCAGTGAGTTACATGATGTGGCCGTGCCACCAAGCGTGAGTTGGTATCCGCAAACTATTGGCTGGAAAATTTTAGCGGCGGTTGCGCTCATTGCATTGGTGTATGTCGCGTATCGTTTGGCTCAACAGTGGTGGTGTAACCGCTACCGACAAGAAGCTCTGTTGGCGATTTCGCAAATCAAACCGAGCGACAAAGGCATGCCTAAAGCATTGTTCTCTGTGCTTAAAATTGTGTTGATTCATGTTGATAGCCGTAACGCGAAATTGTTTGATACCGCCTTTTTGCGCAAGCTCGATGCGCTATATCTGCAAACCGGAGATTCTCAAGCAAACTCGCAAGTGGTCTTTAACGATGAGCTTTCAAAGCGTTGGCTACAAAGTATTGTTGACCCAAGCGTTATGCTAACCAACGAAGAGCGAGTAACGCTTATTGCTCGTGCGAAAAACTGGGTGAGTGAACACCGTTGCGATGCTCAAAAAGGCACAACAAAGAAATCACCACTATTGAAACGCAAAGCAAATCAGGGAGGTCAACATGAATGATCTTCTTGTATCGCTAACTGGTTTGTCTGGTTTTGAATTTGCTCACCCACTGTGGTTTCTGATTTTGCCGTTGCCATTGGTGGTATACTACTTGGTGCCTGCATATCGCACTAAGCAAATGGCGATCAAAGTGCCGTTTTTTAGTCAGTTGGTGGAAGCGATTGGCGAGACGCCGTCAGAAGGTGCAAGCCAGTTAACCCCAAGCTGGTGGCAACGAGCAACGTTAATTCTCTCATGGCTTTTGGTGGTGTGTGCGATGGCAAAACCCACCGTGTTAGGCGAGCCTCAAGTTCGCGAGAGTTTAGGGCGCGATGTGATGGTGGTGGTGGATCTTTCGGGCTCCATGGCCGAGCCAGATTTCACCTCACGTACAGGCGAAAAAATTTCTCGTCTTGATGCGGCAAAAGAAGTGCTGTCGGAGTTTGTTCAGTCTCGTAAAGGTGACCGATTAGGCTTGGTGCTTTTTGGTGATGCTGCTTTCGTGCAAACGCCATTTACCGCAGACCAAAAAGTGTGGCTCGAACTGCTTAACCAAACCGATGTGGCAATGGCAGGGCAGAGTACCCATCTTGGTGATGCGATTGGCTTAGCGATTAAAGTTTTTGAGCAAAGCGATAAGTCGCGTAGTGCTTTAGAACAAGACCAAAACCGTGAAAAAGTCGCGATTGTATTAACCGATGGTAACGACACGGGCAGTTTTGTTGAACCGATTGATGCGGCGAAAGTTGCGAAAGCCAAAGGCGTGAGAGTACACGTCATTGCGATGGGCGATCCGGAAACGATAGGTGAAACCGCGTTGGATATGGACACGATTCATCGCATTGCGAAAGAATCCGGCGGTGAAGCGTTTGAAGCACTCAACCGTGATGAACTATCGGCTGCCTACGACGAAATTGGCAAACTGGAACCTCAACTTTACGAAAGCACTACATACCGCCCAAAACAAAGCCTTCATCATTACTTGATGGCGTTAGTGGTCATCATGCATTTGCTCGCGTTCAGCGTCGCAACACTCAAAAGAAGGGCTGTTACACGATCATCATTAGGAGAGGGCGATGTTTGATTCTCTTAGTTGGACGCAATTCTTTACGCAGTTTCATTTTATTCGACCACAGTGGTTACTGGCTTTGGTCCCCATGTTTTTCTTGGTGTGGTTACGCTGGCGAGAAGAAAGCAAGCCAAGCTGGAAGGATATTCTGCCCGAACATTTACGCAATGCTTTGACGATAGGTGAGCGAGGCTGGCGTAAGCAACTGCCGCTTAAGCTCTTGATGCTGATTGTGTTCATCGCCATTGTGATTTGTGCAGGCCCAACGTGGCAACGTGAATCTTCCCCCTTTGGCGAAGATAAAGCCTCTATGCTTGTGGTGCTTGATAACAGTGACTCGATGCTGCAAAAAGATCTCCCACCAAGCCGCCTTGAGCGTTCCAAACAGAAAATACGCGATTTGCTAGCCGCGCGAAAAGGCGGAAAAACGGGTTTAGTCGTGTTCGCGGGCAGTGCTCATGTCGCGATGCCTATAACTCAAGACAGCAAAGTATTTGACCCGTTTTTGGCGGCCATTACGCCAGAAATTATGCCCGTGCAAGGTAAGCTTGCCGAAAAAGCATTGCCGTTAATTGACCAACAATTGCAAGGTCAACCAGGCTCCACTGTTCTGTTGGTGAGTGATGGCGTTAATCCAGCCACGATTGAGCAATACCAAGCGTATTTCTCGGGCAAACCTTATCAACTGTTAATTCTTGCGGCAGGGAATGCTGACATTGTGAGTAACAACCCAATGGATTTGGATTCTCTACAAGAACTGGCTAGTCAGGCTAACGGTCGATTGGTGGAAGTGACCGTCGATAATAGTGATATCGAGCAACTGAATCGATACGTTGAGCGCAATATGCAGCTTAATGGCGAATCTTCAATGCCTTGGAAAGACATGGGGTATCAAATTCTGTTCCCAATCGCGCTGATCATGATGCTGTGGTTTAGAAAAGGGTGGTTAGTGCAGTGGTGCGTGATTGTAATGGTGAGCGGCACGTTATTGATGCCAACAAGTGCATTGGCCGAGAACATTTCAGTTAAAGCCGAGCAGCCACAAGTTGTGCAAAAAGTGACGGCTTTCGACAAGGTGGCGCAATGGTGGTGGGATTTGTGGCTAACGCCAGATCAACAAGGACAGCGTTTGTTCAACCAACAAGCGTATTTAGAAGCTGCAAAACACTTTGTCGATCCATTACGTAAAGGCACGGCGTACTACTACGCTAGCGAGTTTGAGCTCGCGCACAGTGCGTTTTTGGAAATGCAAAACGACCCGTCCGAAGAGGTTCGAGATTACGGTCTTTATAATGCGGCGAGTGCATTGGCGCGTCAGCGTGAATATTTGGCTGCACGTGACTTGTTAAAATCCCTAGCCAACAAGCCAACGTTGAGCGAGAGGCTAAGACCGGATGTTGAGCATAACTTGAAAGTGATTGGTGGTATTGTAGAGGACATCAACCGGATGAGTGAGAGTCAGGCAGGAACAGAGCAAGAAGCATCAACCGAGCTAGGTGATAACCCTCAAACCGCAGAAGGGGCGGATGAAAAAACGTCAGCGGAGTTGATGATTAAAGAGACGTTAAATGCAGACGACATCATAGGTAGCCAAGAATTAGCCGACAAATGGTTAAAGCGAGTCGAAGCGGATCCTAAATACTTCTTAAATGCGAAGTTTCAGATTCAATTGCGTTCAATAGAAACCGGAGAATCAACCTCTACTGCGAGCGAAAATACAGAGGAGGCGGTGCAATGATGAAAAGTCACCGTTTTACGCCCTTTGCTTTACCCTTGTGGGTAGTTATCTGTTTCGGTTTCCTCCTGAGTAGTAGTGTGTTAGCTCAAGATATTCGTGACGTTCAACGAGAGCATGGTGTAGAGTTACAAGCGTGGGTTGGTCAACAACCAACGGCTGGAGAGAAGCGTAAAACACCAAGCTTTAGCGTCAATGAGCAAGTTATTTTAACCATCGAAGTGGCAACGCCGCGTTGGTTTACGGGTGGTACGAGAATTGGCAATATTGAAATGCCCAATGTTATCGCCAAACAGCGTAATCAACTAGCAACCAACTTTACTGAGCAAAAAGAGGGACAAACTTGGTCGCGTCAACGATGGGAAGTGACTTTGTATCCTCAAGCTTCTGGTGATTTTGTGATTCCACCTGTCGCAGTGGGCGTTCAGGTGTCTGCGCCGGACGGCGAGAAGGTGTCAGGCACACTTTACACGCAGCCGATTAAGTTCAAAACCGTCTTGCCATCGGGCCTGCTGAGTGGTGAGACACCTTGGTTTTCTGCAACAGATGTAGAGGTAAAGCAAGAGTGGGATACCTCCACTGAGTCACTCAAAGTTGGGGATGCAATCACGCGTAAAATCACCATTTCGGCTCAAGATTCACTATCTGTATTGCTACCAGACTTGTTGAAAGGAGAATCAACAACCCGTTATCAAGCGTATCCTCAACCCCACCGTTTGACAGATACGCAAACACGTGGTGATTACCAGTCAACACGCACAGAAGAGAGCGTGTACGTGATTCAACAAGGTGGTGAATTAACCCTGCCAGATTATGAGTTCCGTTGGTGGAACAGTAAGACTCAGCAAGTGGAAACGGTGATGTTAGAGGGCAAAACTTTTGCCGCGAAGCACACGTTGAAGTCCTTTATCAGAACGTACTTTGCATGGATTGTTTCCACGCTTGTGTTGCTGGGTTTTGTGATTATTTCATTGGTAGCCATTAAACGTTACTACCGCAACAGACCGACACCAGCATGGCTGACGTTCCACCGTTTGTTAAAGGCTAAACGTTGGTCTGAAGCAAGGACCATATTGTACAAACAATTGCGTTTAAATACGGCCGAGCTAGAAATGACCAAAGCCGATACGAGTGAATCGTGGCAAAAAAGTGCGTCGCGAATGCAAAATGGTGAAAATAGCGCTCATTTACTGAAGTCGATGTGGCGCAAAGTCCAGACCAAACAAAAACGCTTTAAATTCCGTATTCCGCGAGCGTTACCAGAACTGGACAAAGTCATTGGAAGAGATGGCAATGAATAAAACGGGGCGCTAATATAGCGCCTCGTTTTTATTAGATAATAGAGTTCAAATGAGCCAAGAGTTTATGCGCCGCGCATTGGAAGTGTCCAAAAATGCGCTTCCTGAATGTCAACCCAACCCGCCGGTTGGCTGCGTGTTAGTGAAAGACAATCAAATCGTTTCTGAAGGTCATACTCAAGCGATTGGTGGCAGTCACGCGGAAGTGGAAGCGCTGAATGCGTATCAAGGCTCGTTAGAATCGGTGACGGCATACGTTACGCTGGAACCGTGTTCGTTTGTTGGTCGCACGCCAGCTTGCGCGGTGACATTAGTCAAATCCGGCATAAGCAAAGTCGTCGTAGCCATATTGGACCCCGACCCGCGCAACAGTGGTCGAGGTATCGAGATTCTAAAACAAGCAGGTATAGAGGTAGAAACTGGTTTATGCGGCGAGGAAGTCAGCGAGTTTCTTACCCCTTACCTAGGCAAAGCCTAAGTCAAGCTTTACGTTGCACTACGGTGCCAGTTTATGTAGTGAATGAAGTGCGTCAAAATTGAGTTAAAACTCGTTAAAACAAGCGATACCGCCCATTTATTGCACTTGGCTGCGTGAACGATCATGCTGTTAGATTAAAATAGAGAAAGTGACTTTTGAAAAATTTAATAGCATGAAACCGACCGACCTTAATCTTATTCCCATTTTCACTGCCATCTATGAAGAGCGTAACTTGTCTCGGGCGGCGGCGCGTTTAAACATCACCCAGCCTGCGGTGAGTAAAGCGCTTGCAAGGCTACGTGATATCTACGATGACCCATTGTTTCATCGTTGCGTTAAAGGTGTCGAGCCTACCTCGTTTGCGATGGATATTTATCCTGCTCTTCTAGCTTCAGTACAAAATTTCACTTCGACATTATCGGCCTCTAGTGAGTTTGACCCTAAAGTGTCGAATAGAGTGTTTTCTATTGCCTGTGTGTCCGTTGCAAGCTTTGAGTTGCTACCTCAAGTCATGAAACAAATCCGTGTGTCGGCGCCAAATGTTGCATTAGAAGTACATCCGCTTTTTACGGAAGATTTTGAAAGTGATCTGCGGTTACAACGATACGATTTGATCATTGATATCACACCAAGAGCAAGAACGGTGTTAAAACTGGAAACTGTACTTACGGAGCGTTTGGTGGTGGTATGTAGCGAAGCGCATCCACGCCTGAATGACGAGATTACGGCTGAACAATTTTTTGAAGAAGAACACGTAGTGGTTTCGCAGTGGCAGAGTCGTAAGAGCTTGTTAAACGCCGATGACATTGTCGACTTGGATAAGAGAAAGATTAAGTATCGAGCCTCAGGCGTACTAGAAATGCTCCCAATTATTTGTGGTAGTGAATACATTGGTTTAATGCCAGAGTCGATGATCAACTTGTTCAATAACACCTATCATGTTAAATCTTTATCAATGCCATTTGATGAACAAATGTATGAGCTTTGTACAATCTGGCATCCTAGTCGCACAAACGACAGCGCCCATCAGTGGTTGCGTTCACAGATTAAGCAAGCAGGAAAAGTCATCAACCAATAGGAAGTGCAATGAAAAAGACAATACGTGCCATCCTTAACGGAAAAAAAGCTGGGAATCCAGAGTTAAGAGATGCAATCATGAAAATGAGAGACAAAGGCATCGACGTACAGGTGCGTGTGACGTGGGAATCTCAAGACATGCCACGGCTAGTAAAAGAAGCGGTTGCTGAAGGCATTGAACGTATTGTTGTCGCTGGTGGCGATGGGACCGTCAATGAGGCGGCTTCTGCGATTATTCAAATTGACAAAGAAAAACGCCCTGAGTTAGCCATTATTCCCCTTGGTACCGCCAATGACTTTGCTACCTCTATTCAAGTACCTAATTCCATTAAGGCGTCTTTATCTCTTGCTGTTGAGGGGCAGTCCGCTTTGGTCGATTGCGTCAAAGCGAACGATCGCTGCTTTATTAACGTGGCAACAGCAGGGTTTGGCGCAGAAGTTACAGCAGAAACGCCTGTTGAACTCAAAAACTTTCTTGGCGGTGGAGCTTACACGCTAACTGGTGTTGTAAAAGCACTTGGCTTTAAACCATATGACGGAACAATAACGATTGAAGGTGGTGCGTATCAGGGAGAAATGTTGCTCGGTGCGTTTTGTAATGGGCGCCTTGCTGGAGGTGGGCAAGAGTTAGCTCCAAAAGCGATGATTAATGATGGGCTGATGGATCTAACATTGGTGCGCCCATTTTTACCTCATGAGCTGCCTAAAGTAATCGACGAGATCAATAACCCGAGTGAGAAAGGAGAGTTTGTGAAGTACACAAGAGCAAGCTGGTTGGAGATAGACTTCCCGAATCCATTGCCTCTTAATTTAGATGGAGAACCTTATCATTCGAGAACCATTAGATTTGATGTTCAGCCTAAGAGTATACGATTAGTCGTACCGCAAGATTGTCCTTGCTTGACTAGCTAAACGAGCGTTTTCCATGATTATTGCGTAACACAGCCACTAAAATGTGGCTGTGTTATTTGTGTTGAGGTATCAGTCAGCTTCTTAACGTTTTTGAATTGTCTCAACGTCTATCTGCGTAGTTGTCCAATCTGCGTCAACCTCTCCTCGAATCATTACGGTATCTTTTGGTGTCACTTCTTGACCCATCCAATCTTCGTTGTCGATCTCTACTTCGATCTCACCAGTGTTGTCTTTGAACAAGTAAGTCTCGTTACCAAATGATTGAACAATATGCCCGGTTAGCACTACAGCGCTGTCGTCGGTTGCGTTGCGCGCCTCTTTCACCGTATTGATTGCACTGACTTCTGGACCATTAAACGCGGCGAAAACCGAGCTTGAAAGTAGGGCAAGCATGGATGTTAACAATACTCTTTTCATTATCATCTCCTTATATTAGAAGTAATAAGTTGTGCCTACGTTAAAGGATGCAGTGTTCGCGTATCGGTCTAGTTGATATTTTGCGTTTACACCTATGGTGAGCTGCGGGAAAATTCTGTATTCCGCACCCACTGAGAACATTGCGCCTAGCTCGTTGTTTTTCTCCGCGCTATGGAAAAGCGTGTTGGTCATTTCCACATCGTCGTTCGTGACAAGTTCGTATTCTTGATGTTTAGAAACCTTGGCGTTGTATTCCGTGTACGTTAGACCCGCTTTGAATTTTGTTGTCCATTTATCATTTAATGCATAGTTAAACACAGGAGCCAACGACACTTGCTTGGCTTTGATTGACGCATCCCAATCCATTTCATGATGGTAATCTTTGCCATCGATTGACTTGATACCTAGGTTTTTTGAACGACTATCATCAAGGTCAAACTGGCTGTAACCCAGTTCCAATGCCCAGTTGTCATTAAATGCGTAACCGACAAAGCCTGAGAAAATACCGTCTTCAAGCTCAGGGTTGAGTGTTACGTTGTCAGTTGAAAAGTGAGGTTCCAAATCATGGTCAGTGGTGCCTAGTCCATATTCCAGACCTACATAAGGAGCCGCAGATACCGAAACTGAGCAGGTAACAAGTAACGCAAGAAGTGTTTTGTTCATTTTATTTTGCCTCTTCAAATCAACTTAGTGAGTAGAAGCGCATTTTGTGTGAAGAAGCGTGAAGCGATCGTGAAGAAACGAAAAAATGTTTAGAAAAAAGAGCAAGGGGCGATAACCGAGGGGCGGTTTGAGTGAACAAACACCAAGCTCTTTATATAGAGTAAGTTAAGTTGCTGCGACGTAACACACCGCAAACGGGACATTAAGGCGAGTAAACTCTTTGATCCAACGCCATTGGTTATCCTGGAGTTTATCGCCAGGGCCTTTCACTTCAATCCACTCGAACTCGTTTTCTTTAAAAGCAATGAGATCCGGCATCCCATTACGGTAAAGCTTAAGGTCGCTCAATTGTATTTTGAACAGCGCCATCAGCATATTGGTTGGGATAGTGTTGAGTGCTGTTTCGAGTAGCTCTTTACTTATTAAATTCCAATGTACAAATGGATTACTGATGCCAAACTTCTCATCGTATTTTGTCAATAACATCTGGGTGTTGCCCGCTTCTAGTTCGGCAAAAGCGGTGTCTATCAAAGCTTGGCGCTTGGTAACAAAATCCGAGTGATATAAATCTAAAGGACGGTGTTGATAAGCGTTAATGAATACCCCTTCAATAGGAGCAAAAATCGCATCCCAAAAAGTGAGACCAAGTAATGCATTAAGCAGTGCATTTTCGGCGTAAAATACAGTCCAGCCTAAGGACTCAAAATACGCTTTGCTGGCGAGTTCGACTCTCTGTTGAGATAAATCCAGTTCAAGGCGGTATTCCGTACAGGTTGGCTTCGTCACTCTTGGCACTTTCTCGCCTTGTTTTCGTTTTAACCGTTGCTCAAGTTTTTGTGCAACTTCGATCTCAGACACATCGATCGGTGAGTTAAGCATATCTGTGACAATGTCACAAAATAAATCATCATGGTTTAATTTGTCATAGATACGTGCGCGTCGTTCTCGGCTCGGTGTGAGTTGAGTTTGGCCAAATAGATATAGGGCGGTCTCTAGATCATTAAGCCGTTCGTAATCACGTGCTATGTCATTCAACATGTGCTCGCGTTTACGATCTACGTAACGGTGTTTAACGGGCTGAGGCATTGCCTCAATTAATAAGTCGAGATTGGCTTTGTCTTTTCGGTCAAATTGCCAGTACAGGTTGGCCAACTGGCTCAGTTCAATTAAACGGTCTATTTGCTCACGTGAATCAAAGAAACGGCGCACTTTACTCAATTGATATTGCTCGAACTGATGCAAACCTAAGTCATCAAGCACAAACTGACTTAAGTCTTGATGGGTGTTGGCAAAAAACAGAGTGAGCAACACGTCGATCATATGAGCTGAATTGAGTTTGACGATCGTAAACTCAAGCTTCTCTGTACGATCAAATTCCGCATTACTCAAACGTTCGACAAGGGCGTCTTTCTTGAGTGATTTCGGCAGTTCGGGATAAAGCGCAGAGATTTCTGGTTTGGTCAGTAAATTGGCCGCTAACTCTTGATGAGAAAGGGGAGGGGAAAGGGCTACAAACTCATGTTGACTCAATTCTGCCAGTGCTTCATTGATAGAAGGTATTTCTTGATAACTCAGCTTATCACTTCGAAACCAACATCCCTTTCGGCTATATAAACGCACCAAAAGGCACTGGGCGTGTTTGCTCAAAGAATCAAACGAGCAAAGCCATGCGTGTTCTTCCTTGGTTAGTAAATCGCTGTACCAAGTTACTGCGTGATGAGTCAGCTTAAAGAAGTTCTCTAGATAGTAGTTTGGTGCTAGTTCGATAGGGCTTTCCATAAACGACCGATAACAAAAAAGGCTTAACCCATAGGTTAAGCCTTTTTGCTATCAAATCAATTCGCAATTATGCGTTTTTTAGCTGTGCTACTTTCGCTTCAGACAATGGCTTAGTGATGAACGCTAGTACGATACATACTGCCATCATTGCTGAAGAAATTGTGTAAGCCAAGGTGTAGCCGTCGCCATTTGTCATCGAGAAACCAACAACCGCTGCGCCGATTGCACCACCGATACCCCATGCTGTGTAAAGCACGCCGTAGTTAGTGCCGTAGTTTTTCAGACCGTAGAACTCAGCCGTTAGAGTAGGAAATACCGCTAGAAGTGTGCCGTAACCTACCGCTGCGATTGCTGTACCGATGATCAGTGTAAACTCAGAGTCGAACGTCGCGAACAGCACCATGTTTACGCCTTGTAGAACGAACGCGAGTAGAAGCGTACGAACACCGCCGATTTTATCTGCAAGCATACCCGCGGCAACACGACCGCCAGAGTTGAATACAGCAAGAATAGACGCTAGGTAAACCGCGTTTGGCAAGTTTGCTTGAACGCTTGCGATTGTCGTGATGTTACCGATGATCATTAGACCAACAGAAGCTGCAAACGCGTACATGATCCATAGAGAGTAGAACTGTGGCGTTTTCAACATTGCTTTCCAAGTTAAGTCATCTGACTTTTTCACCGCTTTAGGTGCTTGGCCTTCTTTTACTTTAGGCTCAGCAGGTGTGTAGTCTGCTGGTGGGTTGTTGATGGTTGCTGCAAGAGGAACTGCAATCGCTAGGATACCAACACCAAGAACCATAAAGCTAGTTTGAATGCCCATGCTGTCTATTAGCGCAGAAGTTACTGGCGCAAGGTAAATAGCCGCTAGACCGAAACCTGCCGCAATAATGCCGTTAACCATACCTTTCTTCGAAGCGTGGAACCACTTCATCGCAGAAGGTGATAGGCATGCGTAACCAAAACCGATACCTGCACCTGTGATCACACCGAATGTAATGTTCAACATTAGTGGAGAGTTCACAAAGCCAGACGCGATCATGCCCAGACCTGTAAGAACAGTACCTAGGATAAGGATCATTCGAGGGCCCATGCGGTCTTGAAGAATACCTGCAATAAGAAGACAGATAGAGAAAGTGATGGTTGCAGTTGCGTAAGGTGCAGAAGCTTCTGCAGCACTCCAGCCTGATTCAGTTACCAGTGCCTTGTTGAATACACTCCAAGCATACAGGATGCCAAGACAAAGGTTGATACAGAACCCTGCTAACAGGATGCGCATAGCTTTATCAATCTTGCTCATTTTTATTCTCAGTTTTTCCTCTTATTGGCAATGCCGCAAAGAAGGTTGGTTTAAAGATGTTTTTTCTCAAAATTAGTTTGCGTTTTTCAACGTTTAACGCAATGAGCGCGGATTATAACCAATAAATATGTGATTGGAATCTCTTTTTACGGTTACTGATAAAATAATTTGCAACATTAAAAGTGGATGTGAATTCATGGTTTTGTATGTAGTAAGAACGTTGTAAAAAAGTGACATTTTTTGTTCACTAATAACGAATGATGAGTCAAGACAGAGAGGTTTTACGCTGTTGAGTGCACAGTTCACATTTCAAATAAAAAAATTCAAAATGTTTCCATGTTAACCATCTGTAACAAAAAAGGCGGATTTATCATCTGACTGTCGTAAGTATCAGATGCAAAGGGTTTCTTAATTTTTAATTGTTAACCTTTTGTAATAATTGAAGCTGATTAGCTTTTGTGTTCATTAAGTGAGCAAAAAAGTAACTTGTAATTGCTGATTTTAGGCGCAAAATATGGTGAAAAATGAGTTTTCATTTATGAAGGGATGCTTTTTAGATTTGTTGTGAGGTGACTTATGAAACTGTTCCTATTACTCATGGCTTCGGTATCCGCTGGTATCGCATCAGCAGACCACATCCATTCATTTATGTTGGGCTTATCTATTGCTTCTTTAGCGGTAGGTAGCTGTTATTTCTTCGCATTTCGCAGCTCGCGCTTTCCACAGCTTGCTTTATTCCTACTCATTTGCGGTATGCTTTCTAAGTTGACGATAACCGTAGTCGGTGTGATGTGGGGAATGTCCGCGGAATTAATCACGTCTCCAATCGTATTCGCACTTTCATATTTATTCTTTTCGCTTGCCGTTACCTACTTATGGTTTAGCTACAGAGAGAGCATCACTAAGATTCCTGACCGATTTAAGTCAGCGTAAATCATCACATTAGAATAAAAAAACGCCAGCACATTTGCTGGCGTTTTTAATTAAACGTAATTTTGTTCGGATATTGCTTTTAGTTTGATCGTGGCAATACCGCTAGGCACTCATTGGAACAAGCACCATAGTACCAATAATCACCGTGATAAGGCCTGCTAGAACTGGAACGGATGTGCGTTTTACAACCTCAAACGGGCTGATGTTTGCCATACCTGATGTCGCAACGATTACGCCAGATACTGGTGAGATAGTACGGCCTAGGTTTGATGCTTGAAGCATCGGGATAATTAGGAACGCAGGGTTTAATCCCATTTTAGCAGCTAAAGATGGTGCTAACTCCACGAACGCATAGAAAGGCGCGTTACCCGAACCCGTTGCAATTGCTGCTGCAACTGTCAATGCAGTTAGAATAAGCATTAAAGCAACGCCGCCTGCACCAGCATTATCTGCTAGATGAAGTAGGTTATCGATAGCACCGATAGACATCAGACCTTGTGCAAAAACCCCTGCGGCAACCAAAAGCATCACAACGCCTTTGAACGCGTCAGCCATGCCTGCGTAACAAGAATCTAAATCTTCTAGTGATTTCTTACCATCGAACTTATTTACAACATAATGGATCAGAGCTCCAAGGAAAATCGAACCAACCACAATAGTGTAGATGTCTAGACTAAGTCCTGGAATGGTACGACCGTTGAATAGGAAAACGCCGATGATAGGTAGAAATGGAAGAGCTGCATAAAACGCTGGTGCGTCAGCTTTGATCTCTGATACATCAATTTTTTCCATTGGTGTATTTTCTTTCTTATCTAAGTATTTGTTCCAGAAGAACGCTGCCGCTGCCATGACGATGATTGCGCAAATAGAAACAGGCAACACAGTTTGTACCGCAAACACATCAAGCTCTAAACCAGACTTTTCTGCTGCGATAACAACATCACCAGAAGTAGGAGAAAGGATGATTGCCGCTGGAGAGGCACACACTGCAACGGCTGCTGGACGAGAAATGCCCATCGCGACCATCATTGGGAATAATGTCGCCATTAATAGTACGCCAAGGCCTGTTGCAGAACTTACCGCAAGAGACATTAAACACGCCACAATGTAAGCCGCTACCAAAAGGACGTAAGGAGACTTGATGACAGAAAGCGGTTTAGAGAACTGTTTCACTACCACGTTGTTCGCGCCGATATGAGTCATGTATGACGCAAAACCACAAAGCAGCATGATTTGCATACCAAGACCGCCACCGCGGTATTGAAGCATGTATTTCACGTATTCAAGCGCATCTGTCACCATGTTACCAGTTGAGGTGATTTTTGACGGCAGCACGTCGTGCCCCAAAACGCCAGTCATAAGAAGTAAAGCAATACCAGCGGTCAGTAACACGCCCGCAGCTTTATAGCCTTTGACAATAAAGTAACCCACCGCAATGGTAACCACTAAGCCAATTAAGAGCTCTAACATAGGGATCTCCGAATGTTATGTAAAAAAGAAAGAAACTGTTTCAGTTTATGACAAGGAATTTACAGAATTCTTAGCTGTGGCACGAGACAAATATGAGGCTTGCATGATCTGAGACAAATAATAATTTAATAAATAATTTCGTTAGATTGTATTGTTGGAATTTGGTTTTCTAAGTGTTATATGCTGGTTTGAAGCTATTTATAGGAAGGAAAATATGACTAGGAAAGTGAATGAATAATGAGTGAATTGATTCACAATAGGAAAAAGACTTTACTCAATAAGCAATTATTGGAAAACACTCTTCACAACAAAAAAGCTTCGCGGAAGCGAAGCTAAGTAATCGTAAGAATGAGGATAAACTATGCGTATCGACGAACCATAAGGTTCCAACTACGTTGCTGCCGTTCGAACTCTGCTTTAATTTGCTGGTACTTCATTTTCGTTACAGAACATTCGTATTTTTTTACCACACTGGCAGTTTTGGCACCGAGTACTTCTTTGCGCATCTCGTAGTATTCCTGCATGTGATGAACTAGAGTATCAAACTCGTGCTGTAGTTGATCGAGGATCGTTTGCGTATTCGGTTTCGATTCTAGCTTTTCTCTTGCTTTCTTCAAAAGTTGACTCGCACGGGCTTTTTCAATTCTAAATGTAGGCGTTGTGCGCAACTTAGATGTGAGTCCTAGCCAAGAACATGACTTTATCAACCACTTCGTTGGGTCGTAATGCCACCAATACACGCCATTGCGATAGTCATTCTCGAAAATATGATGGAAATTATGGTAACCCTCTCCAAATGTGAAAAAGGCGAGTACACCATTATCGCGAGCAGTGTTTTTGTCTGTGAAAGTTTGCTTACCCCAAATATGTGCGAGGGAGTTAATGAAAAAAGTCGTATGGTGACTCATAAAGAGTCGAGCCGCACCAACGACCAATAACATCCCCCAGATATCACCGTAGATCAGTCCGAGCATGACTGGGAAACCAATATTAGTCAGTAGGGCAAGTGGAACATAATACTTATGCTGCCACATGACGATTTTGTCGCGCTTTAGGTCACGGCAGTTTGTATATTCGTTTTCCTTTGATTTATTGTAATCACGTAACATCCACCCAATGTGAGAATACCAAAAACCCCGCTTGGCTGAGTACGGATCTTTATCGTTATTGTCGACATGTTTGTGATGCACACGATGATCAGAAGACCAATGTAATGCACTATTTTGCAAAGAAAATGCTCCTCCAATCGCAAAAATGGCGCGCAAAATAGGATGAGCTTCGTACGTTTTGTGGCTCCAGAGACGATGATAGCCTGCTGTAATAGAAAGGTTAGTAAAACTAAATGCAATCACTCCCCAAATTAGATGTTCCCAACCCAGTCCAAAATGATATGCATACCAAGGCATTACAATAAAAGTCAGAACAAAACTGGCAGAAAATATTAATGTATTCAACCAGATAACAGGTGGTTTGTTTTGAGTCACAGGTGTATCCCTAACTTTGAGCTAACAACTGTTCGCTAGAATATCAGCGTACACATGTAAGTCAAATTAAAGTTAGACAAATGTGACTATTCCTTTGGGTGTAGATTAAGGAACTTGATGGGATATTTTGCTTTTAATTGAATAATGAGTAGTATTAAAAAGTGAGCTCTGGCTTAAGGTGTATAAAATCTGCCAAGAAACAAGTGTTATAAAGGTGGAATATACCGAGACTCTATAAAGAAGCAAAAATGTAAGAAAATAGGAATACGTAATGGATTTACGATTAGCGGAATATAAGGATTACGAGCGCATTGCGCATCTTCATGCGGATAGCTGGAAGCGTCATTACCGTGGCATTCTTAGTGATAACTATCTTGAGAAAGAAGCGATTGACGACAAACTACTGATTTGGCAAACCCGTTTGACCAACCCACCATTCAATCAGCACATTGTCTTGGCGGAGGAGGGAGGTTTGCTACTTGGCTTTGTTTGTGTGTTCGGCAACCATGATTTCGAGCGTGGAACCTTTATTGACGCATTGCATGTTGATGACAGTTACCGTGGTCGTGGGATTGGTAAGCAGCTATTACTTGCTGTCGCCGAATGGCAACAGCAGTACTTTAAAGACACAGGTCTTTATTTAGAAGTTGTGTCGCAAAACATTTCTGCGATTGAATTCTATCGCCACATTGGTGGACAAGAGGATCAAGAGCGAACTTGGCGCGCACCTGATGGCAAAGAGGTGTTAGAAAAAGTATTCCGTTGGAAGAACGCCCAGTCATTAGTTAGTGGGATTGAGGAAAACGTGATTTACTCCTAACCTAGCGTTCTAAAACACTAGATAAGAGCAGTCTCAACACTGCTCTTTTTTGTTTATGCACCCTAACGTTATGTGTTATTAAAAGCTTTCTAGAAGTTAACCCCCATGGCTTTTAGTTCGAGCTCACATTGCTGAGCATTTTCAAACTGAATAGCAGCCATGCCAACTGCTCGGGCACCTTCAACATTGTAAGGCATGTCATCAAGAAATACTGTCTCTTCGGGGTTAAGCTGATACTTTGAAAGTAGAGTTTGGTAGATCTCCGCTTGTGGTTTTAGTAATTGAACTTCAGAAGAGATGATTGCTCCATCAAACAGTGGCCAAAACTCATAGGTAGTACGAAGATGTTCCACAATTTCGTTGATGTTGTCTGTGAGCGCATATACGCCATATCCGGCTCTTTTTACTCGTTTTAACAGCTCTATACTGCCGTAAAGTAATATTTGAGTGTGTTTTACATAATAAAAGAAGCGGTCCATTTCTTCCGTCGTTACTTGGTGTTCACGTTGATAACGCTGTTTTGCTTCCCTTTCGGAGATCGTCCCTTTATTTAAATCTTTCCAGATTTGTGATGAAAATAGCATCTGAGCCATTTTCTCTGACTCTACGGAACCACCAAATGTTAAGCGAACGATTTCTACTGGAGACCAGCGTACCAATACATTACCTACATCAAAAATGACATTTTTTATCTGGAAAGAATTCATGACACACCCCAAGCCAATTGTTTGTCACCGCGCTATATGCGGTGAGTGCTGTTTTTAAATCGTTGGAAAGCCGTGCCAAAGGCGCGACTTAAGTTTCTAGAACAAAATGAGATTAACATCCAATTGGATACAGAGCGATTATCGCAAAATTACACTAAACTATATGCAACTTTGTTTATTTGGTTGTAAATCAAGTGCAGCTGTCTTAAAAGATTGAAACTAAAGATAAGTATTGCGAGCTGTTTACGTCATTTCGCGCTGCTTATAAATGATGATTAATATATAATTAGTTAATAATAAAATGATAAAAGTGAATCAAAATCACATTGTTGTGCGTCAGGCGGAGTAAGCAAAACAGATTATATGGACTCGATACGTAAGGTTTATCAATATGCAGAACCAAACCTAACTCTCGTTGGCTGGATGGGGTTTCTTGGCTTTCCGCTGTACTACTTTGTCTGGGAGTTTGCCTTTCCACAGGCTTATGAAAATTTACCTCTTAGATTGTTTTGCTCGTTATTGTTTTTCGGCATCATTTTTAGAAACCGCTTATCATCGACTTGGAGAGATTATGTTCCTATTTACTACCAAGTGACGATAACGCTGTGCTTACCGTTTTTCTTTTTTTATATGTTACTGATGAATGACTGGTCCAATGTATGGGTTATGTCGTTTATGTCTGCAATTTTCTTACACATTTTACTGGTTCATGTTACTAGGGTCATGTTTGCTCAAACCTTTGCTGGGATAGGTTTAGCAACATTCTTCGCTTGGGTTGCAAAAGGGTTCCATCTTGACTTGACCATGGATTGGACTCATGTGCCAATCTTTCTGTTTATTTATGTCTTCGGTAATTTGTTCTATTTTCGTAACCAAGTTGAACATGAAGCGAAAGTCTCGCTGGCAAAATCATTCGGGGCAGGTATTGCACATGAAATGCGTAACCCGTTGAGTGGGCTTTGCACTTCAATAGATGTTATCCAGTCGATCTTGCCCAACATGAAAGAGGCAGGAAAAGAGCAGTACGTCATGAGTGTAGAGGATGTCACCTTATTACGTGAAGTGAGTCAGGATGCAATGAACATTATCCAATCGGGTAATGAAACCATCGATTTATTGCTAACTTCGATTGATGAAAATCGAGTTTCTCGTTCTAGCTTCAAACAATATTCAGTTCACTCGGTCGTTGAACAGGCAATTGAAAGCTTCAGTTATAAACGTGCCACTGATCGATTTGCCATATCGCTGGATGCGAGAAGTGAGTTTGAGTTTCTAGGTAGTGATACGTTACTTAAATACGTTATGTATAACCTCTTCAAGAATGCCTTCCATCACCGTAAATCTGAAGATTTTCACATACATGTATCCATGATAAGTTCAGAACGCTTTAATCAAATTGTTGTAACCGATAATGGTGCTGGCATTGCTCCTGATGTTCTACGCAATATCTTTCAAGACTTTTACACCACTGGCAAATCAGGAAGTTATGGTTTGGGTCTACCGTTTTGTAAAAAAGTCATGCGTTCATTTGGGGGGAACATTGAGTGTCAATCTCAGTTAGGGGAGTGGTCTCAATTTACATTAACTTTCCCACTAACGACATCTGATACCGTTACTGAAATCAAAAACGATCTGACTAAACTCAAAACCATTCTAACGGTGACTAGCCAAGATATCTTGGTGTCTAAAGTAACAGATATTAGCCGTTTTATGGGCTTTGACTCGACGATTTTAGATGCCAACCAAGTACTCAAAAAGAAAGAGTACGAGTTCGAATTCGATCTGATTTTTATCGATCTTGAGAGCTTAGATCCAAGAGCAAACCAATTGGATAGATTAGAATCTCTCTTGTCTTTCACTGAAGCACGCATCGTTTATCTTTTTGAGCATCATCCGACTCAGAGAGCACGCAAGGCTGCATATGAACCTATTTGGATCGAAACGCAAGCCTGGTTATTGAATACTAAACTAACTATTGAGCGTCTCTTATATGATTCAAGCTATGTATCGACACCAACGGCCTCGGTGACGTTAGATAATTCAAATAAGCGCACAATTATGGTCGTGGATGATAATGAATCTTTGCGTAAATTCACGGCAATGTTACTTGAAAAGCAAGGCTTTGAAGTGATTCAGAAAGAAGATGGGCAGCAGGCTCTGGATACACTAGAGCAAGAAGATGTTGATCTCATTCTGATGGATATCGAAATGCCAATTATGGATGGTGTAGAAGCGTCTAGGCGAATTCGAAGCTCGGATAAAAACTATGCGTCGGTACCTATTATTGCACATACAGGGGATAGTTCACCTGTCACGTTGGACAAAATTGGGTCTTCGGGTATGTCTGACTTCATCGTAAAACCGGCGGATAAAAATCGCTTGTTCGATAAAATCGCAAACTGGATCTAATCATTCGCGACTTGTTTTCTTGAGGCGAGTTGCTCACAACGAATAACACGAATAAAGAGCTCAGCAAAACTGTTGAGCTCTTTAGTTTTATCTACACACTAACTTATACAAACTCTAAGTCAGGGTGTGCAAATGCTTGTTGGCAGACAGTGAGTACATGATCAACTTCAGCAGCTGTCATGTCGGCATTGACTGAAAAACGGATGATGTTTTTGTTCCTTCCAGTTGCAGGGCGGCAAAACACTGCGCCGTAAACATTTCGCTCTTCGAGAAAATCGCGGACTCGCTCAGTGTTTCTCTCGTTGCCGCATTCTAATGAGATAATTTGTGATTCACTGCGAATAGTAAATCCAATGCGTTTTAAACCAACGGCTAAAGACTTGGCTCTTTCAAACAGAATATCTCGCTTATCATCTGATTTTCTTATGACGTCCAGTGTTTTCTCTAGCCGAATGATCTCTTGCGGTAATACGGTAGAACTAAATATTGCAGGGTACGCCACAAACGGAAGCGTCTTCGCCAGTTTTTCTGGGCCTAAAATCGCGCCAGCACGATAAGCAAATGTCTTGGCAAGACTAACGGTAATAAAATCTACCTTATGAGTTAAGCCAAGACCCTGCAGTATCCCCGCACCTTGTGGACCGTGTGTACCTAAAGAGTGTGATTCATCTACAACCAGGCCGCAGTCAAACTCCTGTGCTATTTCGTAGATATCACGTAGAGGAGCGATGGTCCCGATAGTGCTGTAAACCGAATCCACAACAATGATCCCTGAACCGTGACGTGAAATCTGCTTTCTTAGGTGACTGGTGTTGTTATGCATGAACGGATGAATTTGTGCTCCGGCAATACGTGCGCCTTCCCACAAAGACATATGTGCAAAGAAATCAATGTACACAGGTATGTTCGGTGCACAAATAGTCTGCAATAAACCGACATTCGCAGACCAACCAGATTGAGAAAGTAGACAACTAGGCATACCAACGAAACTGGCTAGTTGCGTTTCAAATACAGGTTTCGATTCATCGTCTTGTAAGAAAATCGCGGACATCACGACGTTGTCATCGTGCTGGGAAATCGCATCACGATGCGCGTTTTGAATCTCCTTATTATGAGACAGTGCAAGGTAATCATTGCTTTGCAGGACAACGGCATTACACGGTGGGCGTTTACCAAGAACAAGGTGTTTTTTGTTCTCATTCGGTTCGATTAGATCTTGAATATAAAAATCTAGGCGTTCCTCGATAAAGGAGGGAAGTGGTTTGCTTTGTATAGTTTCACTCATAATAAATCTCTTCTTCATATGGAAAAACGCCAGCGCTGACACTTATTCATATTGCGGATTTTGGGGAGAGTGTCACTAACCAGGTTGCATAAGTTTGCAGACCCTTGCAAACTCGACATTTGAGGGTTGGATGGTGGCTGTAACTCTATAGGGGCCCGGGGTCTAAACTAGTTTGTGCTTAAAGTTTATACGGCGATTTTGCGGTGTTTTTTCGTGCTTCATATCTGGGATTTTGGATGAGGAATATAAAGTTTGAAAAGTGAAAAAAATGGGCGCATTAGATAACAAAAAAGGCGCGAAAATCGCGCCTTGAAACATGAGTAGATAAGAGACAAGCTTATCGCTTATTACGTAAATAGCGCTTACGACGCTCTTCTTTACGCTTCGCTTTCTCTTCTTCTTTACGGGCGGTTTCAATCTCGACTTCAATCAGCTCTTGAGTGATCATTTCTGGGCGTTCTAATGTAATTTGGCCTAAAGTGCCTTGACGAAGTTCGTGCAATAAGATCTCTGATACTTTGTGCAAGTCAACACGTCCACCTGCACGTAGTGCACCGCGGCGACGACCAATTTCTTCCATGATCTCGATATCTGATTCTGGAAGCTCTTCAATTTGATAACGCTCTTTAAGCTTGTCTGCATAATAAGCTGCTAGGTATTCAATGGTATAGAATGCGACTTCGTCATATTCCATCGCTGTATCTTTTACCGCGCCAGTAGCCGCAAGGCGGAAGCCACTGTGTGGATTTTCCACTTTTGGCCATAAAATCCCTGGAGTATCAGATAATACGATGCCATTTTGCAGGTTGATACGTTGTTGACGACGTGTAACCGCGGGTTGGTTACCTGTTACAGCGATTGTTCGGCCTGCGAGGGTGTTAATGATCGTCGACTTTCCAACGTTTGGGATACCCATGATCATGGTGCGAATGTTTTTACCAATTTCTTCTCGGTGCGGGGCAAGTTTGCGGCAAAGCTCCATGATTCGATGTACTTCTTGTGGTTCAGAAGTAGTGATCGCCATTGCTTTTACATGTTGCTCTTGCTCCAAGTGCTCAATCCACAGTTGAGTTAACTCTGGATCGGCCAAATCACGTTTGTTCAAAACTTTAACGACAGGTTTGTCACCACGGATTTGAGAAATCAAAGGGTTTTCACTACTGAAAGGAATACGAGCATCCAGTACTTCGATGATCACATCCACTTGAGGGATTGCTTCTTCGATCTCTTTACGTGCTTTGTGCATGTGGCCAGGAAACCACTGGATTGAGTTATTAACCATTTGAATTTAATACCTTAATTTTTCTAATGCTCCAGCGGTTGTAAAAGTAGCAATGTGAGTCTTGAGTAATACAATACTAGAATGCATTTTCTAAAACTGTGTTTACTTCAAGCTGCTCGAAACCGCGGAGTTGAGCTTTCTTTCATGTTAATACGTCAGTTTATCATGGAATGATGATGAATCATTCAAGATGAAAGTAAAAAGCTATGGCGTGCAAACCTAAAAGCACACATCCTTTATGTATACCGACTCGCAGTGAATATCCGTCTGGGTGAGAGACCGAACGCAAACGCTGTGTAGTCAAAGGTGGATTGTGTTGTCAGATTGTTCTGACGAATTTTGGTTTTCTGCTTTTATATCAAAGTTTTGTTTTTATTTCGCTGTTGAGCGAAGTTTGACTTTTATCTGACAAAAACTAGTCTGAGCTTCCATTCAGAGGAAGCAGTCATGCTCAGTATTCTTAGAAGTATTACGGTATCGTCCGTCGCCTTAATTTTTTTAGCGAGTTCTTTTTGCTCAGCTGCCAAACAGAGTCCTAAACCGAAGGTCATCGTTGGTGTTATTGCGCAAGACGAAGCTAAAGACTCGTTTGACGGTAGCGTTGGTCCTTCGTACGGAATTAGTCTTGAGTATTTGTCTAACATTACTAAAGCTCTGGATTATGAGTTAGAACTTCGGACTTACAAGCATATTCCGTCTTTACTTGCGGATGTCGAAAGCAAGAAGATTGATGGTGCGGTTGGATTTAGTAAAACAGCAGCAAGAGAAAAGCGTTTCTTGTTTTCGATGCCTTTTTTTTCGAGCACTATCGCTGTTTGGTATCGGAATGCCACTTACCGAGATAGTGATGCGCGTGATCTTAAATGGGTGTGTGTTGAGGGCAGTGTGTATTGTGACAACCTCACTGAACGCGGTATCGATAAGATACATTACGTTAAAACACGTTTAGAGGCGTTTAATGAAGTTAAGCGAGGTAAAGCGAACGCGCTGATTTACACTTATGTTGGTATTACCCAATATTTGGATTTGAATGACATTGTAAAAGGGGTTGTCGATATTCCCAGTTGGTTGAAAAACGAAGAGGTGAGTTTTATCGCTTCGTTGGACAAACAGAGTCTGATCGATGACATCAACAAAATCCTTCAGTGGGAGCAAAATGGAAAAAACATTCGCTCCGTCGCCTCGAAAAATCCTTACCATATCAGTGATAAGTTATTGGTAGATTACCGACGTAATCATCAAAACAAACTAGTGATAACTTACAGCAGCAGTGACGAAGCTTATCCGTTTCTCTACCGAGATTCGCAAACGGGTGAGTTAGACGGTTTCTTTCCAGACTTCATCGACTTATTGCAGTCTCGTACTGGCTTGAGCTTTAAGTATGTGAAACCGACGTCGAGCCTTTCCAATGGATTAACGGCATTTGATGCCGATATAGTCCCCATCTCTTATGTGGGTGAGCTACCTAAGTCAGATTGGTTGTTCACTAAACCATTCATGCACAGTAATTACGTGGCTATCCAAGCGGAGCAGAGCAAGCGCGATAAATCTGCACTGAAAGAAGCGGGTATTCTGCTCACTTTGAAAAAGCAAGGGTTAGTTCATTTGGGCACTTGGCAGCAAGGCCAAGTTGATCATTATGATGATTTGAAGAAGCTGCTTACCGATTTGAAATCGGGCGTTTTGGATGTGGCTTACATTCCTGACGACATCGTTCACAACATGATTGCACAAGATCAAGTCAATGGCTTGGTGATCAATGCGGAGGACGTTTTGACGTTCTCTAATGCATTTGCGGTTGCAAACCACAATACACAACTGCAACACATGTTGAACAGCATCATCGAAACCATTGATTCTAACGAGATCGAAAAACTGCTGCGTTCTCACCGAAGCTTCAAACTGACTTATGGCTATGACTCGGAGCAGATCGCTACATTTGTTGTTGCTGGTTCATTCATATTCTGTCTCATGTTAATTGCGGCGTATTTCATCTTATCTCACATGCGACTTAAAGTGAGGTTAGCCGAATTTAATGCTGACAATGAGGAAGCGGAAAAGCAATGGCTGATGGACATCATCAAAGAGATCAATAGCTTGGTTTTTATCCATAGTGAAAATAACCATATGGAGATGAGTAATTGTGCGAACTACAACAGTAAACAGTGCCAACAATGTAGTTTGAAAAGTGATTCTGCGCACGTTCCTCTAGTGAATAATTTTGATGAACTGACCACTGTTATTGCTGGAAAGCGTATTTCAGAAGAGGTTGCCTCGTCGGGCTGTGAACTTGATATTAAACATGTATATCGAGAACGCAAAGTCATCGCTTCTCCTAGCGGTAAGAACAAGTTTGTACTGACTGTGATTCAAGATATTACCCAGCAAAAAGAACGTGAGCAGGCGTTAATCGATGCGCAAAAAGAAGCGCAAACCGCGGTACGTGCGCGCGAAAACTTTTTGGCAACCATGAGTCACGAATTAAGAACGCCATTGTCGGCAGCACACGGCATCCTCGATTTGCTAAATCACCAAGTGACGACAGATTCAAATCGCGAGTTAATTGACCAAGCCATATGCTCGCTCAATCATTTAAATATGCTAGTAGACGAAGTACTGGATTATTCAAAGTTAGAGGCAGGGCACTTAACCGTCGCCCTAGTTAAGACCGACTTGCTTAAAACCTTGTGCGATGTGTTTCGAAGCTTTGAACCACGAGCGCTCGCGAAAGGTTTGGATTACAAAGTGACAATCAAACCATTTTCGAATGCTTTCATTGAAATCGACGCGCTGCGATTGGTGCAAATTACCACCAATCTACTCTCCAATGCGGTGAAATTCACTGCGGAAGGAGAGGTTGGAATCAGTGTCATTCTTCATGAAAAGCAGCTTATTTTGAAAGTGGCGGATTCAGGTATCGGCATGACGGATGACCAACTCGAAGGTATTCTCAATCCTTTTGTTCAAGCGGATGACACTATTACGCGTAAATATGGCGGCACTGGATTGGGACTGAGCATTGTTGACCGATTGATCGACTGCATGGGCGGCGTGCTCTGCATCGATTCACAATTTGGCTTGGGCACGACGATTACCGTCAGACTGCCAATTGAGCATTGCGACTCTGAGCCAGACGTTTGTTTGAACTGGACGTATAGCGAGAGCTTACCACTTAATATTCGCCAGTGGTGTGACGCGTGGAAAATGCGTCCAGCGACGTTAAAAACAATGGTGGCGAACCTTCACCCTATACACGACAGCGATGCCAGTTTTAATGGCCTAATGCTGCGTGACGAACAAAGGGTACTTGGCAGTCTTACGCTAAGAGAGATTCAATATCCAGATACATTGTTCAATTTGCTCAGCCAAACGCAGCAAGAAACCAAGCTTAGTGACGTAAATCAAGAAGTGGTTTCTTGGGTTCTCGGCACGGTACTGGTCGCAGAAGATAATCCCATTAACCAAAGTGTGATAGCAATGCAGCTTCATGAACTTGGAATCGAACCTGTCATTGTGAATAACGGCCGTGAAGCATGGGAATACATCAACCAAGATGAAAACGTTGTGTTGCTGCTGACCGATTTTCATATGCCAGAAATGGATGGCTATGAGCTTGTTAGGCACGTGAAAAACTCCGAATTTAAAGCAATTCCAATCATCGGTGTGACAGCAGAAGATGCTCGTCTTGCCATTGAACGTACACAGGATATCGGCATTGATGATGTGCTCTACAAGCCCTATGACCTTAATCAATTAAAAACCGTTTTGATTCCATTTATTGGCGAAAAAGAGAGGGGTAGGCTGCCCGGCTGGATTAAACGGTTCAAAGCACAGGACGCAAAAGAGATTGCGCGCGTGTTTAGTCAATCAATGTCTACAGATATAAAAAACTTAAACGCCGCATCGACTGAGCGAGACAAAAAACGGGTCATTCATGGCATCAAAGGAGCGGTTGGGGCGATAGGGGTAAGCATGCTGACTGAGCTTTGCATTGAGGCAGAACGAGTTACTGCTGCGGAGTTTGACAGGCGAACAGCGGAGCTAATTTTACGAATCGAGCAGGAGATCGAAAACATAAACTATTGGGTAGAGACAAATGAATACACAATTTAATGTGATGGTGATTGATGACCATCCGCTACAAACCACAATACTTACGCAAATATTGGATCGCTATTGCGCGCAAGTCATCCCTTTTAACTGTGTGGATGCCGCTATTCAGAGTGTGCAGGAACAACATTTTGACGTAATTTTTTGTGATATCCAAATGCCCGGAAAAGACGGCATCGATATGATGGAAATGCTCGATAAAGTCCAGTACCAGGGGCAAGTTGTACTGGTCAGTGCAATGGAATTGACCATTATTTCTGCGGTAAGAGCCATGTGCGAGGGATTTAGCTTTGAAGTATTAGGGAAGCTGCCTAAGCCATACGATGAAAATGAAGTCGTTGATTTGTTGGGTAAAATAAAAGATGAAAAAGCGAAACAAGTCAGCTTTGCTCAACCTATTGAAGTGGAAGATCAAGAATTCCTGTTTGCTCTGGCTGAAGGGCGAGTGAAAAATTATTACCAGCCTTTAGTCGATGTGCAAAGTGGGGAAGTGCTTGGGTATGAAGCGCTCGCGCGTTGGAATCATCCTATTTATGGTGTGTTACCCCCTCATTATTTTTTGCCAATTGTAGAGCGTTGCCGCCTTTCTGGAGAGTTGTTTCAAGCTGTATTGAGTAATGTTATCTATGACATGAAACACCGCGGATTGACGCAAAACGTATCCATCAATGTAGACCATGAAAATTTAGAAGATACGGCGTTCTCTCATTACTTTTTACAGCAATGTTTAGAGAGCGAGATTGACCCATCACAAATCACCATTGAAATTACAGAGCGAGATACATTTCAGACTAGCGCGTCCCTGTACAAGAATTTACTCAAGTTGAGGATGAACGGTGTCACTGTCTCAATAGATGATTTTGGCACGGGTTCATCAACGTTTGAAAAACTGGCTCAACTGCCATTCAACGAGTTAAAAATCGATCGTTCGTTTGTACAAGGTGTCGAATGCGACATCAAAAAACGCAACATCGTTGTTGCTATTTGCGCGTTAGCGAAAAGTTTGAATATACGACTGGTCGCGGAAGGTATTGAAGACGAAGTCACATTGCAAGCGATACGTGAGTATGGGATTGATCTTTGCCAAGGCTTCTACATTGATAAACCCATGCCACTAGAAGCCATAACCATACTAAATGAAAGATATGAATAAATTGAATTACTTGATCTTTGACGATCATCCTCTCGTTTGTGTTGCAATCAAGTCGTTGTTGGAAGAGTTAGGGAAAACAAATGGGGTATTTACTGCAACATCAGCGAAGATGGCATTACAAATATTGAAAAAGGAAGAAATTCAACTGTTGATCTTAGATGTGAACTTGGCAGATTGCGATGGGTTTGATTTCTACAAACGTATCAAATCCCATGGTTATGAAGGCAAAGTCATTTTCTTCTCCGCTGAAACTAGCCAAATGTACAGCCAAATGGCTTTTCGTTCTGGCGCTGATGGCTATGTGTGTAAATCGGAAAATCACGACATTCTTAAAGACGCGATAGAAGCGGTAGAGAAGGGGTATACCTTCTTCAAATTTAAGCAAGTTGTTAACAGCGTTCGAGAAATGCCACAACTTTCAAGCAGAGAAAGCGCAGTAATGAAGTATTTACTACAAGGAAAGTCCAATAGAGAAATCGCTTCAGTGCTATCAATAAGTGACAAAACAGTCAGCACATACAAACGTCGTCTATTGGATAAATTTAACGTAAAGAACATTGTTGAGCTAACAAGAGTGGCGGGGGCGTAAGACCGCATCATGACACTTAAAAGTATCGCGTTGTCTCTTTTCATCGCAACATTACTATTCGTCACTTCTGTCACAATGATTGGTGCGGTGTTAATTTCTTATGAAGTAAAGCAGTTCAACACTTACGCGAATAATTTAGCCAAAATAAAACAAAAAGTAATTCTCATGGGGCTATTGACGGAAGCGCAGCTCGAGCAATACAAAGGCATGAGCGTGAGTGAAGTAGAAGCGCAAACAGAGCTGAGCTTTCAAGATGCGATTTACTCCCTGTCACGTTATGAAAAACTTAATTACGTTGAAGCTGTTGCACGGAAATCGCTTCATCAGGCTGAAGCGTATTTATCAAATGCGTTCAATCGACAAAATGCCGTTATGTATTTTCGTTCTTATACTGGAAACAAACTCATCTTAGAGAGACCGATTGAAGCGCTAGAGGGAGTGAAAGCCACATTTGATGTTGATTGGTGTAAAAGTAACTATTCTTGTGTGTTAGCCGCGTGGAAAGAGCAACTAACGGACCGGGTATTGTTTTCCCTACCATTTAAAACGACATACTCCGATGACATGGCGATAAGCATCATGAGTCCGGTTTACTTTCAAGGTGAGTTAGTGGGAGAGTTCTCGGAACAATTATACCTCTCACCGCTTTATAATGATGGGAAAGCGGTGGATGTTCAAATAGCGAATGGGAACAAACAAATGGTGATTTATTTCGCTGGCTACCCCTTTCCATCATTCGCGTACACCCAATCATATGTCGCAGACAACAACAATCTTATCGTTTACATGTACCCATTCAGCAAAATTGTATTGGATTACGTGTTCTTGTTTATCATCCTCTTTTTCGTAACCTTAGCGTATTACAACAAAGCTTATGAATCTAAAGAGAGCAAACTTCGCCTCGCGAAAGCACTGACGAACGTGACGAAAGATGATTTAACGGGATTGTTTAACCGCAGAGTCTTTCAAGATAGCGAATTCAAACGTCGTTTGGAAACCGCGCCATATTCCGTCATTGCAATAGATGGCGATAGGATCAAGCGAATCAATGACCATTACGGTCACCATGTAGGGGACGAAGTTATTGGGATTATTGCTGATGCTATGTCTAAAGTGTTTCGAAATAGTGATTATCTAGTTCGAACTGGTGGTGATGAGTTTGTTGCGATTCTGCCGGGTTGCAGTATCAGCCAATCTTCAATATTGGCGAAGAAGCTTCGTAGTGTCGTTAAAGATAACCGACTAAAAACCTTGGATATCGAAGTTAGTGTGAGTACTGGTATCGCGGCGAATGAATTACACGAAACGCTTCAGGACGTTATTGTACGTGCAGATGAAGATCTCTATGAGATGAAAAAACACAGACAAAAGTCTCATTAAGCAGGTCTGGTATTGACTCAATGTTAAGTTACGGAACATAACCATGACATAACTGTTTGATTAATTTGACCAAACAGAATGAGTGGTCTTTTATATTAGAGCAGTCAACAAATAGTGATTGCTCTATTTATTCTCGACCTTACATCTGGTGTCGCACGTGAACAAAGATCTCGACTTAAACTTACTTAAAATACTTGTCTTACTGGATAAGCACCGTCAGCTCAAGCCCGTTGCGAAAGCGATGGGGAAGAGTGAAGCGTCAATTAGCAAATACCTTGCCCGATTGCGACTCCAGCTAAACGATGAATTGTTTATTCGGCATCCTCATCACATGGAACCAACGGACTATTTAAAACGTCAATTACCTAAAATTTCCGATGCACTAGAGAAGCTTGAAACTTGTCTAATTAGAGATGAGTTTGAACCGGAAAATTACGAAAAAGACATCACCATTTGTTTACCGCAAACCGCTCAATACTCATTTGGGCATTTACTTGCAATGGATTTAATGGTGCTGTTTCCCAAGGCGCACATTTCGATAGCAACGATTACAGAGTATACGATAGAAGAGATAATCCTAGGCAAAGTGGATGCGCAGTTACATTACTTCAACGAGGATGTTCCGAAATCTGTTTATCAGAAGTTCATCGGCTATGCACCTGCTGTGGTAGTTGTCCCTGAAGAGCTGGGAATTACCACCCTGGAAGAAGCAGCCAAACTTCCCTTTATCATGTTAGAGATTATCGGTTGGAAAGAGAAAGAGCAGCTCGTTAAGCGTGCAATGGAAAGCCACGGTATGGTCATCAACCGTATTGCGGCTCTAGACAACGTAAGCAGCGTATTGAAGCTAATTAAGCAAAAAAGCGCCGCAACCGTATTACTTGAATATCAGGCGCCAATTGATGGATATAAATTTATAAGAGTGCCAGAGCATTTTTACCCAGATGGCTGGCCAAAAGTGGTTGTACAGGTGAAGCAAAGCTTAAGACATGATGCAATGCACCAGTTGTTAATCGGTGCTATTGCAAAATACATGAGCGCTTAGCGGCAAAACTCAATGTTTTCTGACTGAGGAATAGTATGCAGAAGTTCAATCAACGTGTCCGCATGGTACTTTTTCAGAATACGCGTTTTGTAGGTGCTGATTGTTTTAGCGCTGAGTGAAAGTTGTTCAGAAATCTTCTTATTTGAGTAGCCTTGTACAAGATAATGGAACACCATGGCTTCGCGATTTGAAAGTGTTACGTTACCCGACGATGGTGTGTGAGTCGACTTAAACATTGAGTAACCGCGTGAAACACTCACAATTGCGTCGATAATGGTCTCTCTTGTTTCATGTTTGCTTAAGAAGCCGTTGGCGCCCATTTCGTACGCTGCTTTAGAAAGACTCGAGTAGTCGCGTGAAGAAACAAATAACAGTCGGCCACGATATCCCGTCGCTAAAATGTTTTTGGCTAAACGCATACCATCGCGGTCGCCAAGCACTACGTCTAGAATAATCAAATCAATCTTTTGGCCTCGAACAAGATCCATCACTTCCGCACTGTCAGTGGTTTGAATCACTTCAGCTGCGTTGATTACGGATTCAACTAGAGAAGCAAGTGCTTCGCTATACAATGGTTGAGCGTCGATAATAAGAACATTATTCAAAGTTAACCTCACCTAATACATCAACTAGTGTGCTGTCAGGCGACAGCGCAATTGGATGAATAGGATTGTAGGAAAAACCTTGCTAAGAGGAAGGAAAATGACTCTTTCCAAAAGTGAAAATCAGTGTCTTGATTATGGGAATAGCGATGTCAGGTATTGAAATACCTAGTGATAGGATGATTGCTTAAAACTTACGCTGACAGAAAACTAACAAACTGAAAGTGTTCTTTCAGTGTTCTATGCCTTCAGATTTTCTTGCGATGCCTCTAGCGCTTCGATTTAAACCCGTGTGTTCACAAGCGCAGTTTTATACCATGCCACTTGAAGAGAGCTTGTTATACACCAGGCATGAGCACAGTAGCCAACTTTGTACTGATATCTGTTAGATAGGTTTGGCTATTGACGCTGAACATTACTTCAAATTATTTCTAAACTTTTCATTGACTCTGCCGCTAAAAGTGGAGGTGTTAATTCGCACTTTGGCCACTCATAATGTCGTGTTCAAAAATGAGACAATTTTACATGGTTTGGTATGGAAATGTGCGTTAGCCGTCCTTTTGATGGTTTACAAATTTTGTTGTAACGACTACAAAGGACTTTTGGATTTTTAGCCAGAGAACGGCTTCTCATGGCGTTTGCATCAAACTTTTCTGATGCGTATTTTTGGTTGGATAATTGGCTTTATGAGTAACGTAACCAGCACCATTTTGACAGAAAGTGGTACCAATGAGCTTGAAATCATCGAGTTTCATTTAGAAAAAACATTGCCAGATGGCAGCACAAAAACTTGTTATTACGGCATTAACGTTGCGAAAGTACGAGAAGTGATTCGCGTGCCAGAAACAACCGATTATCCAAACGCACAACCTCATATGATTGGTGTGTTCTCATCCAGAGATGTACTGACGCCTTTAGTGGATTTAGCTGGTTGGTTAGGTGTGCCAACACGACAAGATCTGGAGCGCAAGTTTGTAATCGTTACGGATTTCAACAAAATGACCAATGGCTTCTTAATTGACAGCATTTCGCGTATTCATCGTATCTCTTGGAATGATGTGGAATCACCAAGTCAGTTTTTGGAAGCGGGCGAACAAGATTGTGTAGTAGCCGTTGTCCGTAAAGAAGGCAACCTGATCATGATTCTCGACTTTGAAAAAATCATCGCAGACATCAACCCAGAACTGAGTATGGAAAAATACGATGTGAAAGGGGACAAGTCGGTGGATCTCAACCAGAGAATGGTCGGTAAGCGTAATGCTAAAACGATCATGGTGGTGGATGACTCAGCATTTATTCGCTCTTTGATCCAAGATACATTAGCTTCTTCAGGTTACAATGTGATCACATGTAAAGACGGTGGTGAGGCGCATGAGAAGTTGATGAGCTTGATCGAGGTCGCGAAAGAAGAAAACTTGCCAGTTAAAGAGCTATTAGATGCGGTGGTTACGGACGTAGAAATGCCTCGAATGGATGGTATGCACTTAGTGAAGAGACTACGCGATACCGAAGCGTTTCATGAAATGCCGATCATTATGTTCTCGTCATTGATGAGTGAGGATAACCGAGCGAAAGCACTATCTCTTGGCGCAAATGATACGATTACCAAGCCAGAGATTGGCCGCATGGTGAATATGATGGATAAATACGTGTTTAACTTTGCGTAAAAAACCGATCAGATGAAACAAATAAGGCTGCCGATTGGCAGCCTTATTTTTATTGAGGGCAGGGAAGAATATCTAAGGTGTAACTCTCGTTTGGAGTCTGCGGTGGCCCATATAAAATTCCGCTGAAGAAATGCTGCGTGAACAGGCGAGCATGAATCCTCTTCGATGTAAGCAAACATGTACATCAGCGGAATGAAATACAAAATGCAAATGAGGGCGAACCGCACAAATGGATTGTCTTTTTATTCACTTTGATGAATGCTACGCGGAATTCATATCGCAGTGTGCCTGAGGCATTCATCATGCGAATGTGCTTTGGTTTTGTGTTTATTTTTCAAATATAAGAATAATCTAAATGGAATTCGATTCGATAAACTTCCTTGCAATAGGTTTGATATTTCTTGGCTCTTATGTCCAGACCGCAATCGGTTTTGGCTTGGCTATTGTTGCCGCACCTTTACTGATTCTTTGGGCGCCAGAATATGTTCCTGCGCCAATCTGTTTAGTCGCGTTATTTATTTCGTTGATGAATGCGATGAAGCACCGCAGTAGTGTTGAGATCGGCGGCTTAAAGATGGCGTTGATTGGGCGAGTGCCGGGATCAATTGCTGGTGGCTTGCTACTCTTTTTTGTATCTACACAAACTCTCACGCTTTGGATTGGTTTGTTGGTGCTGTTTGCAGTCTTGGTGAGTGTTTTACCGTTTCGGGTTGAGCCTACGCCTTCGCGTATGACATGTGCTGGTTTCTTTTCTGGGTTGTTTGGTACCAGTTCTGCGATTGGAGGTCCTCCGATGGCGTTATTGTTGCAGCATCAAGAAGCGAATCAGTTACGCGGTAATTTATCGGCTTTTTTTGTTTTCAGTTCGATTATTTCACTAATAGTACAAATCCCAGTGGGCTTCTTCACATTGCATCATTTGGTCATTACTATTCCTCTATTACCTGCTGCGGCGCTTGGTTACTGGCTAGCAATGAAAACTACCCAGTCGTTACCAAAAGAAAAGATTCGGTTTGGGGCACTTATGTTGTGTTTTGTGAGTGGCTTTACCGCCGTCGTACAAGCGTTGAGCCAATAATGCCATCTGCATCATAAAGTCACTGCGGGATTGCATTCCTTTTTATGTATGGCGGACTTGTTTACTTACGCCAAATTGGTCGTTTAGATGGGCGATAGTTTTATGAATAACACTCGTTATGGCACTTTTATGGCAGCATTCTCCTTTGTGATCTGGGGATTGCTACCAATTTATTATCGTTATTTACCAAATGCTTCTATGGATGAGTTGCTAGCATGGCGAATCATTGGGTCTGTACCTGTCGGGTTTCTAATTGTACTTGGGATAACCCATCGAGGGCTGAATTGGAAAGAAATCTGGCTTGATAAAAAATCCTTGTGGTACACGTTTGTGGCGAGCAGTTTGATGTGTATTTCTTGGAGTGCGTTCACTTGGGCTTTGACCCATCATCGGGTCATCGATGCCAGCTTAGGCTTCTTTATTGGACCATTAGTATCTGTTGCACTGGGCGTATTTATTCTTGGGGATAAGCTCTCAATAGGCAAGCTTATTGCAATCGTGCTGGCAACAATTGGTGTTATGTATCAAGTGATTCACTATGGTCAGCTACCCGTTATCGCACTAACGATGGGGTTGTTCTTTGCTTTGTATGGGCTGTACAAGAAGAAGATAAATTATGACTGGAGTACAACCTTGTTTGTTGAGGCGTTGTTACTGACTCCAGTTGCACTCGCATATTTGCTCTATAAACAATGGGCAACTGGTGAACTGGCTTCGGGCACAGATACCACAACATTGCTTTTGTATTTTGGCAGTGCACCTATCACACTTTTACCACTCGTATTTTATTCTATCGCAATACGTATAACTAATTTATCAACCGTCGGTCTAATGCAATACATCGAGCCAAGCTTGCAGTTTGTGTTGGCAGTTATGTTTTTTGGCGAGTTGTTTGACGAAGTGAAAGCGGTGACCTTTGCATTTATTTGGGTAGGGCTGTTGTTCACAATTTTTGAAAGTATTATCAAAGGGCATCGGCGCAAAAAGCTGGTCAAACACCCCTTATAGTGGTTTCAATATTCTCACATATTAGCTTCTTTATTCTTATGCCCTCCATTCGAGGGCATTTTTAATGTCATGAAGCATTGGCTTTCGTTTTTTGCCCGAATAGAAATCATAACTTGAGATTATTTGACGCATTATCATAATGATACCGCTATAGTTATAGCCAAGTGACACGCTTATATAAGTGAAAACCAGATCAAGAAGGACGACATATGATCACAGCTCTGTATGCCAACATTCTCGCAATACTCATTATTTGGTTGGCTGTTCAAGTAATTAAGCAACGTCGCTTAAATCAAATTGCTTATGCAGATGGTGGGGTAGAGGCTCTACAAATTGCTCGTAGTGCCCAGAGTAATGCGACAGAATATATCCCCATCACCCTGATTTTAATGGCACTTTTAGAATTCAATAGTGCTTACCCAACATGGATACATCTCACCGGTATTATTTTTGTAATTGGTCGAGTTATTCATGCTAAAGGCATATTGAAAAAAGACTTGAAAAAGCGCATTAGAGGGATGCAGGTGACATTTCTGGTGATACTTTCATTGGTTGTGTTAAATATGATTTACCTGCCATACGATAAGTTATGGTAAGTCTGCGACGTTACATTCCACCACCTTGGGTACTCGTTCTGATTGGATTAGTACTGAATATTGGCGCGATCATCGTTACTAGCTTAGTCCTTGATAAGTTGGGTAAACAGCACTCGCAGCTCGCAGAGCAAACAGCAGAAAACTTGTATTCCATCCAACTCGCATGGAACAGTGTGGAAACCCTAGAAAGGAAAAGAGAAGCTTTACTGCTGCATGTGCACATAAGTCAGAGCGTAGCGATACCTTTAGAGCTAGAAGAGGTATTAGCAGGTCATTTATCTTCTTGGGTTCATAACGAGTCGGATGAAATAAAAATTGATCAACTTCCTCAACTAATATCAAAGATAAATCAGGCACAAGCTTCGTATAGAGACCGCATCGATAATTACTACATTGAGAATGTAGAGCTCAATGAGGTAATGGCAAAGCAGGATGAAAAGATCGCTTGGTACAAGAATATCGGACTCTTCTTACAAGTATTCGGACTTGCGTTAATCCTTGCACGCGACTTAGCTAGGAAGCAATAAAAGCAAGAGCTAAAGATCAGGTTTATTGCGAAATGCCAATGGTAGTTTGCAAATTGCAATTTATTCTGTGAGCAAACAGTAGCTATTGGTTAAGTTTTAATGAAAGTGATTAAATAACAACCTGTTTTTGTGCACTGAAAAGTTGGCACGTCTCATGCTTTAGTATGAGTGACCCTTTCTAAGCCGAGGGTCACCTAGCCAACTGACGTTGTTAGTGAACCATCTTGTTCACAAATATATACAGCCAATCACGACTCCTTGTGGTTGGCTTTTTTTTTATGCAGTCTAGAACTGTGCTTTAATCCAGATCATGCGATGGTCGGAAGATACATCCTTACCATCACCATACTTACCGATACGTGCATCGTTAAATAGTTTACGGCCTTCTTCATAAGACGCTGACCAGTACACACCAGAGTCTATTACATTCAAATTTGCTGAAGGCAAGGCATAGTCTACCCCTAAGCCAAACGTTGAAGTGATGCGATTCGGATATGGGTGAGTTGAACTGCGGTCAACAGCGTGTTCAGCTGCACCAAAGCTTGTTGGGTAAAGCTCACCATTCATCACGGTTTGGTTAACTAATGGATCGTTATGCAGCTTCTGCATTACAGAGCTAATGCCGTCACCAGCCACTGGATCAAGGTTTTGATCACCCATCATTACGAATTTAGCGCCGTTCGTTAAGCCACCTGTTTTACCCGCATCGTCGTAAAAATAGTCTTTGCCTTGAATGTAATGATGCCAAAACTCCACTTCTGCTGCGTTTTGCGCTTTGTTTTTACCGGTGTCGAATACTGGTGGAGTAGGATGAGACATCAACAAGTGTACAACTTCCTCGCCATTGCGAGTTGGAATGATGATTGGCGCGTCGACGTGATTTTTCGAAGATAGACGCACTTGATCCCACTCTTCCGCTGAGTACCATTCATCACCACACTTCATGCCGTCTGGAATCTTTTGCGAACCGTCACAGATAGTAATGGTTGGAATTGTCGCACCTTCCATATCTTTCCATTTAAATGCTTGGAATGTACGTGTGTTTGCTGTGTCAATTTTATACTTAGACATAAGGGCAAATGCATATTGACCATGGTACATGCCAAAGCCCCATGCATCACCTGGCATTTGACCTGCGGTTCCGTTGTTGTCGAGATCAAACTCACTCAACAACCCTGTATTAGTTGAATAAGATTCAGCATAAGGGTATTCAATAGGCTCAAGGTTTGCTTCACCGCCCGCGCCATCGATACTTTGCGCGACAGACAAGTAGTTCTTCTGGAATCCTTCAATGGCTGCTTTGTTTTCGCCTGTTCCGTCGTTGTTGTATTCCGCCATCATAAGAACATCAGGACGATTCTTTTGAATGATTGCTGCAACGTTACGAATTTGAATGACTTTTTCCGCAGTGGTTTTGTCTTCGGCTGCGATTGAACCGTCTAAATAAGAGGTGACCAACGCAGCTTGCTGCGTTGGTTCAATTTGCATTTCATCTACCAAAGTTTCGAAGGTAGCGCGGTCAAAAGAGAGGTTGTAAGTCGCTATTTTTACTTCTTTAGGCTGAACATTGACGTATTCAGTATCGTCATTACATCCAGATAGTAGAGCGGCGCCAACAAGGACAGCGATAGAGGTTTTGATTGCTTTCATGGGTACGTCATACCTTATAATTAATTCGGCTGAATATTAAAGTCATCAGTCATTGTTTTAAGCGATATTAGTCACACAAACGTTTTCATATTTACATGTTCAATTAGTTTTTGTGTGATTTGTGCAATAAATGCAACACTTTCAACACCAGAAGGTTATATGTAAATTGTTAAAAAACGGTGTCGTTATTGATGCGAAATAGAGAGTCCGCCACCGTTAAAAAGAAAAGCGTAGAATTTAAGCGTGCATGAGATGTTTGAGTTGTATGCTTATCGCCGTGTTTTATTTTTTATGTTCAAATTTCTGTATATAATAAGCAGTCAATCAGAAGTGAGGACGACCTCACCGCTCTATCTTTTCTCGGGGACGACCCCATCTCGTTGGGAAATGTGACATGGCTTGGGGAATTCTCTTCATTGCGGGCTTGTGTGAAATCGCATGGGCTGTCGGTCTTAAATATTCACAAGGGTTTACCAAATTCGGTGCTTCGGCATTCACTATTGTCTTTATGTTATTGAGCTTTTGGTTGCTTGGCATTGCGTTAAGAACCTTGCCTTTAGGCATTGCTTATGGCGTATGGGTAGGGATTGGCGCAATAGGCACGGCAGTCGTGAGTATTTATCTGTTCAATGAGCCAGCAACACTTATCAAAGCCTTAAGCTTGCTAATGATTGTCGCTGGTATCGCAGGGTTAAAAATATCAGCTTAACGTTAGGCTAAACACAAAACAGCCAGAGTCACTCTGGCTGTTTTTCTAAATGTCGTGTTTACGGTTCTGGGTAGGTATATCAAGCGTTGCGCTTAATAAAAGGTAACCGTAAGTGATGACCAAACGCATTAATTAATGCGCCTGTAACAATCAGACCGCCACCGACGTACGTCCAAATGATCGGAACCTCGCCAAAGAAAATGATGCCTAACAACACAGAAAATACGATCTGGATATACGAATAAGCGGAGGCTTTACCCGCTTGTTGAGTTTGCATCGCTTTGGTTAACCCCAATTGCCCAATTTGGGTAAAGACACCAACTAGAACCAACATGAAAGTCAGATATAGATCGGGCATTACAAAATCGTCGCCAATCAGTAAGAGTGAAGCGGGGAGAGCAACCAACGGGAAATAGAAAATGATCACTGAGCTGTCTTCTGTCTGACTCAGTTTTCTGACAATGACGTAGGCAATTGAGCTACCAAATGCGCCTAAGATCGCAATCATGACGCTAAACATTGGTAAAGCGCTATCTGAGCCTTGCCCAGTTTCTGGGCTTACCATGATATAGATGCCGAGTAAGCACAACGCAATACAAAGGAAAGTTGACGGCTGGATGCGCTCTTTCAAGAAAAATACGGCGAGTAGTGCAGTAAATACCGGATGAATATACTGGAATATCGTCGCTTCTGCCAAAGGTAAGGTGGTCACTGAATAATATACACACATCAGAGCCATCGTGCCCACAGCACCGCGTGCAAATAGTAATGGCTTATTATTGCCCCATACAGAAATTCGTTTTCGCTTTACATCGAAATAACTAATGATAAGTGAAACGAGCGCTCTTGCTGCAACGATTTCAAAAACGGGGATACCGTAGTTGCCGACGTGCTTTACTGTAGCCGACATCAGAGCAAAGCCGAACGCGGAAAGCACCATAAAGCGCACACCGATGGGAATCATAGTGTTGAATGAATTGGACATTTTACTGCTCATTTGTTGCGACAGATCTCACTTTAGCATACTTAGTTAGCGATTAAATCCTCTCAACTCAAACACTTCTGTCGACAAGATGAATAAACAGTAGAATACGTAGCAATTAATCTGCCTCTCTTCAGCGTAACAATAAAAACTCGATATTTAAGGAGCTTACATGATCCCGATAAAAGCAACGCATGTTTCAGGCGTTGTCATTTCAAAAATTGATGGCATAGAAAAAATGCTGTTACTCAAACGCGTAAAAGGTGGCTATTGGTGCCATGTTGCAGGTGGTATCGAAGCGGGTGAAGCCGGGTGGCAAACCATTTTAAGAGAGTTAAAAGAAGAGACACTAATTGACCAAGTTGAGTTACATACAGCAGACTTTCTAGAGCAGTTCTACGAAGCAAAAAATAACCGTATCATGGTTATCCCATGTTTTGTGCTATTTTGTCCGCCTAACCAATCAGTTGTTCTTAACGAAGAGCATACAGAGTATCGCTGGTGTACGATTGAAGAAGCTAAGCAGCTGGCTCCGTTTGCCAATCAGCATCACCTCTATGAACATGTATGGAAGCATTATGTAGATGTGGCATCACTAACGCCATTTACGCTGATCGATCAAAAGGGCTAAATGAACGGCAACGGCTTTGATTAGTTTTTATAGAGAGGTTTGTTCTCATAAAATGAAGCGTTAGGATTTGCGCTGAGCGTTCACAATAAAAAGGAATAACATCTATGGATGAAGTCACATGCCAAGAGACGTATCAAGGAAATCACTTACAGAAGCGTTTTTCCGTCTCGCAAAGGATCTCAATTGAGCCCCTTAATACGAAACACGCGTCCGCTTTACTAGAGGTTGTGAACACTCACCGAGAGAGCCTTGAGGGCTATCTACCTTGGACGGATTCTGTCACGAATCATCGAGAGGCCGTGAACTACATTTCCCAGCGAGTGAACAGTAACGCGCTGGATTCCCACTGGTGTGCAATTTATTTTGATGAGCAGCTTACGGGTGTTATTGGCATTAAAGGTGTGGATTCACATACACGTGTTACTGAAATTGGCTACTGGCTTGCTAACAATGGGCGAGGCCATCGTGTGATTGATCAAGTACTCGCAGTATTGATCCCTTTCTTGAAGAAGAAAGGGCACGCACAATTCATTCAGTTCCATTGTATGGAAGATAACATCGCTAGCATCAATATTGCTGAGCGTGCAGGCGCCACATTAAAAGAATACGTTGATCATGAGTTCGATATGCTTGACCGCTCTCAACGACTAGGCATTTATGAACTACGTTTGACGTAGTATCCACCCTAGAGATATTTTAATCAGAGTTCGAACTCTAACTTCACGAGCGCTACAATAGTAACATTGTTGCGCTCGTGTTAACTTGGGGCGTCATTGGTAGAAACTAGGCTAGGAGAAGCATCATGAACGCAATCACAGAGGTTGAAGTAGATAACTTGTTACAGCAAAGCCTCGAACGCTTAAAAGCGGCATATGCAGCCGAGCCTTATCCTAGTTTAGATGAACGTAAACAGCGCCTCGTTTTGTTAAAAAAATCGCTGCTTGAGAACAAACAAGCTCTGGTTGAAGCGTTAAGTGACGATTTTGGCTATCGCTCAGAATTTGATACCGCTATGACCGACGTTTTGCCAACGGTCTCGCATATTAATTATACCCTCAAACGACTAAAAAAATGGTGCAAACCCAGCAAGCGCGAATCCGGCTTATTGCTCGCACCTTCTAAAGTCACCGTTCAGTATCAACCGTTAGGTGTCGTCGGGATCATTTCACCGTGGAACTTTCCTGTGATTTTGAGCCTTGCGCCTTTAGTGACAGCATTGGCTGCTGGCAACCGCGTGATGATGAAGCTCAGCGAATTTACGCCAAAAACCAATAAAGTCATCGTCGATATTTGCCGTGGGTTGTCTGAGTATGTCGAAGTTTTTGAGGGTGAAGCAGACGTCGCACAAGCATTCAGCCAACTGCCATTCGATCACCTTTTGTTCACGGGTTCTACGAGTGTTGGTCGCGCAGTGGCAAAAGCGGCAGCGGAAAACCTTACCCCGGTGACGTTAGAGTTGGGTGGAAAGTCCCCGGTGATCATTGCAAAAGATGCAGACATGAAGAAAGCCGTTGATGCTATCTTGTTTGGTAAATGCATTAATGCAGGCCAGATTTGTGTCGCGCCTGACTACGCATTTGTACCGCAAGAACGTGTCGAAGAGTTCATTTCGCTATTCTTAAAACGTTTTGAAAAGCTCTATTTAAAATCCAACAAGAATCAAAAGCTGACCCATATTGTCAACCAACGACAATATGATCGTTTGACTGCACTACTTGAGGATGCAAAAGCGCAAGGTGCTAACCTTCACACTGTTGAGGCGTCGCCCCAAGAGGAACGACTTCTGTATCCTCATTTGGTCACGGATGTGTCGCCGAATATGCGAATCATGCAAGAGGAGATCTTCGGGCTATTTCTACCTGTTAAGCCCTACAATGCCGTTGATGAAGCGATTGACTACATTAATCAGCACCAAAGACCACTTGCGCTGTATGTTATGTCGGACGACAAATCGACTATCAAACATATTGTACGCAACACCCACAGCGGTGGCGTCGGCGTTAATGATACGGTTTTACATGTTGGCGCTGAAGATGCGCCTTTTGGTGGCGTTGGTGAATCGGGTATTGGGCATTATCACGGAGAGGAAGGATTCAGAACTTTTAGTCATGCGAAAACCATTCTTCACACACCGAAATGGTTGCCAAGAACGAGCGTATTAATGCGCCGTAGGGCTATGGCGATAAAAGCGATCCAAAAGATCTTTGTTCGATAATAATTATGATTTGATTGATAAAAAACCGCCCGAATAGGCGGTTTTTTGTTTCTATGTGCTCTGAAACGCTGAGCACCAAAGTCCGAGAAACTTCCTTCGCGTGCTACCAACAAAACAAAGAAAGGCTCTTGTTGAAAGAGCCTTGTTCAGGAAATGTCGAGAGGTTTTGGCAAGTTTAATGCTGAACTTCACTGCTGAATCTTAGATATCTACAGTCGTTCATCAGTTCTTTAAACGCCTTTCTGTCCAGCTTAATCAGAGTTTCATGATCGCCAGCTTCGAGATAGACATGTTCCAAATTTGCTAATCTTTCATCGCAAACTGTCGACATGTGGTAAGGACTACCAATCGGTGGAATAGCGCCGTGTTCACAATCGGTGAAGAGTCGGTAAACCATACGCTCTTTCACCAAGTGGAAGGTGGCGTTAAACTCGTCGTTTAATCTCGACAAACTGATTTTGTTGTTGGCAGGTAAGACCGCCATCATATGACGCCCTTCATGATCCTCAAGAATCACACCTTTTGCGATATTCATTAAAGGCACACCTGCTGCAACACCACTTTGTAGCGAGCTATGACTGTGGCTATGATTCACGGTTTGAAAGTGAATGTTATGCTCAGTCAAATATTCATCTAATCGGGTTGCAATCGTCATATAGCCTCCACGTGTATGAGACCCATAAAAAGTATAGGTTAGTCGGGCGACAATCGCGCATTTTACTCGGCTACACTGACGCTCTTTACGCTCCTGTTCTACGCTTATTGCAAGCCAGCGAGAAAGCATGGTTAACAATAATAAATAGGGGGCAACATGAGCAAGCCAATCATCGCTGATAACAAGCCGATCAAAGTAGAGTTGAAAGCTGGGCAAGAATACTACTTCTGCCGATGTGGGCGTTCTAAAAATCAACCTTACTGCGATGGGTCTCATTCGGGAACCGGCTTAAAGCCAATGAGCTTTAGTGCGGAAAAAGACGAAGATGCCTATCTCTGCCAATGTAAGCATACCGCCAATGCTCCTTTTTGTGATGGTACACACAAGCGATTTACCGCAGAGCAAGTCGGTAAAGAGGGACCGGAACAAAAGCGAGAGAAAAGAGACAAACCAACAGCGTCTGCTACTCAAGAAGAACCAACCCTCGAGTTTATCCACCAATTAGCGAGAGAAGGACTCTCTAAACTCGGTCATCATGGTCCGATGGCTGCAATGGGGGTTCCTAGGCATTTGCTACCACATTGGGATGCTATACAAATCATGGTGGCGCAAATGGCGACACAACCGTTGTTGGAAGACGTTCCTGTGTCTACCGAGTTGATTGTGGGACCAAACGCGCGTAAGCCGCTCAGACTCGCCATTCCTTTGTTGGTGTCGGACATGAGTTTTGGCGCACTTTCTGAAGAGGCGAAAATTGCACTAGCAAAAGGTGCAGAGTTGGCAGGGACTGGGATTTGCTCTGGTGAGGGTGGCATGTTACCGGAAGAGCAAGCCGCCAATTCACGGTATTTCTATGAGCTTGCTAGTGCTCAATTTGGCTACGACGAATCTAAGCTTCTTAATGTTCAGGCGTTTCACTTCAAAGGCGGGCAAGGAGCAAAAACGGGCACGGGTGGTCATCTGCCTGCAAATAAAAATGTAGGTAAGATCTCTCAGGTGAGAGGCATCCCCGAGGGACAACCAGCGATATCACCACCAACGTTCAAAGATCTTCACACTACTCACGATTTCAGAAAGTTTGCTGACAGAGTTCGTGGCATCACAGGCGGAATTCCAATTGGATTTAAACTCAGTGCCAACCATATTGAGCAAGACATTCAGTTTGCGCTTGATGCTGGGGCTGATTACATCATCTTAGACGGTCGCGGTGGTGGCACGGGTGCGGCGCCAACTATGTTCCGTGATCATATTAGTGTGCCCACCATCCCTGCATTAGCTCGTGCACGTAAGTACTTAGATGAAAAAGGTGTAAGTGACAGCGTCACATTAATCATCACTGGTGGGTTGCGAGTTCCTACGGATTTTGTCAAAGCGTTGGCACTTGGAGCAGACGGAGTAGCGATAGCAAACAGTGCAATGCAATCGATCGGTTGTGTCGCGGCTCGCATCTGCAACACCAATAATTGCCCTGCAGGCATTGCGACACAAAATGCCGATTTGAGGCAGCGTCTCGACGTTGAAAAGTCATCCCAGCAACTGAAAAATTTCTTCGAATCCTCGGTCGAGCTCATGAAAGTCATGGCGAGGGCTTGTGGTCATCACGCTCTGAGTGAATTTAGTCATCATGATTTAGCGACCTGGGATCACAACATGGCGAGGCTGTCTGGGATTAAGTATTCAGGTATGGACTTAAACTGATCTCTATCCATATTTTCTGCATATAGGTACATGTTTGATAACAATTATTTATTCGCTGAAATGTTTGAAATTTTGACTTGGCGTTAACTAAAAAAACAGTGTATGAACTACGCTGTTTGAGGTGGATATTCGATTTATTGAATAACAAAGAGTGGTTACCACAACCACGACACGAAGGAGCATTATATGAGCAAAGCAAACGGCGGTTCGGTAGGTAAATGTCCAGTTATGCATGGTGGGCAAACATCTACAGATAAGTCGGTGATGGATTGGTGGCCGAATGCCTTGAACTTAGACATCCTGCATCAACACGACTCCAAAACCAACCCATTTGGTCAGGACTTTAATTACAAAGAAGAACTGAAAAAGCTAGATGTCGAAGCACTTAAAAAAGATTTAAAAGATTTAATGACTGATAGCCAAGACTGGTGGCCTGCCGACTGGGGACACTACGGTGGTTTAATGATCCGAATGGCATGGCATGCAGCGGGCAGTTATCGTATTGCGGATGGCCGTGGCGGTGCTGCTACAGGCAACCAACGCTTTGCTCCTCTCAACTCTTGGCCAGATAACGCCAACCTCGATAAGGCTCGACGCCTTTTATGGCCAATCAAGAAAAAATATGGCAACAAACTAAGTTGGGCAGACCTGATTGTCCTTGCCGGTAACATGGCGTACGAATCCATGGGCTTTAAGACCTTTGGCTTTGCGTTTGGACGAGAGGACATTTGGCACCCAGAAAAAGACACTTACTGGGGGTCTGAGCAAGAATGGTTAGCCACAAGTGACGCTGATAACAGCCGCTACTCTGGTGAGCGAGATTTAGAAAACCCGCTTGCTGCGGTAATGATGGGTCTTATCTATGTGAACCCTGAAGGGGTAGACGGTAACCCAGATCCTCTCAAAACAGCACATGACATGCGAGTGACCTTTGCGCGAATGGCAATGAACGATGAAGAAACCGTCGCGCTCACAGCTGGTGGTCACACGGTGGGTAAGTGTCATGGTAATGGTGATGCCGCAAACCTTGGCCCAGAGCCCGAAGCAGCAGACGTTCATGAGCAAGGTCTTGGCTGGATTAACCACAAAACACGTGGCATTGGCCGTGACGCGGTAACGAGTGGCATTGAAGGTGCTTGGACAACACACCCTACACAATGGGACTACGGATACTTCCACCTACTATTTAAGTATGACTGGGAACTGAAAAAGAGCCCAGCAGGTGCATGGCAATGGGAGCCAATCGACATTGAAGAAGAAGACAAGCCTGTCGATGTTGAAGACGGTTCTAAGCGCTACAATCCAATCATGACCGACGCCGATATGGCGCTCAAAATGGACCCTGAATATCGTAAGATTGCAGAAAAGTTCCAAAATGACCCTGCGTACTTTGATGACGTTTTTGCTCGTGCCTGGTTTAAGTTGACACACCGCGATCTAGGACCAAAATCATGTTATTTCGGCCCTGATGTGCCAAGCGAAGATCTTATTTGGCAAGACCCAACGCCCGCAGGTAAGACAGACTACGATGTCGATTTAGTGAAAACAAAAATTGAAGCAAGTGGCCTATCCATTAGTGAGTTAGTAAGTACGGCGTGGGATAGTGCGCGTACTTACCGTGGCTCTGACCGCCGAGGCGGTGCAAATGGCGCGAGAATTCGCTTGGCTCCGCAAAAAGATTGGCAAGGGAACGAACCTGAACGTCTAAGCCGTGTTCTTGCGGTGCTAGAAAAAATAGCAGCAGAAGAGGGCTGTAGTGTTGCAGACGCTATCGTGCTTGCTGGGAACGTAGGTATTGAACTGGCTGCGCGTGCCGCAGGTCATAATGTTTCCGTACCATTCGCGCCAGGCCGAGGTGATGCCACCCAAGAGATGACGGATGTGGAATCGTTCGAAGTACTTGAGCCTGTTGCTGACGGTTTCCGAAATTGGTTGAAGAAAGACTACGCGGTTAAGCCAGAAGAGCTTTTATTAGATCGTGCTCAGCTTATGGGGCTAACGGCGCCAGAAATGACGGTACTTATCGGTGGTATGCGCGTTCTAGGCAGTAACTACGGCGGTGGAAAAGAGGGCGTATTTACTGACCGAGTAGGCACTTTGTCGAATGATTTCTTCGTGAACCTTACTGACATGGCATATACGTGGAAACCAGTGAGTGCTAATCAATATGAAATCCGTGATCGTAAAACCGACGCTGTGAAGTGGACGGCTACTCGAGTGGATCTTGTCTTTGGTTCAAACTCGATCCTGCGTTCGTATGCGGAAGTGTATGCGCAAGATGATAATCAGGAAAAATTCATCCATGACTTCATCGCCGCATGGACGAAAGTCATGAACGCGGATCGTTTTGACTTGCAATAAGTGAAACGATGCCCGTCGGTAGATGGGTTGATGAATAAGTAAGAGAGGCGGGCGAAAAGCTCGCCTTTTTCTTTACCTATCTTTTTACTTTGATTGTTACTTTGATTGAAAGTTAAGCTCATTTGAACCATAATAACTGGACCATATGAACCATAGGAGCTTGATATGGCAACTGCAGCATTAAAAAGCTTCAAACCGAAACAACCTCATAAAGCCAATTTCTGGTTTATGTTGGGTATTGAAGACTCTGAAACAGGTCGCACTGATGCGGTTCACAAAGGCTTTGAGCCAAAGGTGTATCGCAATATTGTTGAGCGTGTGAAGCTTTCTCAGAGTGAGTTTCAAAACGTCACATTGATACCTGTCAGCACGGTCAAGCGTCGTCTAAAAAACGATGAACGCTTCAATACGCAAGAAAGTGATGCAATCTATCGATTAGCGATGTTATTGAAACTCGCGACAGAACTGTTTGACGACGAAGAGCGCGCGTTAAAATGGATGAGAGAGAATGTGTATGGCTTAGGTGGAAAACGTCCACTTGATATGGTCTCGACCACGGTGGATTTTGAAATCGTAAAAGATTTGATCGGCCGTTTAGAGCACGGGGTATTCTCGTAATATGAAGCTCTATCGTCTCACACAAAAGAAATTCGCTGACACGCCATTCAGCCCCGTTGGCGCAAAGTTGTTTGGAGGGCGATGGAATTCAAAAGGAACCGAAGCCCTCTACTTCTCTGAATCGGAATCCCTTTGCTCGTTGGAAGTATTTGTTCACGTAAACAACGATCCTGCTATCACCAAACTTTACGATTTATATCGTATTGAAATGCCAGAATACCTCATCGCCACCTTAGATGAAGAAGATCTCCCTGTGACGTGGCGAGCAATACCGGCGAGCGAGTCTACGCAGTACATTGGTGATCAGTTTCTCAATGATCCTCATCCAGAGTTTGCCGCGCTGCAAGTGCCTTCAACGATTTCACCTCGTGATAAAAACTACGTGGTGAATCCAAATCATCCCAAAATGAAAGAGATCATCAAGAAAGCCGAAAAGCTCGATTTCGCGTTTGATCCGCGCATTTTCAAATAGACGCCTAGCTTTGTCTTGCTTTAAAGCATTCAGCGCTTACCTGAGATAAGCGCTGAAGCATAAAAGTTTATTCCCTTGGTTATTGTCGGTCGTAAGTGAACTGTTGCGCTTCATTTGTACTGTTGTGGTAATGCCCAAGCACCAACTCAGCACCTTTGTAAGATAAATGGCTGTCATCCGTATACATCGCATTGTTTGCTCCAACTCTCATTCGACATACGCCATTTCTGCAAATGGCATCGGTCAAGTCGACAAACTCAACGTGCTCAAATTGCTCAAAGTAGTTCACTAACTTCGCCACGTTTTGAGGGTGATGTTGTTTGGGAGAAAAGTCGCAGGTAGACTCTTCTGTCTCGCCAAACAAACGCGCTTTCCAAAGGCATTCTCCTACCGCAAACGGTGCAGAAGGGGTTGGACCGAAAACGACCACTTCCTTTCCTTTCAGTTCATTCAATAATTTGGTTAATGATGCTTCATAATCGGCTTGTGAAAGCTCTTTATTGAAATTAGAAGAGATAACAACGCGACGAATGGAAGGGGTACTTAGAATGGTATCGACAGCCTCATTGAAGAACTGTCGGCAAGAAATTGAGCCAGCAGCTTCTAGGATGTCGACATAACCGACTGCACAGGAATCTTGAGTAAGTTGCACCACGCCAGTTGGTGTTACTTCAGATAGACGCTTCACGTAAACCATGCTGTGACTATTGCCTAACACAGCGATGGTGGGCTGCGGCGCAGACGAGCACACATCGTTAACGTTGGTGTTGCCGTTGCAATCTAAACCATAACCGTTGTTAACGCGCATGGCCTCGAAAAATGCGCTTCTTTCTGGAAAACCACCGTTTTGATGACCAATAACGCCGAGCGTTAGCAAGGGCAACGTCAACAACACAATAACCGCGGACACAGTGCGCATGCTCATGGCTTTTCGGCTACGGAACGGCTTTTCAATAAAGCGCCAAGTGAAGTAAGACAGTACAAAAAGAGCGATAACGTAAAGCGGGATATTGACGTCTTGTGTTGTGTCCAACACGTAGCGGTAAAAGACAAATAATGGAATGTGCCACAAGTATAAGCTGTAGCTGATTAAGCCGACGAACACGACCCACTTTAGGCTCAGTAATCTACCGCAGACATTGCCTTTAGAGGCAAACAAAATCACCAACGCGCTACCGATGACCGGCACCAGCAGCGTAATGCCCGCGCCATCTTGCGATTTTTCAAACAAAAGCGCGGAAGCCAATATCAAAACGATGCCAATGGTTGCTAGAGTATCGTTAGATTGAACTTGGACTTTTCTCATCACTAATGCGAGTAATGAACCGGTTGCCAGCTCCCAAGCGCGAGAGAAGATCATGTAAAAAGCGAAATCAGGATCGTTGCTCGCGTAGACAATAGTCATCAAACTCAGCACAAATACCGTGATAAAAAAAGTCAGGTAAAACGCGTTTTTACCACGAGCGAGTAGCATGAGTAGCAAAGGAATGACAATGTAGTATTGTTCTTCAACGCCCAAGCTCCATGTGTGGAACAGCGGGTTGGCTTGATCTTCTAAACCGAAGTAATTGTGGCCTTTTAAATACAGAAGAATGTTGGATGAGGAAAGAATGGAAGATACTGCAAACTGACCAACGTCTTTGTGTGCTTGCGGCAAAAATAGCCACCAAGACATCAAATAGCTGACGGCGATCACCACCAGTAAGAGGGGGAGTATGCGACGAATGCGTCGCTCATAAAAATCACCAAGGCTGAACTTCTGGTTTTCTAAGTCGTTAATCACGATGGTGGTGATCAAATAGCCGCTGATCACAAAAAACACGTCGACGCCAATAAAGCCACCAGCGAATTGCTCAACTCCTGCATGAAACAAAATCACCAACGTGACAGCAATCGCCCTTAATCCGTCTACTTCTGCTCTGTAAGTCATATCGTGTTGCTCCAACATTCCGTTTAATGAAGTAGAGCAAAATATGAACCAGAAATAATGTTTATTTAAATCAGTGTCTTAAAGTGATTTTCAAAATGAAAATGCTAGGTGGGTTAACGAATTCCTAAATTGAATTTCAATATGGAAACCCCATAAAGAATGATCTTAAGAAGCGCTAAATCAAAGAACGTAAAGCGCGAGGCACTTAGACTTCATTGAAAATGATTACGCTAAAGAAACGATGACAGAGAATACGATTCAGGAAAAAATTGCCAGCTTTACTTGTATCGAAGAGGCTTTGAATTACTTCGACATCGAGTTTGATAGCCGATTTATCGAAAACAATCGAACCGAGTTGGTTAAGAGGTTTAACGGCTACTTAATCCTCACTAAACCGGATGATTGGTTTTCAGGTCGTCGTGCTTTAAAGAATGCTTACTGTAAAGTACAACGCAGTTTGCTCAGTAAAACGACGCGCTCTGCGTGTCGAGGTTGTACATCTTGTCAAAGACGTTAATTCTGGTGGCTTGCCTAAAAAGAACCCTGCATCTTGGCGTTACAGGGGGAAGAGCAAGGTTCTTTTGGTTTCGCTATTGGTTTGTCGCGAGTTGCGAATCAGCTTTACGTAGATGAATTAACCCGCGTGGTACGCAGGGTAGTCCACTAAGCCTTTTTCACCGCCGCCGAACAATGTGGCAGGGTCATGTTCTGCCAGTGGATAGCCATGCTTGATGCGGCTTGGTAAGTCTGGGTTTGCAACAAACGGACGGCCAAAGCCAATCATGTCGGCTAAACCACTTTCAATCGCGTGTTGCGCCTTTTCTGCGTTGTAACGACCGGCATAGATCAGTGTGCCTTTATACGCCTCACGAACTGCGGTTTTAAAGTCGTGCGGAGTGTCTGGCGCGTCGTCCCAATCCACTTCTGCAATGTGAATGTAAACCACATTGAGTTTATCAAGCAGCGCTGCAGCGGCGGTGTAGGTTTCTACTGGCGTACTATCAACGGTGCCATTTAACGAAGTGAATGGTGCAAGACGAACACCAACACGCTCTGCGCCAATAGCTTGCGTCATCGCCTCTACCACTTCACCAAGAAAACGCAGACGGTTTTCAATGGAACCACCGTATTCATCGGTGCGGTTATTCGCTTCAGAATCGATAAACTGGTTAACCAAGTAGCCATTCGCTGCATGAAGCTCGATACCATCGAATCCGGCTTCTATCGCGTTTAGTGCGGCTTGGCGGTACTCTTCAATAACGTTCTTGATGTCTTGTTTGGTCATTTCACGTGGCTCAACCACATCGACAAAACCCGGTTCGTCTGTGCCGTTATCGACAAATACTTTCACGTTTTCTGCTTTTAGCGCAGAAGAAGAAATAGGTTGCTCACCGCCAATGTTATCAGGGTGAGTCACGCGACCAACGTGCCATAATTGCGCGAAGATAACGCCGCCTTTCTCGTGCACTGCATCAGTTACTTTTTTCCAGCCAGCAATTTGCTCTGGGCTGTAAATGCCTGGTGTCCATGCATAGCCTTGACCCATTGGCGAAATTTGTGTGCCTTCAGCAACGATTAGGCCCGCTTCAGCACGTTGAGCATAGTAGGTCGCCATCATGTCGTTAGCGATATTACCTGGTTGAGAAGCACGAGAGCGCGTCATCGGAGGCATAACGATACGGTTTTTTAATGAGAGAGAGCCAAGTTGAATGGGTTGAAATAATGCGTCTGTCATAGGAAACCTCGTTATTTGTGAGTTTGGATGAGTTCGATTTGGTAACCATCGGGATCTTTAATGAACGCGATGTGAGTTTCTCCGCCTTTCATTGGACCTGGCTCGCGAGTAACGTTGCCACCAAGCGCTTTGATTTTTTCGCAAGCGGCGTAAATATCTTCAGACCCCAGTGCCATGTGTCCGAATGCGTTACCCAAGTCGTAACTGTCGGTATCCCAGTTATAAGTTAGCTCGATGGTCGCGCCATCTGGTTGATCAGGGTTACCAACAAACACCAGTGAGTAACGGTATTCTTGGTTTTCAAAACGATCCAAAACGCTCATTCCCAGAACTTTTGTATAAAATTCGATAGATTTGTCTAGGTCAGCTACACGGATCATCGTGTGGAGAAACTTCATAAGTCGCCTTTTCATAACGTTGCGTAATCACTATGCAAACCATATCGCCACTCTAAATAAACTGGAAATTATCGTTAATTATTAAAATGATTATTTATTGTTATGAAAAGCGAGGTTGCTGGCCCTGCAACATGCAAACAAAGATTACTCGCCGTTTCTTTTTAATTATTGGCATATGCTAGTTACTCTTTTGAGAAACCGAGTAACTATCATGTCCACAAACAGCTACTGTCATTACACTCACGAGTCTCATCATCAATGTGCGGTTTGTTCTTCAATTAATGTGAATCCGAACTCTTTGGCCGTGAACTACCAATACCTAGCCGATGGCTCTGTTGTCGGAGAGTTTCACGTTTTACCGCGTCATCAAGGTTACACAGACCTGTTGCATGGTGGTATTGCCAGTTCGCTTCTCGATGGTGCAATGACGCATTGTTTGTTATCTAGAGACATTCAAGCCCTTACGGCGCAGTTGGATGTGCGCTACCATGCACCTATTCAGTTAGATGATCGAGTCACGATTACTGCACACTGTGAAGGTGAACGACGCGGTATATATCAACTGGTGGCTCAATTGCGGGTCGAAAGCGAAGTTAGAGTGACGGCTAAAGGGAAGTTTATTCGTCCTAAAAAGGCATAAATAAAAACGTGTTCTACGGAGAGGCAATGAAGAAATTTGATGAGCTGTATGCAATTGCGACGAGAAAATCTCAATATGACCAAACCAACACTTGGTTTAAAGGCGTAGAGACTTATCTGGAGGCCATTGGCAAAGAAGTTGATGAAGTCCGCGAAGAGATTCGTGAGGATCGCCTTTGTCATTTGGAAGACGAGTTAGGCGATGTGTTGTGGAACTATCTTAACGTATTAAAAGCGCTGGAAAGAGAAAAGGGCATAGATCCTGAGAAAGTACTCGAAAGAGCCTGCAACAAATACGATCAGCGTGTATCTGCGATTGAGTCGGGACGCAGTTGGGATGAGATAAAACAGCAGCAGAAACAAGCCTTGAACGCAGAGCATGAAGCCGCGCAGTTAGAAGATGTAAAGAGCCAATAACTGCGCTTGGTATTGAAAGGATAGGTTAATAGAGAATACCTAGTCAGCCCTTGGAGCTGTTGACCAACAGTAGGTCACAAGGTGGTTGATCAAGTAACGTGTCTACAGTGCTGCCAGACCAAAATTGAGATGACATGCTTCGTTTACATGCCCCCATAATCAAAATCGCTGCTTGTGATTGCTTAACTGCTTTTGGTAACGCCGTTTCAGGGTTTCCTTCCGGTAATAGTAATGGAACTCGCGTTAACTTTTGCGCACTAATAAAATCTGTAATGCCTGCTTTTTGATTGCTTAATATCTCTGCACGATAGCGAGAGAGATATGGTGCGACGTATCGGCAGTAAACGAGCGTCATTTTCCCGCTTAAGGTTTGTTCTAATTTTGAGCCTCGCGAGACGATGGCTTTATCTACTATCGACTTTTCATCCCCTCGATGAAGTGGGTCGATTGCACAAAGCATGTTGGCGTGAGAAGGCCATGACCGCTCACTCAGTAGCAACAAGTCGCAATCTTGTTGTGCTAGTTCTGTGAGCATCGTTTGAATCTCGTGTTTGTTAAAGTGTCCCACGAGCAGTAAGTCAGTGTGGTCAACAAGTCGTTTCGCAACTTGCTCAACCCAATGGCTCCCTTTGAAATGCTCGTAAGAGAGCGTTGGCGTTTCAAGCTCTTCTTCTTCACAAAGTTCGACAATTAATGCGTTGAACTTTAAGGTCCAAGCTTCAAACTCAGCTTGTCTTTTTTCTATATGGTCAGAGTTGAAACTGAGAAAATGAGCGAATGCGTGATCTTCACTTCGGCGATGGTCTTCCACTAAAACTACAATAGGCTGGGCCAGCGCTGTCGAAAATTGAATCACTTTACGAAGCACCTTACGACTTGGTAAGGCGGCCTGCTGAGTCAGAAAAAATACAGGTGCCATTGATTACTCCATTATCAAACAAGGCGAATGAGCCTGACACACATTCAAGTCTATACCATGAACTGATGCAGAGGCGTTTTGTTTCTGCGAGCGAAATATAAATTCCGCAATTAAGTCAACTATCGCCTAGAATTTTAACATCAAGAATTCATGCATTCGGATAGCACATATCGTCAATGCGGCGAATGTGGTAGTGAAAGCTATAGGTAAAAGTAATGATAGATTCCAACCAATTGCAAATTAACCGCAAAGTGCCACATTTGCTTGCTGAGATCATTAAAGCGATAGAATCGACCGAAGACTTGAGCTTTTTGAAAGACTATCAAGAAGCACAGATTGCGAACATTTTGGAATCGGTCAACATTGCTTACCGTAAGCGTGTCATAGAAGCAGTGCCGCCTGAGAAGTATTGGACGGTATTAAATTTGCTCCGATACGACACCGCCAAGCACATTCATCAATCACTCAATAAAGACTTACAACATGAACGCTTGGCGTACATAACGGATTCAGAACTGATCATCTTTGCGGACTTTCTACCGACCGAATTTGTAGATGAATACCTTATTGATCAAAGTGAAGAGTCTGTCGCGCATATCCAACAAGCATTGTCGTATGAAGACAACAAAGTTGGACGTTATGCCGAGCCTCACTTTCTGGTCGCAAACCCTAAAAACAGCGTAGGAGGCATCAAAACCGAGCTGCTAAAACGTGGGCAAAGTCCAGTGCGGTTGATTATTGTGCGTGATGCAAGTGGTGTGATTGGTACGATAGAGCCGCAAACCCTGTTGCTGCACGAAAATCATATCAAACTTACCGACTTGACCGTAGTTACGCCAATTCTAGAAGATATTCAAACGATTCAAAGCGTCAGCAAACAAGTCTCGATTGATGGTGGAGCACATTGGTTTCCTATCATGGCTGGTGGCAAAATTATGGGCGTCTTGTCGATGGCGACCATCGCGATTACCTTGCGTGAACTCAGCCTACAAGCTGTAGTGGCAGAAAACGTACGAAGCGAAGAAGATTTGTTCACACCATTAAGCGTGGCGACAAGGCTAAGAGCACTTTGGTTGGTGATTAACTTGCTGACCGCTTTCGTAGCCTCCGCCATCATTGGGCTTTTTGATAATGTGGTCGAGCAAGTCGTTGCGCTTGCGATCTTAATGCCCGTTGTGGCGAGTATGGGCGGCATCGCGGGTAGCCAAACCTTAGCGGTGGCCATTCGAGGTATCGCACTAAACCACTTGCACCAAAGTAACTTGAAGCTATTGGTGAATAAGGAATTAAAAATCGCCACCATTAATGGCTTGATCATGGGATTAGTCATCGCGGGTGTCGTCTACATGGTGTTTGACTCTTGGCCATTGGCGCTTATTATCTGTTGTGCAATTTTCCTCAATAGTTTGGCGGCCGCGGCATCGGGGACGTTGATACCATTCACGTTGAAGAAGTTTAACATTGACCCCGCCGTGGCTGGCTCGGTAGTATTGACGACCGTTACCGATGTCGTCGGTTTCTTTGCGTTCTTAGGCTTAGGTGCCATTTTCTTGATATAGATATCCAATTGACGCGTTAACCATCAGAACCAATCGCACCACTTCCCAACCCAGTATTTTGGGCGAGCTTGCTTCGCTCAGCATTCCTCCGTTTTCCATAACCGATGAACACGTCGTTTCGGTTCTTACTTTGTAAATCTCTTCACTGCTCAGTTCTATTCCCCCAAATTTCCCACTCTATTCCCCCAAATTTCCCACTACCGATCTCGCTTAACGCTGGCGTGCCAAATTCCAATTTCAAACGCCAGATGATGCCCATTTTCTTGGCTGTACACGCATTACTTCACTCAAACAAAAAATAAGGAAACAATTTTGAATAAACTCATCGTATTCTCTGGTGGTCCCGGTGCAGGGAAAACTTCGGTAATCGAACAGCTAAAAACACAAGGTTTTATCTGCGCGCCAGAAACCGGCCGTCACGTGATACAAACGCAGGTTGCCAATCACGGTTCAGCATTACCTTGGAATGACAAACAAGCTTTTCGAGACGAAATGATGAAGGCAGAAGTGAGCAATTACCGAGCTTTCAATGTCCACCAAGGGAATGTGTTTTTTGATCGCAGTATTGTGGACGTATATGGCTACAGTAAGTTGGAACAACTGCCAATCTCGCATGAGCTCATCACGCATTGCCAGACGCTTCGTTATCATTCTCAAGTGTTCATTTTTCCACCTTGGGCATCGATATTCAGCAATGACGAAGAGCGAAAGCAAGATTTTTCTGAAGCGGTGGCTACGTATCAACAGATGGTCAACGCTTATCACAAATTTGGTTATCAATTGATCGAAGTGCCCAAAATGTCAGTCGAAGACAGAGTAGCGTTTATTCTCGGCTCAGTTATCGAACAAGGCTAAAAGATGATTGATGCAAACAAATGCGTAAGGCGATTGTGAGCACGACAACAATATGCGTAAAGGGAGTTATCTATAGTGGATAAAATTCAATAACTTAACTGAGTGTTATGTCTTTTAAATATCTTACCTTATTGCTCGCAACGACGAGCATGAGCAGCTTTGCTGATGTAGGCCTGCCTTCGGGAGATGATTGGTTAAACCATGTGACGAATGGCCTAGCCCCATATTGGGTGATGGAAAGCGCGCATGGGCAACCTGCGGGGAATTTTCCGACTTTTCGTTGTGATAACGGTGTCATTCTCGACCCACAAAAGCCGTGTGAAGAATTAAACAAAGGGTGGATTAGCCCGCACTTCGATCGCGAATACACCCGCATGAAATCGCGCCAAACTTACGCTTATGGCGTGCTTTTTCATCTTACGGGTGACAAGCAAGCATTAGAGCTGGCAAAGAAAGGGGCTTATTACCTGATTGATCACCTACAAGATGAGAAAAACGGCGGCTTTGTGAGCTTTACGCGTAGTGGGAAACCGGGGATGGAGTGGCAACAACGAACTTCTCAAGACCAAGCTTACGCCTTGGTGGGTTTGGCGATGTACTACTACTTGACTCAAGATCCAAAGGTCGAACAAGCGCTCATCGACCAGCAAGCGTTTATATTTAAACAATACCGACGAAGCGATGATCGCGGTCTGGCTTGGGTTTTGAAAGACGGTGATGGGGAAAGTGCGAAGCAGCAAGAGCTAGTCGCTCAACTTGACCAGATCAATGGCTATCTGTTGTTAACGGCGCCACTTTTACCACCGCCAGCGCAAGCCAAGTGGAAGCAAGATCTGCAATGGCTGACGCAAGTGATGATAGATAACTACCATTCCGTCAAAGAGCAGCGCTTTTATGGCGCGATACACCACAAAGCAGTAATGATGCCAGATGCGAAACACAATGATTTTGGACACACCATCAAGGCGTATTGGATGACGTATCTGACAGGTCAGTTGTTGGAAAATTCAAAGTGGACAGAGTTTGGTTTCAAAGGAATGAAACACACGCTTAAGCAAGCGCAATACCAGCAAAACTTTGAGCAAGTCAAAGCGCTTTTCTCACCAGAATGGCAGAGTAAATGGACGCAAGAGAGCATTCCTGCTTGGCAATCAAGACCATACAAGCACTATAGCTCGTCTTGGGAATGGGCAGAGCTCGATCAAGCGGCAATGACAGTTTCTCTTGTCGATGGTTCGATGAAAGAAACGCTTCAATACACGTTACCCACTTTTATGGACGTATGGGTGGATCATCAATATGGAGGCGTCGGTCTGAGTCCTAAGTCAACCAAAGCGTTCCATTGGGGAAATGGTTACCACCAGTTTGAACATGCGTTGGTCGGGTATTTGTACGCGCAACAAATGGCAAAACAGCCCGCCAAGCTTTACTACGCGCGACTAGCCGAGAGTAAAATGCCACTTAATCCATATTACTTTAGCGCAGACGTAAAATCGTTGTCGTCACAAAGTGATGGAGTCACCATCGCGACATTCACCAATATTCGACCTTAGGTTGGTCGATGGTGATGTGTTAGTTAAAGTCCGCGTAAAAGCCAAAGCAAAATTGTAGCAGTAATAAAAATAAAGGCTAACCAACTGGTTAGCCTTTATTTTTAATAATCTTACATGTAATGGTGATAACACATATAGTTAACGAATGTTTATTTGTAATGACCGCTGAGTGTTTCTAACAAATATCTAACTATAAATTAACTTTCATTGATTAGGGTATATCTCACAACTAGGACAACTTAGAGCTTGGAACTTTATGCAATCCTGTTCATAATAATGGTTTTGAGAGAATCATTATGTACATTTCTATACTAACGCACGAGAGAGATACGCCGTTATCAATCAACTACATTAATTACATGTATCCAGCTGACAAACTATTTAGCTCTTGTGTCGAACTAAGAAGTAAATTAGATAATGAGAAAATTCCCGTTAATACCATAAAAGATACTTCTCTTGCGGGACCATTACGTAAGCTTCCAAATGATATTACAGGTGAGAAAAGGTTACAAAAGCTTAAGGAACAGATAGATCGCAACATGGCGGTTAAGTCTGGTATGTTAACAGATCGAATGCACTGGAAAAATAAAGCTGTTATTCCTTCACGTAAATTTTCGTCTCTAGCTCCAATACAGTCGTCAACTCTAGCTTCTACTGCAATGAAAGCAAATAGTGGAAGGGCCATGGCCTTAGGGATGGTATTACAGAAAGGCAGAGCTATGCTTCTCTTTGATATTATCCGACAAAACGTTAGAGTACTAGCTAATCGAGTACACAATGCAAATCTAGAATCATCTGGCTGCATTTTGATTGTTAATGTGAAGTATTTGAAAGTCGAAAGGGAATATGGGAAAGCTCCTCAACTATCTAGAGTTTCATTAGCAAGTATAATTTCTCAAGAAGACAAGTATAACTTTGATTCGAGTGCTTATGTTCGTGGTCAAATTGCCAATATGTGTGAAGCTAGTGCTAAAGCTCCGATCAATACAAAGTTTCAAATTGTAAGCGGTCAGTATGACGATTCATACTCGACAGCAGTCTTGTTTATCAAATGTACATGGGAATAACATGAGAATTGTTAACGTTTTATTCGTAGTGCTCCTTGTTACGGCATGTAACGATACTACGTCAAAGTTTGAGGCAACTAAAACGACAGAAAGCCTCCTAACTAAGAACCGAGAAGCTCCAGAGCAGTTGTACAGCGAAGCAAATAAATTTTATGAACAAGGTGATGTGCAAGGAGCAAAGTCTTTATTGATCAAAGCTATCGAAGTGGATGATGTTCATAGTAAAGAGCTTTTAGGGGTAATCCTTCTGAAAGAGCCAAAAGTCATGGATGTTAAGCGGGGCTTTTCTTTAATCTCAGAGGCTGCTGATGATGGGTTGGCTAGTGCACAATTTTATTTAGGATCATGTTTGTATGATGATGGCTGTGGTTTACCTGAAAATAAGGTGCTTTCAGCCTATTACTTGACGCAAGCGTTAAATAATGGTGAAGGTGGTGCACAAATGCTACTTGGATTTCTAGATGAAGAAATAGGTGACACTGCGATTGATCAAAAAACATATGCGGTAGAGCTGAATCGCTATATAGAACAACTCAATTAATATTGCGGCTTAATGTTTTATAGGGTTTTAATCGAACCTCAAACAGAGAGTGCTGGACTTCTACAAAGCAGTAGAAGCCACAGCGAAGCTGCAACAATAATCGAGTGTGTAATAGAAAATAAAAAGCCGTCAGAACCAACTGGTTTTGACGGCTTTTTATTCTATGACAGGTAGAGGATTCAATTTTCAGCGCGATAGGTCCATGAAAACTTAAGTGAGATTCCAATCACGTCGCATGATCTCACTAGTGTCATTGGAAATAAATGAATTGTTTCTAATACATAGAACGTATTAACATGGTTGCACTTGGCCCATATGAGTAAATTCATTGAACATACAATTTGAGAGAGGGTTTAGTTGTAAAAATAATAGTTAGTTGGAATCTAGGTTAAATGAAAATAAAACTATTTAAAAAGCTACAAGTTGTATTTCTTGTGGTGTCAGCATCTTTAATGGTGGGGTGTTCGTCTATAGATGCGCATGCTGGTGGCGGATACGGAAAGCCGTTTTCAGGCACCGCGTTATCAGTCGCACGACAACCTTGCTATTTAAGAGCTGATATTACTTCTATCGCGTTATACCCACTATCATTGATTGACATTCCTTTGTCGTTAGCAACGGACGTTGTGTTTCTTCCTGTTGATTTAGTCATGGTAGTTACGCCAACAACGAGTTATGGCGGTGTTGTTTCTCTAGGTTGTCCAAGCGGAAGCATGATCTAAAACGCTTATTTTATTCAAATAAATGGAAGGAAATGAAAGTGGAATTAAAAAATAACTATTCAGAATCAGAAATAAACCAGCCACCATCGGTACTTCTTGTTACGTCTCTGTTGTGTCTGGCGTCCGTTTGTTGGGCTGCATTGCTGTTGGCCATTGAATATATTGTTGGGATAGAAATGAGTGGTACAGGCTTTCTTAGCACGTTAATCCCAGCCATGAGTGTTGGTTATTACTTCGGCTACAAGACTGGAGATGTAATGCCATCAAAAACAAGATGGTATGCTGTTTTACTGTGGACTTTAGCAAGTTTGGTAGTGTTCTCTCTTATCTTAATGTCGTTAGATATTTCTCCGTTTTATTTATTATCTGAGCTCGGTGGGGTAAGTATTTTTATTGCTATCATAATGCTAATAACGATTGGCATCGCCTACTTAATTTTAAAAAGTGGTGAGAAAATGGCGATTAGAGTATTACTCAAAGCCAAGGAAAGTCAGTAGATAAAATACAACAAACGATTCAATTAGGATCATGACAAGACGTCAGCCATAATGTGCTGGCGTTTTAGTTTCCTGTTTGTAGGATTTTTTGTCTAAAAGGCAAACCCATTTATTGTGTTGTAGTTTGAGTTAATGGTTTATGCCTTGTGCGCAAGATAGCTTAGCAGGTTTATGTATCGAGAAACGTGTGTATAATTCGCCACGAATTACGATTTATAGATATGAAAGGTAAGTATGGCAGTCCTCGAAATTCTCTCCATTCCAGACCCAAGGCTTAGAGTAAAAGCAGAAAAAGTCACTGATGTATCGACAGTACAAACGCTGATAGACGATATGCTAGAAACACTTTACGCAACGGGCAATGGTATCGGTTTAGCTTCAACCCAAGTAGGCAGAAAAGAGGCGGTTGTTGTCATCGATATCTCTGACGAACGCAATGATCCTTTAATCTTGGTTAACCCAGAAGTGGTGAGCGGAGAAAACAAAGCACTTGGTCAAGAAGGGTGCCTATCTGTTCCTGAGTACTACGCAGATGTAGAGCGTTACACGTCAGTTGTTGTTTCTGCACTAGACCGTGATGGCAACCCGATTACAATCGAGAGCGATGAGTTCTTGGCGATTGTGATGCAGCACGAAATTGATCACCTATCTGGTAACTTGTTCATTGATTACCTTTCACCGTTAAAGCAAAAAATGGCGATGAAAAAAGTGAAGAAGTACGTAAAATCGCAAGCTAAGTAATATGAAAGGAAGTAACTCACAACCGCGAGTTACTTCCTTGTAAATCAAGAATAGGACGGTAGGGAGAGCGGTTCATCTCTGCTTTTGGGGGACATAACGCTTTACGACTTTCATAAGCCTTTGAAATGAAGAGCAGTCCATATGCGATTCATGAGGGCAGGAGGCGACATGGTTTAGGCTGTCTCGCACCGCTTTCAAACGTTTTATTTGCTCATCAATCTCAAGTGCCTTTTTCGTTAGTAAGTCACGATCGATATATGGCTTTGAAACTTCTGATTGATTCAACATTTCTGCCATTTCGTTAAGCGATATTCCAGCGATACGCCCCAAACTAATTAAATTGAGTGTATTGAGTACCTCTGGTGAATATTGGCGTCTCAATCCATTCCTTCCTATCGAGCGAATTAACCCCAGCTGTTCGTAGTACCTGAGCGTTGAAGTCGGCAATCCTGATTTTCTAACCACTTCTGCAATATCCATATTATTCCCCATTGACTTCAAGTTGGCTTTAAGTTGTAGCATGCAACTAAGACCTTAACAAATCAAAAACTTGAGGAGAGAAAAATGCTGCTTTTAATGGGATTGCAAGCGGTGCTAATAGGGATTGGTGCCACTTTGATAATGGATTTATGGGCATGGTTACAAAGGAGAGTGTTTGGTATTCCTTCATTAAACTATGCGTTGGTTGCGCGCTGGGTTTTGTACATGCCCCAAGGAAAGTTTATGCATGCGCCAATTATGGCGTCAGAGGCGATGCCGGGAGAAAAGTCACTGGGCTGGTTTTTTCATTATGCCATCGGCGTTACTTTCGCTTTGGCTCACGTTACTGTTTTTGGTCATCATTGGTTGGTAGAGCCCAGTCTAATGCCCAGCTTAATTACAGGCGTGGTAACGTTGATCTTCCCATTTTTGGTCATTCAACCTTGTCTAGGATTTGGTTTTGCTGCGAGTAAAACCCCAACACCTTGGAAAGCCCGTTTTCTTAGCACATTGGCGCATTTGGGTTATGGTTTGGGTTTATTCATAGCCGGGTTTGCAATCAAAGTTACGAGCCAGTATTTTGCATAGAGAACATGAGCATCATGCAAACGAGTGGTTTTTATCTATGATGCTCAACTCTTGGTTGTTTTTTGCGCTTTGATCATAGTTGACCGATATGTCTAAAGTCTGTTGCATTTATCCAAGACGTAAAGTCGGCGGACATTTAACATTGCCTTAACGTAAGAATGGCAAGCGGTTTACCAAGAAAAACTAAAATTATCTGGTTTGACATAAAGAATATTAAGGGTTTCAGATGGCTTCAAAAGTGGCAGGGATATCAATACTGAGTTTATTGGCAGCGCCAGTTGCGATGGGAGAAACAGCCAGTGCTTATGATTTATGTTTGCTAGACAAAATAAAGCAAAGCAAAGGTGAGGAAACCATAAAGAGCATTCGCGCGCAGTGTGAGCTTGACACAGTAACCAGCACAGTGCCCGCAGATCCAGAAATTGAAGAGCCTGAAGAACTTCAGGAAAGCTTGGTCGACAAGCGTTTGGAATCAGAACGAGAAAACGCGTTCGAACCGTTTAGCCTAGTCGCGCATCGCGTTAACTATATTCTTCCGTTTACATACAGTGATCGTGTAAATAAACGCGCGTATGCCGACACCAAATACGGCGATGAACTGCGTAAGGAAGAGGCGGAGTTCCAAATCAGTTTTAAAGTACCAATGAACTATGATGACTTGTTGTTTGATGGCGATGGTCTGTTTTTTGGAATGACTCTTAAATCATTTTGGCAGGTATACACGGGTGCAGCATCTCGTCCATTCCGTGAAACCAATTATCGTCCAGAGCTTTTTTACTACACACCAACTGACTGGAAACCACTTGATGGTTCGACTTGGTTAGGTTTTGGTATTGAACATGAGTCTAACGGTCAGAGACAGGAGCTATCGCGCAGTTGGAACCGTGTCTATGCCAACGTAACCTTTGCAAAAGACAATTTTGCGGTTTCTATCCAGCCTTGGTGGCGTATACCTGAAGATGAAAAGATATCGCCTAATGATCCCAAAGGTGATGATAACCCGGATATCGAAGACTATATGGGACACTTTGAGCTATCGAGTGCTTACAAGTGGAATGGTTACGAGTTTACCTTTTTAGGTCGCCAGAACTTTCAAACACATAAGGGTTTTGCAGAACTGGGTGTGTCATTTCCGATTTGGGGCAAAGTTCAGGGGTACGCACAATACTCAGCGGGTTATGGTAAGAGCTTGATCGACTATGATCATAATCAGCAGCGGATTGGTGTTGGTATTGCAATCAACGGTGTTTTGTAGTTTTTCGTAGATGGATAGAAATTAACACTGGCAATTGAAATTTCAATATTTAGAATGCGAGGCTGAAATTGATTTCTAACCTAGAGTGATTTTATGCTTCGTGATTACACCTTTGATTGTCTTGTAACTATGCCTCGCCATGAGCTGGAAGAGTTTAGTGCTCGTATGATCAGTAAAATGGTGCCAGAAGACGTGATGAATGAGCTGTTCACTTTTGATCAAGAAGAAGTGGATAGTGAAGACCGCATGTTGTCTGCACGTCTTGATGCAATGCTACGCATGACAGCAATCGCACTGAGTGAAATTCAACAAGCGTTTGATGACTCAGACAACGCAAAGCAAAATAGCGAGCGAATGACGCGATTGGTGCTTTGGCATTTCTACGCGATCTCATTCCGTTTGGAAGAGGCCATCACGCTAGAAACACACTGTGCTCTAGTGGAAAAACTAATCGAAAATGCACCTTCGGATGTTTTTGCGTGGGTAAAAACATTGACGGAGCTGCTGCACACTTACGCTGAAATCAACGCGAAAGAGAATCCTCAAGACTAAACACCTGTCGTTTATCGTTCAGTAAATTAGAAACAAGGCGAGCCATTGGGTTCGCCTTGTTTTTTCGCGTCAGATAAACCTTCGGGTTTGAAATACCAAACAAGCCTAGACTCAGATTTGTTCGTTCACTAGCGAACGGCGTGATTCCTTCTTACACTAAATCAAGGTGTTTGTTGCTAAACAAGCAAATGCATGACTAAGTCGTGTATTGTTTTCCACTTAAATGCGGATAATTTATGTCGAAGAACCTTCTGGTTTTTAAATTGGAACCGACTATTGAGCGTGTACGCTTTCCAGCTGAGCTTCATCTATCTAAAGGAAGTGAACGATGGATCCGTTAACGCAAGGTTTATTGGGTGCAGCTTTGCCACTGGCGGTGAGCAACAAGCGAAACCTTGCAGTTGTTGGCGTGTTGGGCGTGGTCTCTGGGGTGGCTCCGGATTTAGATGTGCTAATCCGTTCTTCAACTGATCCTTTGCTGTATTTGGAATACCATCGCCAATTTACTCACTCGCTCTTGTTTATCCCGTTTGGTAGTTTCATTTGTGCTTTGGTGTTGTATCCATTGTTCGCAAAAAAGCGAGGACTAAGCTTCCGGCAGAGTTGGTTTTACTGCGCGCTTGGTTATAGTACCCATGCGTTATTAGACGCATGCACCAGTTATGGAACACAGCTTCTATGGCCGATAAGCAACACGCGTTATGCTTGGAACACTATTTCGGTAATCGACCCCGCGTTCACACTCCCTATTTTAATATTGCTTTTGTTTGTTGCACTGAAGCGAAGCCCAAACTATGCCCGCATTGCATTTTTATGGTGCCTGGCTTACCTAAGTCTTGGAATGATCCAGCGAGATAGAGCAGAAGTAGCTGGTTGGGAAATCGTCAAAGAGCGACAACACAACGCTATACAATTAAAAGCCAAACCAAGTTTCAGCAATCTTTTGGTTTGGAAACTAATTTATGAAACGGAAGAGAGCTACTATGTAGATGCCGTAAGGGTGGGGCGTTCAATAAAAATTTACCCTGGCGAATCAACTCCAAAGTTAAATATAAAAGAGCAATTTCCGTGGCTAAACCCGCAATCGCAACAAGCAAGAGACATCGAACGTTTCCGTTGGTTTTCAAACGGTTTTGTAGCGACGGATCCGAATAATGAAATGCGAATTGTTGATATGCGTTATTCCATCGTACCAAACCAAATTAATGCGTTATGGGGCATCAATCTATCCCCAAAAGCCAGCGCAGACGCGCACGTTGAATACACTGCTCATCGAGGAAGTACTGCAGAAGATCGCCAAGTTTTTTTCAACATGCTTACGGATTTTGAGTGATGGTTTTACTTTGGATGTCGATGCGGTTTCGTAATAACTATTACGCAGACTGAAAGTCCTTTACTAGGGTCGGCTTGCTAGCGAAGAAAATCTTGCCAAACAGGGACTTGTACTTCCAGCCAAGAGACAAAAGCCGTTTAGCTAAATTCTTGTTTTCAATGATTGCAACCTCAACACCTTGGTAGTGGTAAGGATTGCTTTTGATGTAGTCGATAAATGCAGTAAGCACGCCTTGCCCGCGAACGGAGGGTGCAAAGTTGACTGCTACAATAGAAAAGCGTTGGCTACCTGATGGGCAACGGACTAAACAGTGCCCAAGAGGATGAGTAATAGTCTCAGAAAATTCAGGAAAAGGGCGAGACTCAAGCTCTTGAGAAAGCGCATCGTATCGCTGACATAGATAAGAAAATAGTTGTTTCGCTTCGCTGTTCATATCGGTGCCGCTTTTGTGTTGCTTGGTTTAAAGGCATTGATGTCTCAAACATTGTAACCATAGATAGCAACACAAAACGCGGTAAACTTTTTCAGCAATGATTTCCTATTTTTGAAACCTAGATTGTTACAAATGAAGTTGAATGGTTTTTATATGGTGGTTGTGAACGGTGTTTCTAGTTGAAGGAAGAATACGCTGGTTACTGGATTCTTACTGGAATTCCTTTGTTAAAAGGCGAGCTGCTTGGTTTAATGCCGCTCGTTTAACTGCGAGTGGCATCTTTTGTATTTCGTCACCTTGTACAGCGACGATGGGATATGATGTGGGATCTTCTATCCTAGCTTTTCATGGTCTAAATTATCTCATTAACCACTCAGAGCGCTGCTATTAGATTCCTAGTCTCGCAAGGGCTCGCTGGACTGACACAAAAACATCGTTAAACTCCTGTTATTAAATTATTTGGTCCGCCTTTGCTTATTTTTGAGCGCTTAACTAGGCGTTACTCCAAGTGCTTAAATTGCAATGCCACAAGTCGCTGATACAACTCACAGCTTTGCATTAATGATTGGTGGTTACCAACATCGACTAATTCGCCATTGTCGAGCACCGCAATTTTATCCGCATGTTGGATAGTCGAAAGACGATGAGCAATGATCAGCGTTGTGCGTCCTTTCATTAGAGCTTCAAGTGCTTGCTGAACGTGATGTTCACTTTCACTATCAAGGGCGCTGGTAGCTTCGTCTAGCAGTAAGATTTTTGGATCTTTTAGAATCGCGCGAGCAATCGCAATGCGCTGCTTTTGTCCGCCTGATAGCCTAACGCCGCGCTCCCCTAAAAAGCTGTGATAGCCTTCGGGAAGCTTCTCAATAAACTCATGGGCATGGGCTTTTTTCGCGGCTTCGATAACTTGTTCATCCGTCGCTTCAGGATTACCGTAGCGAATATTATGGAAAACATCATGGCTAAACAGCGCTGGTTGTTGTGGTACGAGCGCCATTTGACGTCGAAGCTCGTTTGGATCGAACTGTCGAATATCTTCACCACCAAACAACACTTGCCCTTTTTGCGGATCATAAAAGCGTTGCAGCAGTTCGAATAGTGTTGTTTTACCTGCACCAGAAGGGCCGACCAACGCCAACACTTTTCCTTGTTCAGCAGTTAGATTTAACTCTTTGATAGCTGGTTGATTTGGGCGAGAAGGGTAGTTGAAACTCACTGAATTAAAGTTAACCTCAGCAGGCATGTCGGCACGGACAGGCAAATGGTTGCTTGGCGCTTTAATATCACTGGCTACTTGAAGGATCTCAATCAGCCGTTCGGTAGCACCTGCGGCTCTCTGCAATTCACCCATGACTTCGGAAATGGTTGCAGTCGATGAGGCAACCATAATGGCATAAAACACAAATGCGGCTAGGTCACCCGCAGACATTTTTCCGTGAATCACATCGCTGCCGCCTACCCAAAGCATGCCTGCAATCGCGCTGAACACAATCACAATAACGCCTGATATCAGGATCGCTCGCTGCTTTACTCTCTGTCTGCCTACTTCATAAGCTTTTTCCACCTCGACAGCGAAAGCCGCTCGTTCATGCGACTCTGAGCTAAAACTTTGCACGGTTTTAATATGCTCTATCGCTTCTCCAGCGTAGCTTCCGACATCGGCCATTGAGTCCTGACTTTGGCGAGAGAGCGCACGCACGCGTCGTCCATAAAACAAAATCGGAACCAGAACCAAAGGCACAGAAGCAAGCACAATCAGCGTGAGCTTAACGTTAGTGGCAAACAACATTATGATGGCCCCAAAGCACATCAAAGCGCTACGCATCGCCATCGAGAACGATGAACCAATAATGCTTTGCAGCAATGTGGTATCGGTAGTCAAGCGCGACATAATGTCGCCACTACTGTTGGTCTCAAAATAGCTCGGATGCAGCGTAATCACATGGTTAAACACCGCAAGGCGAATATCCGCACTAACGCGCTCACCTACGGAAGAGACAAGGTAAAAGCGAAAGAAAGTCCCAATGGCAATACACAATGTGACACCGACAATAAACTGAATCGCATTGGTAAGCTCTTGCAATGATTGCTGAGCAAAGCCTTGATCGATAAGAATGCGCACGCCGTAGCCGACGGATAGCGTTAGGCTGGCTGTTGCGATTAGGGCAACTAAGGCAGCAGCAACACGCCATTTATAAGGTGAAACAAAGGTGTTGAGTTTAAGAAGAATGCTGAGATTTTTGTTATTTTTTCTGCTCATGAGTGACTCACAAAGCGTTTTAGGTACCTGGCATAGTAAGCCAGTTTGGTTGGTGAGACCAGCGAACTGCCGCTTTCGGATTAGGAAATTAACTGGGATAACCAATATCGCATGTATATCGAAAATCACTTAAACGTCTAAGAGACTAGAATCAGCTTTTAGTTCGGAGGGGTTACGCACGGCTTTTGGCGAGTAGCAGGTCGACTTTTCCTTTGGCTGTTTTACTGACCGTTTGCATCAACTGAAAACTTGGTTTTTCGACGCCTGAGTTTTCTATCCCTTCGACCATTAAGAGCCAAAGCTTGGCTGTCATTTGCGCATCGGCTAGTGCACGGTGGAAAACGCCGTCGTTGTCGATATTTTTATAGCGAACAAGTTCACTTAACTTATGTGATGGGGCATCTTGAATGAGCCGTCTTGCCACCAGTAAGGTGCAAGCAAACTCACCCGAATAACCACAGTTGATTCGTTCAAGCTCTGCATCTAAAAATCGTTTATCGAAGGACGCGTTGTGAGCGATAAGGTTCTCGCCAGCAATGAACTCACTAAATGACGCCATTACCTCTTCGCAGCTTGGTGCCGATCGCAACATATTGTTGGTAATGCCGGTGTAGTTCTCAATGAAAGAACTCACTCTGAAACCGGGATTCATGAGTTGCTGAAAACTATCGACAACCTCGCCATTGACTAACTTTACTGCACCAATTTCTATTGCGCGATCACCTAAAGTAGGAGAGAGACCTGTGGTTTCAAAGTCGAGTACGACCACAGAGTTTGCTTGAGGCATAAAATTTCCAGCTGAGTAATATTGCGCAAGAGTATTATCGAAAGCGACAGAAAAAGAAAGGCGAACACAATGGTGAATATCTGTCTATCTTTACTCCACAAAGTCAGTATTCGTCGTCCACTGTTTATGGACAGGTACGTTCTGGCTTACCCATCGCGGCTTGTGCGGTAGCCTTATATTTCAAATGTTTTTCGGCTTTTCGATTCATTTCAATTAAGCATTAACTTTCGATACAACATACTGATTATAAATTGATTTTATAAATCAACTTCGGCATCATTCACGGCTTGATTTTGAGGATGAATATCATCACAGCAAAAAATTAGAACAATTTATAATGCGAGGCTAGGGAACGATGGAAACAATAAAAAATCACTATTTAGATATACCTGAAGAAAGAAAATTGCGTATTTTTCGTGAGGAAGATGAAGATTTTTACAACTTCTGGGAAGAAATGCTTGATGAAAAACAATCTTTTTATCAGCAACCTCTCAAAAGAATGAAAGGCGACGCTTGGTATTCGCTTGATTCATTCTTCACTGCTTCAAAATACGGACAACATCAGGCCTCGCCAGCTTATATAAAAAGAGCGCTTGAGTTACTGAATAACGTGTACTTGCTGGCCAATCATTCAGACAAAGTGGTTGAATTCTCCGTTGGGCACCGACATTTTTCGGAAGTAGGTAACCGTTCTATTGCAGGGGGAACGATGGATGCTTGGTTGGATGAAATCTGTTTAGCGATGGCCGCGAGAGATTGGCGCTGCGTAGAGCTGATGACCATCATGGATGAGTCGTTAGTGCGTTTAAAAGATCCATTCGATGTTGCGCTAGTCGAGTTCGTTAACGGTGTATTTAGCAATTCATCAGCGTTACCAGAGTTATTGCAAACTGTGATGGAGAAATCCTCCCCGCAATACTTAGAATCAACCAGAGTGCCATATGTACACTCTTTGTTTATTCCATTTGTGAATGTGTTTGTTGCCATTATCGATGGCGATGAGGCACATTATCAAGAGGCACTGAGGGATGCGTTAGAGGCGCATTACCAGTTCTACATAAATGAAGATGTTCGCTATTCGCCAAAAGGAAATGTTTCTCTGAAACTGATTGGTCTTGCTGCATTGGCATACGATAAGTATGGCTGGACAATTCCAGAAACCGCATATTTGCCAAAGTGGCTCGTTTACGGTGAGCATGATCTCTGTTCTAAATAAATCATTAGTAGAACACCTTATGTAGTGTCTGCGGCAATGCCGTTCGATGAAAGGTTGGCGCAGCTGCGGGCTCTGTTTGAGCGAACAAAACAAATCTACAAGATCATTGATGAGTTCCCATCTTTGGCGGTAAGACCAACCCAGCCTCAAGCAAATATGTTGCACCTTATCCTGCCATTTAGCTGCGAAGAGTTGAAAGAACTCCAACACACGTTTGCCACGGAAAAGGGCATTTGGTTTGGTAACCCGCAAGTCACGGCACATCCAAATCAATCGATTGTTGAATGGTATATTGGTGACTACCTGCTCAATCTTGGTGATGACGAATTAAGGTCGTTTTTCAATCAGTTACTCGGTAAGAAGGCATAAACTTATCAATATGCGAGCTTACTAACACGCCATACGCGACACTTCATGTATTCTTAATTGAAGCGAAGAAGAGGATTTATAAATGTCAAAAAGCTCCAAGCTTCACAATGAAGACAAACTGGTTAAGAAGGCACTAGAGATTGGTGGGAAGATGGCGAAGCTACAAGGCTTTGACCTTCCTCAGTCACCACAACCTCTAAGAGTAAAAGCGATTTACCTATTCTTGGTTGATGCTAAACAGATCACGCCACTACCGGAAAGCAAGCTAGACGGCGCAAGCATCAAACACCGACTGGCAGTATGTATACACAGTGCGTTGCCAGACAACGACCCTCTAAAGTAGAAAACCTCAACAAGTCACACAGGTTATTAATTAGCAAGGCGAGCCAAATGGTTCGCCTTGTTTGATCTTGGCGAGTGCACCGAGGTCTTTTGGCGTGGCGGTATCATTGATTTACAAAACAGAATCAAAAGGACTAAAGATAAATCCCGAGAAGCGCTACAATGCAGGTGTTCCGAGAGTGCAACCAAGATTACTCATTTACAGAAGCCTTGAAGTAACCATACATGTCTAAAGATTTCGAATTCACTACAGAATACATACTCGACAAACCTTTCTTTGCTGAGTGTTATGATCAAACTAGCCAGCCAACGAAGTTCCCACAAGCGTACCTAAAAGGGATGCTGTTTCTTATCTTTGGTGTGGTTTTATTGGAGTTTGAACTGCTACCTAACGGTTACGTCGGTTGGTTCTTTATCGTATTGAGTGTGATTGAAGCGTGTAGCGTTTACTTCAAAAGAACCTGGTGGCTATGGCGTCAAACCATAAGTTCAAGTCGTGGCAACAAAGTGGTGTTTGAAGTTAATGCAGATGGCGTGCGCTACAGAAGCGGTAAAGTTGACCGCAGCCTCGCTTGGAATGATATCGACCAACTCGAACAAACTGATTTGGGCTTTATCCTTCACCTTGGTAAACAACGCCAATACATCAGCAAATCTTGCTTAAACGAAGAAGTGATCGCGTTTATGGTAGAGCGGCACGCGGCATCAAAAGCGAGCTAACCAACTCACATCAAGCTGGAATGAGCGATCGAAAAAGTAGGTGATATATGATCGAACATTGTAACAAGTATATGGTCGATTCTGAATCAATGGGGTTTGATGTAGAAAGCTAATAAGGTTTAGAGGTTTCTCTTTCGGACATACTGCTTCGGTGTCATGCGCGCAATCTGCTTACACTCTCTAGTCATGTGTGCTTGATCGGAAAAACCTTGCTCCAGCGCCAACTCCGATAAAGTAAGATCGGGTTGCGCTCGGAGTTGCTCTAAAGTGTGCTTCACTCGTTTAATGCGTTGGTAATGTTTAGGAGTAATCCCCAACCATTTCTGAAAATTGCGCTCTCTCTGGCGCTGACTGATGGTCCCTGTAGGTTGGTCAATAATGTGGCCGACATACTGCGGTTCATATTCCTCAATCAGTGTTTGAACCCAGCGATATAACGTAGAAATCCTTGCATATGGCGAACGCGCTGTTTGCAGAGACTCAAATGTTGCTAGCGCAGAAGAAGCCAAAGGGTGGTCGTCTTGAATCCGCAATAGCTGTTCTAGACGTTTACCAAATAGTTGATAACCAACAGCAGGATGAAAGCGTACGCCAGTCATCACCGCGCCTGGCGGTAGGCAGACCTGATGTGCGAGAATGCTTATAGGCAGTAGGACAACCCCCGGCGTTTGCCACTCACCATCCATTTGTACTTCATTCTGTAAAATGAATACCACACCTGTACCAGCATCACTGAGTAATTGTTTACGTACGGTTTGCGTCGTATCAGGTTTGACGGATGCTGACCAAATGGCTTGAACATAGCCAGCTAAAGCCTTTTGAGGTTTTAAAATATCAAATTCTAAGTTCAAATGAATCATCCTATTTAACCTCAACTTAAATGAGAAAGTGATACACATGTACTTTTCATCATATAAAGTTGAGGCATAAGCAGTGGCTTACAAGTAAGAACCGTCAAATAGAATTATCGAGGTTTATAGACTCCAACCTTTGGCTTAAATGCCTTAACTATTCGGTTCCAACTATTGATCGCGTTGATCGCAATTGTTAGGTTGACCATAGCTTCTTCTCCAAAGGTATTCAAGGTCAGCTGATAGGTATCATCATCTACTGGTAGGCCAGCAGTTAGTAATTCAGCCCAGCCAAGCGCAACGTGTTCTGCATCGCTGTAGAATGGCATATCTTTCCATGCACTAAGCCCCCATATGCGTTCCGGCTTTTCACCTAACTTAAGCGCATCTTTACTATGCATGTCGATACAAAATGCACATTGATTGATTTGCGATATGCGTAACTTAACCAGTTCCCATATGATCATGTTCATAGTTTCTGATTGGCTAAATTGTTCATGGAAGTAAGCTTCCTGAGCGTATAGGATTTCTATTGCTTTTGGCGCTACTTCAATATAGTTGAGTCGTTTTTTCATGGTCATTCTCCTCTGTTTTTTACATAGTAAAAAACGCTCTTAGCAAAAGATTGAAGATTTTCGACATGCACTCAATAAAATTAGATAAAAGAGTGAACGACGAAAGCGAAAAGTGTACCTATTGGAAACCAAGAAAACTTATGCCAATTAACAAAGTATTGCTCTAAATAATGCGACTTAAGGTTGGCGTCTATTTTTACTCCACCACCTTCCGTAAACGAGCAAAAGGTGCTGAGTTACCTATATACACACCAGCCGCAACGATAAAGACGCCTAAAACATTTTCCCATTGAGCCTGCTCACCAGAAATGAACGAAATCAGTAGAGTGAATACCGGCATAATATTAAATAATGGAGACATCTTATCTGGACCAAGAACGATAGCGCCTTTCATCCAAAAGTAATAAGCAATCAAAGTTCCAAACAGGCTCATGTAAGCTATTAATGCTAGGTCTTTAAATGTTATGGCATTTAAGCTACGGCTAAAGTCGCCGTGGTACATCGCTATAGCGACCATTTGAATGGCACCAATACTTAACACCCAACGTAACTGCTGAGTTACTGGGATATGAGATGTTAAACGCTTCGCTAGAATTGTGTATAAACACCCACTAATTAAAGCAAATAACATGTATAGATCACCAATATTACTATTGCTGCTAATAGAATGAATATTTCCCCCTGTAATGACGATTACCACTCCACAAAAACTGATTAGTGCACCTAAAAGAGTTTTAACCGAAATGGAAGTTTTGAGAATAAAGCCCGACAACAAGATAGTGACAAGTGGTAGGTTTGCCTGAACAACCGCTGCGTTAACTGGGGTAGTAAATCTCATTGCAGAGAAAATAGAGAAGTTTTGGATAGTTACACCCACGGTTGCTATAACAAACAACGACAACATACTTTTTCGTGTGAGTTTGGCTCCATATGGAGAGCGTTTAGTACCTCTTATCAGTAAGAGTATTAAAGCTGCAACGGAAAATCGTAACGTCGCTGAATCCAAAGGAGAGACATCGCTATTAATAGCCTTTATTACGTTAAAGTTACTAGACCAAAAAAAGATAGCGACAACAACACCGCACCAAATTGATAAATGCTTAGACATAGATCTTCCTGATAAAAATTAACTTGACGCGATAATGCTATATATTTCATATTTGATTTTTAATAGCCAAATTTAAGAGGGTTAATCCCAAATATGGAACGTCACTCTTTGGATGATCTTTTGTTATTCGTTTCTGTTGCTCGCTATCAAAGCCTAACACAAGCATCTGAGCGTCTTAATGTCCCGTTAGCCACGCTAAGCCGGAAGTTAAAAAGGCTGGAAACAAACTTAAATTGCAGACTATTTAACCGCAGTGCACACCACTTTGCGTTAACAACTGATGGCGAAAAATATTATCAACTCTGTGAGCCGTTACTTCTTAGCTTAAATAATGTGACATCGAGAATTGCGACTGAGCGTCAGTCTTTAAGCGGAACGATCAAAATATCAGCGCCAATTAACATGACACAGATGTGGTTAAAGCGGTGCGTTTATGAATTTGCAGAGCAACATCCGAAGATATGTATCGATTTAGATGTACAGAATGAAAAAATCAATCTTGTATCTAACCGTGTCGATGTTAGTTTTCGTCTTGGTGATCTTATTGAACAAGACTGGATTGCTCAGAAATTATGGTCGATTCCATTTGCGCTTTGTGCATCACGAAGCTATTTAGAACAACACCAACCGATTACCCATCCAGAACAACTTGTTCATCATCGCCTAATTACGGTAAACAACGACAGCCAATGGAAATTAGTTAATCAAATCACCAATGAAACATTTGATCATCCGCTAAAGTTTCAATTCACTTCAAATGATGTACTGCTAGTTAGAGACGCCGTCATCCATGGTTTAGGAATTGCGTGGATTCCAACCTATTACTTTCATGAGCTAAATCATGATCAACATAACCTGCTGCCTTTGTTGCCAGAATGGCAATGCTCGGGTAAAGAAGTATTCATTATGTATCGAGACCGCGATAAAAGGCCTGCAAGAGTTGATGCATTTATTGAACATGTCTTAAATTGGAAAAATCGCATTCAAATGTTTGCTTGAAAGAGGTTTATCACATTGTGCTGTGCCGGTAACCTCAATTGAAGCTTCATGACTCTGCTTCAATTGAGTTCATTTATTTAACCTCTAAAAGAATCATGAATACATAGGCAGTTAATGGGATTCGAGTTTACAAGTGATTCGGTCAGCTAAAACTAAAGCTAAGTAGAAAGTATTTGCAGTTGTATTTGCGTCTGAAAATCGTTTAGAGCTTTCTCATCCGCGAGGTTCTATAAGAAATTATTAAGGATATATTTGTGTGTGATTTCGTGAAAAAAATTGTTGTAGGTTTACTTTTAAGTGCTTCGTCTTTTGCTTCTTTAAGTCAATATGTTCCAGCAATGAATGATAAGAACGGTTATGTAGAACCATTTCAAATGTTTGATAATGTCTATTATATAGGAGACAAGTGGGTCTCATCATATGCCATTGCTACAGACGACGGACTGGTTATCATTGATACGCTTGATTTCCCTTACTCTGAGTGGATACCTATCAACCTAGAAAAGCTAGGGCTAAAAGATAAGCCAATAACGCACATATTGGTAACTCATGGGCATTCTGACCACGTTGGAGGCGCCCAGTTACTTCAAGAGAAGTATGGTTCCAAAGTCGTGATGACCAAAAGCGCTCATGAACTATCTATACAGCAATCAAACAAAAGCGAAGGTGAGAACAAGTTCCTTCCTCCAAATTTAGACATAGAGATAAAAAGCGATAGCTCTATGGCTATTGGTGGACATGAGTTTAAGTTCTATCTCACACCTGGCCACACGGAAGGTGATTATTCCTTAGACTTCACTGTTGAAGATAATGGCGAACAATATCGTGCTTTTATCGTTGGTGGGCATAGCGTAAGTAGCAATGATCCAGAAGTTATTGGCCAGTTCCTGACTAGCATGGAGAAAATTAGAAAAATTTCACTACAGGCACCTATTGTGAACGTTAACCTTTCGAACCATCCACATAAAAATTTCCTTTTTGAAAATAGGAAGAAGCTCGGCACAAGCGGTAACCCGTTTATCAGTGAGGCAAACTTCTTCATGTTCCTTAAGCAACAAGAAGATTTAGCTAAGGGAAAACTAGAAGAACTATAATACCGTGGTATACGAGCAGCCTTCGTTATTAGGTTAGAGGTTTGCTCTTGAGTTATAGCTAAGGCTTTGATGAGTTGCTCAATCAAGATTCGACACTTGTGGTAGCTATATTGTTTGTAGGTTCTAGTGGCAAAGGCGCTGTGCGTAAACATTCGTATTGTGTGCCTTAAACATTTGCAAGGCGTTACGTGCTTTCTAGAAAAGTCTCAAAATAGCGTACAATTAGCGTTTTGACACAGCGGAAATCATCATGGCCAAAACTGTTCAGCAGCAAATCGGAAACATTGCTCTAGTCGTTGAAAATTACGACGATGCTATCGAATTCTATACTCGAAAACTTCAATTCACTCTGGTTGAAGATACCAACCTAGGTGGTGGTAAACGCTGGGTTCAAGTTTCTCCTCCAAACTCCAATGGTACAAACCTACTTTTAGCTCAAGCGAGTACACCGGAGCAAACGCATGCAGTAGGAAATCAAACAGGTGGCCGTGTTTTCCTGTTTCTGCAAACTAATGATTTTTGGCGTGACTACGAGTTGATGAAGAAAAATGGTGTTGTATTTAATGAAGAGCCTCGTGTGGAAGAATACGGGACAGTGGTGGTGTTCCAAGATCTCTATGGTAATAAATGGGACTTACTGCAACTGAACTAGAAACTACATAGCACCTGCATAACATAGTGTTCATGAGGAGTTTCCAACAAGCTTTTAAGGCTCTGAGATATTAGTGCTAATTCAAAGGTTCTCAGAAGTCACTGTATTTCTAAATCACTTTTGTGCAAACAATAACTAGCCATCATTCCTTCTCGATGTATCAACAAATGTTAGGGCGGCACACCAAAAACAAAGGCGAACCAAACGGTTCGCCTTTGTCGATTTAGAGACTACAAAAATTAATCTTCGTAGTTATCGATGCTTGGGCATGAACAGATTAGGTTACGGTCGCCGTATACGTTATCTACGCGGTTTACCGTTGGCCAGTACTTCCAAGATTTGGTCGCTTTAGACGGGAAGCAGCCAATCTCGCGAGAGTAAGGACGGTCCCAATCTTCAGCTGAAAGATCAACTTGAGTGTGTGGCGCGTTAACAAGTGGGTTGTTATCCAGTGGCCATTCACCGTTTTTCACTTTCTCCATTTCTTCGCGGATAGCGATCATCGCATCACAGAAGCGGTCCAGCTCTTCTAGATCTTCCGATTCCGTTGGCTCAACCATTAGCGTGCCCGCTACAGGGAACGACATAGTTGGTGCGTGGAAACCGTAGTCCATTAGACGCTTCGCGATGTCTTCTTCGCTGATACCTGTTTCTTCTTTCAGCGGACGAATGTCGATAATACATTCGTGCGCTACGCGGCCATTTTTGCCACGGTAAAGAACAGGGTAGTGTTGGCGAAGTGTTTCCATCACGTAGTTTGCGTTCAGAATTGCTACTTTTGTAGCATCTGTTAGGCCAGCTTCGCCCATCATTGCGATGTAAGCCCAAGAGATAGGCAGGATAGAAGCGCTACCCATATCTGCTGCTGATACTGCGAAATCTGCGCCTTCTACACCGTCTTCAATATGCCCTGGTAAGAAAGGAGCTAGGTGAGATTTCACACCGATAGGACCCATACCCGGACCGCCACCACCGTGCGGGATGCAGAAGGTTTTGTGTAGGTTTAGGTGAGAAACGTCTGAACCGATGAAGCCTGGTGATGTTAGACCAACCTGCGCGTTCATGTTAGCGCCGTCTAGGTAAACCTGACCACCGGCGGCATGAACCATTTCACACACTTCTTTCACTTTCTCTTCGTAAACGCCGTGCGTCGAAGGGTAAGTGATCATAATGCTTGATAGGTTGTCTTTGTGTTTCTCGATTTTCGCTGCTAGGTCGTCGATGTCGATGTTGCCTTCTTCATCACACTTAACCACAACCACTTTCATTGACACCATAGATGCTGTCGCAGGGTTAGTACCGTGCGCAGAGCTTGGGATCAAACATACGTTGCGGTGACCTTCGCCACGGCTTTCGTGGTAGCGTTGAATCGCGATAAGACCTGCGTACTCACCCGATGCACCAGAGTTTGGTTGTAGTGAGAATGCGTCATAGCCAGTGATTTCACATAGCTTTTCTTTAAGGTCTTTTGCGAGTGCTGCGTAACCAGCTGCTTGTTCTGCTGGTGCGAACGGGTGGATCGAACCAAACTCAGGCCAAGTTACTGGAATCATCTCTGCTGCTGCGTTCAGCTTCATCGTACAGCTGCCCAGTGGGATCATGCCGTGCGTGAGTGAGAAGTCTTTGTTCTCTAGCTGTTTTAGGTAACGCATCATCTGTGTTTCGCTGTGGTGCGTGTTAAACACAGGGTGTGTTAGATATTCTGTTGTGCGGCGCAATGCTTCTGGAATGGCTGCAAACTCGTTGCCTGCGATTTCAGTTGATAGTGCTGTGACTTCTTCTTTCACACCGAATACTGCGAATAGGGCTTCTACATCTGCCACGGTTGTGGTTTCGTCGAAGCTCACACCTAGCTGAGTACCCAACTTACGTAGGTTGATGTCTGCGGCTAGTGCTTTCGCGTATAGGTCTTCAGTTTGTGCACCTGTGTTGATAGTGATGGTGTCGAAGAAGCTGTTGTGAGCAAGCTCGAAGCCGCCTTTAGTTAGGCCAGCGGCTAGGATGGCTGTTATGTGGTGCGTACGACGAGCAATCGTGCGTAGACCTTCTGCGCCGTGGTAAACCGCGTAGAAAGACGCCATGTTCGCTAGCAGTGCTTGAGCAGTACAGATGTTTGATGTCGCTTTTTCACGACGGATGTGCTGTTCACGCGTTTGCATTGCCATACGCAGTGCTTGGTTACCATTAGTATCGATAGAAACACCGATAACACGACCAGGCATTGTACGCTTGTGCTTATCACGCGTTGCCATGAAAGCAGCGTGTGGACCGCCGTAACCCATCGGCACGCCAAAACGTTGTGCTGAACCGATTGCTACGTCTGCGCCCATTTCACCTGCAGGTTTAAGTAGGGTAGAAGCAAGAAGGTCCGTTGCTACAGTCACTAGTGTTTTGTTTGCTTGCGCTTTAGCGATGATGTCCGTTAGGTCACGAACTTCACCTGTTGTACTTGGGTACTGAACTAGTGCGCCGAACACGTCTTGCTCTGGTAGTGATTCTAAAGAACCAACCAAGACTTCAAAGCCGATGAATTTCGCACGAGTTTTTACCACTTCGATGGTTTGTGGGTGAACGTCGTCAGCAACGAAGAATACGTTGCTCTTGCTTTTACCCGCACGCTTACAAAGTGTCATCGCTTCTGCTGCTGCCGTTGCTTCATCGAGCAATGACGCGTTCGCGATTTCCATACCAGTAAGATCCATCACCATTTGTTGGTAGTTTAGAAGTGCTTCTAAACGACCTTGTGAGATCTCTGGTTGGTAAGGGGTGTAAGCAGTGTACCAGCCCGGGTTTTCCATCACGTTGCGTAGAATCACGTTCGGCGTGAAGGTGTTGTAGTAACCCTGACCAATGAATGTACGTTTAACTTGGTTCTGATCGGCGAACTTACGCATTGCTGCCAGCATGTCTGCTTCGCTTTTCGCTTCTGCCAAGCTCATTGGTTGCTCTAGGCGAATTTGTGCTGGTACGGTTTCGTCGATAAGCGAATCTAGGCTAACTGCGTTGATCGCTTCCAACATTTTCTGTTGGTCAGATTTGTTTGGTCCATTGTGGCGAGCAACGAACTCGTTTTGTGTGCTGAGGCTTTGAAGTAATTCAGTCATTGTCCTTTACCTACTCCTTGGTTCGGGTAGCGGATTTGCGTTACTGATAAATTAAATTATACGTCCGAACCTAGAAAAAAAGCTGTTCTCTAAACAGGCTAGGGAACAGCTTTCGTCACATCCTAATTACTCTTCTTCGATAGAGTTTAGGTATTCGTCTGCGTCTTTCAGGTTATCTAGTTCAGATACATCAGACATCTTCACTTTTACGATCCAGCCACCTTCGTACGGCTCTTCGTTAATTAGCTCTGGGCTGTCTTCTAGTTCTTCATTGATTTCTACGATTTCACCAGTGATTGGTGCGTAGATGTCTGACGCTGCTTTTACAGATTCAACGAGAGAGAAGCTTTCACCTGCTTCAACTTCGTCTTCTACGTCTGGTAGGTCAACGAATACCACGTCACCTAGCATTTCTTGTGCATGCTCAGAAATACCAATTGTTACTGTGCCGTCACCGTTGTCACGTACCCACTCGTGGCTATCTGCAAACTTCAGTGTTTTGTCCATTGCTTAATCTCCGAATAACTTGTCAGGAATTATTATGATTTCAAAAAAATCGTTTACTGGTATAGAGGAAAGCGACTGCAAAGTTCTTTTACTTCTTTGCGAACGCGTTTTTCAACTTCTGCGTCACCTTCAGGGTTGTTCACTAAACCGTCCAGTACGTCACCAATCCAATTACCGATGAGTTTGAATTCTTCAGCGCCAAAGCCGCGGCTTGTACCCGCAGGCGTTCCTAAACGGATGCCCGATGTAATCATAGGCTTCTCTGTATCGAATGGGATGCCATTTTTGTTACATGTGATCCCAGCACGCTCTAGAGCTTCTTCTGCTTTATTGCCTTTCAACCCTTTCGGACGAAGGTCAACCAGCATTAGGTGCGTGTCTGTGCCACCAGTTACGATGTCGCAACCGCGAGTTTGCAATACTTCCGCTAGGACTTTTGCGTTATTGATCACCGAATCAATATAAGTTTTAAATTCAGGGCCAAGCGCTTCACCAAATGCGACCGCTTTGGCTGCGATAACGTGCATCAGTGGGCCACCTTGTAGGCCAGGGAATACGGCTGAGTTGATTTTCTTAATGATGTCTTCGTGGTTAGTAAGAATCATACCGCCGCGAGGGCCACGCAATGTTTTGTGTGTTGTAGTCGTAACAACGTGTGCGTGTGGCAGTGGGCTAGGGTGTGCGCCTGTTGCAATAAGACCAGCGATGTGCGCCATGTCGACCATAAGAATTGCATTTACTTCGTCTGCGATTTCACGGAATTTTGCAAAGTCGATAGTACGTGGAATAGCGCTACCACCTGCGATGATCATTTTAGGTTGGTGCTCAAGTGCTAGCTCACGAACATCTTCGTAGTTAATTTCTAGTGTTTCGCGATCAACACCGTATTGAACTGCATTAAACCATTTACCAGAAAGTGCAGGGCGTGCGCCGTGCGTCAGGTGACCACCTGCGTCTAAAGACATACCAAGAATGGTGTCACCAGGTTGAAGCAGTGCCAGCTTTACTGCGCCGTTTGCTTGTGCCCCTGAGTGTGGTTGAACGTTTGCGTATTCACAATTGAAAAGTTTTTTTGCGCGTTCGATAGCAATGGCTTCCACTGTATCTACGTGCTCACAACCACCATAGTAACGACGACCTGGGTAACCTTCAGCGTATTTGTTTGTTAGGCATGTGCCTTGAGCTTGCATTACCGCTTTAGAAACAATGTTCTCGGAAGCGATAAGTTCGATTTGTTCGTTTTGGCGAGCGGATTCCGCTTGAATTCCAGCAAAGACAGCATCATCTGTCGCAGAGAGGTTGGTAGAGAAAAAGTTTTCCAAGCTGTGGTTAGGGTAACTCTTATTCATGGTAGTTGACCTTCCAAATCTGAAAATGAACCCGCAATAGATGAGTTATGATTTGCGGTTGTGGTTCATTTGTCCTCAAAAACAGCTGAACTGCGTAGCAGAACAGAGTGAACATCCGGCCCTAAATTTGGGCAAAAACTCCGTTGGATGGCGTGTTTCCTTTACCAATCTCTTACGGAAATATGCATCTCTACATCTAACAAGTTGGTAACATAGCGCCTGTGACGGGAACAATCAACCAAAAATTTCCTATAGGAAACAAGATTTCAAAATTTGTTAACAAGAGCACGCTTTAATTCACTTGGTGGACTTCTATCCACTATGTGCTTCATGCACAATGCGAGTAAGACAAAAAATATGGATATCTATAGAGGGATTTATGGCAGAAAGTATTTACGATGAATACCCATCGATGACGTTGGCAAAAGAGCAACATGACCAAAATATCGAGCCGTTAAAACTGGGCCAGCGTATTAAGGATATCCGCTCGAAACTCGGTATCACATTAGAAGAAGCGAGTCAGCGAACCGGGCTTGCTCGATCTACACTGAGCAAAATAGAAAATGAGCAGATCTCCCCGACGTTTCAAGCGATGCAAAAATTGGCACTAGGCTTACAAATTGACATGCCACAACTCTTTGAGCCACCTAGAAAAAAGGTAGCGACAGGGCGCAGGGATGTTACCAAGAAGAATGAAGGTAAACCACACCCAACACAAACCTATGAACATGAACTGCTCGCGACACAACTTTCCAATAAGAAAATGATGCCGTTTAAGAGCCAAATTCGAGCTCGTAGTTTTGATGAATATAAAGACTGGGTTCGTCATGACGGCGAAGAATTTTTACTTATCTTATCTGGCGAGGTTATGTTCTATTCTGAGTTTTACGAACCTGTTGTTTTAAGCGAGGGAGACAGCGTTTATTACGATGCAAATATGGGACATATGTTGACCAGTGTTAGCGAGGAAGATGCGCTCATTTTGTGGGTGACAGCCAAATAGTGATAAATACTTGTAAATTTCCTATAGTGAAAGCAAACGATTGCTGTTGGTGGTCGTTATGATGAAAAGGCGCTTTTTTGATGAGAACTTGCTCATTAAAGCGCTTTTTTTGTACGATTTGTTGTGATTAAAATGTTAAGAGTCACACTTTTGCAAGTCGATCTACGTCTTGTTCGTGCAAAATAGAATGAGCCATGTTTATTATTGGAAACACATCGAATGCCGATAGCATTCTCGGGTCTATCTAAATGGAGACGAAAATGACTCAAGAACTACTGAAAACACCACTACACGCACTTCACGTTGAAGTTGGTGCCAAAATGGTCCCGTTCGCGGGTTACGATATGCCTGTTCAGTATCCTCTAGGCGTAAAGAAGGAACACTTACATACTCGTGATGCGGCAGGTCTGTTTGATGTTTCTCACATGGGACAGCTTCGCCTAATTGGTGACGGTGCAGCTGCGTTCCTAGAAACATTAGTCCCAGTGGATATTGTGGATCTTGAGTCTGGTAAACAGCGTTACGCTTTTTTCACTAATGAAGAGGGCGGCATCATGGACGACTTGATGGTGGCTAACCTAGGCGATCATCTGTTTGTGGTTGTGAACGCAGCATGTAAAGCGCAAGATATCGCACACCTACAAGCGCATTTACCATCTGGTGTTGAGCTAGAAATTATCGAAGACCGAGCTCTACTTGCAATTCAAGGCCCTAAAGCGGCGGCTGTATTGGCGCGTTTTGCACCAGAAGTTTCTGAAATGCTGTTCATGGATATTCGTAAAGTCGATATTTTAGGCGCCGAGTGCATTGTTTCTCGTAGTGGTTATACAGGCGAAGACGGTTACGAAATCTCGGTTCCTGCTGACAAAGCGGAAGAGCTAGCACGTAAACTGACTGCGGAAGATGAAGTTGAATGGATTGGCCTTGGTGCTCGTGATTCACTTCGTCTTGAGTGTGGCCTTTGTCTATACGGTCATGACCTAGACACAACAACAACACCTGTTGAAGCGAGCTTGCTATGGGGTATCCAAAAAGTTCGTCGTATTGGTGGTGAACGTGAAGGTGGTTTCCCTGGCGCAGACATTATTCTTAAACAGATTGAGACTAAAGATGTGGCGCGTAAGCGTGTGGGTCTAGTAGGTCAAACCAAAGCGCCAGTGCGTGAAGGTGTTGAACTGTTTGATGCTGACGGCGTTAAAATTGGCGTTGTAACCAGCGGTACGGCGGGCCCGAATGCAGGTAAGCCAGTCTCAATGGGGTATGTTCGTGCGGATTTGGCGGCGATTGGTACTGAAGTGTTCGCTGAAGTGCGTGGCAAAATGCTACCAATGACAGTTGAAAAAATGCCGTTCGTACCACAACGCTACTACCGTGGTTAAAACGAATTGAAACAAAAATGCCGAGCTTTGTAGCTCGGCATTTTTATGTCTTCTTTTCGCTTGTTTGCTTTTAGTTTACTGCTTCATCAATAGTACAGCACATATCAATAACGATATCTTCAAGCTTTTCCGGATGAATCATCTCTTCTTTTGCGATCCCAAATTGAGAGGCCATAATGGTATTAAACAATTCCCAATGCTTGATCAGCAGTTTTTCGCGATTATCTGCAATATCCGGCCATGTTTCTTGCATCATTGGCGCGAGACTGACAGCACCATGTGCGAAGATCAACATTTGCCATTTTGATTCCCACTGATCAAACTGTGCATTAGGGTTTTCGCTGTTGTACTGCTCGAAAATTCCGGTAAATATCGCAGCGAACTCATCTTTTGACTTTAAGAAATACTGCAGTAGAGCACCGTCATCGCCTTGTCGAATGGCATCGGCGATCATCTGTACTGGGTGAGGGTTGACAAGAGCAAATGCTAGCATGCGAACCATAAACAGATAAATTTTTCTATTCGAAGGTGTGTTCTCCGGCATTTCATTGATGAGTTCAGCCATATAGCACTGCATGAACTCGTCCATTGCATCGCTAACCGCTTGCCAGATTTTCTCTTTGCTGCCGAAGTGGTGACGGATCAAACTATGTGAAACACCAGCCTTTTCACTGATATTGCGCAGCGAGACACGCTCGTAACCAAGTTCACAAAACATATCTGCTGCCACTTTAAGGATCAGACACTTAGTTTGTTCTGCTGCTTCAGCACTTCTACGCCCCTGCTTTCTTTCATTCATAGTTCGAATTTTCCCGAATATTAATCACGCGCTTACTTTTACCAGAAACCGAACGCTTTGACTAATTAATTTGCTATCCACCTGGAAAATATGTTGATCAATTTCAAATTCTGCTTATACTGCACGGCTGTGTAATATATAAAACCTACGGAGAAAGCGGGTGCGAAAACAATATTTAAAGCGCACTTTAGTTGGCGCAGTGGTGACATTAAGTCTTTCTGGAATGCTAACTGGGTGTAATAAAGCCATTTCTGAGCCGTCTGAACCTTTAATCAAACCTGTAAAATTACTGGCGGTGAAAGACCTAGAACTTGAAGACTCGCACGCCTTTTTAGCGCGTATTGATGCAACACATCGCGCGCAGCTTTCTTTTCAGGTTGGTGGAGAGGTAGATGAATTACGTGTACGCATGGGTCAAAAGGTCCAAAAAGGTGAAGTGCTTGCAACGTTAGACCCTAAAGATCTTCAGCTTGCGTTAGATGCCGCTCAAGCGCAGTACGCGTTAGCGAAAACACAATGGGACCGCGCTAAAAACCTTTACGGAAAAAAACTCATTAGTACTGATGAGTACGATCAGAAAGAAACTCAATATAAAGCGGCATTGGCGAACTACGAACAAGCTAAAACCGATTTGAGCTATACCAAAATTCATGCACCGTTTGATGGCATTGTGTCATATACCTATGTCAACCCGTTTCAAGTAGTAGCAGAGAAGCAGGAGATCTTGAATCTCATTGATAACACGACGTTGGATGTATCTTTCACCTTGCCAGTAAGTTATGCGGAATCTGTATCACTTGAGTCACTGCAAAACTCCGATATGTGGGTGACGATGGATAGCGAGCCAGGAAAACGTATCCCTGGGCAATTTAAAGAAATTTCGACGCAGCCAAACATCGATACCAATAGTTATGAGGCGATCGTGACCATCACTCGACCAGAAGATCGCAATTTGCTGACAGGTATGACAGGGCAGGTACACATTGCTAAACAACATGTATCGGACGCGATGACGTTACCTCAGTCTGCTTGGGTCAACAAAAATGGGACGCAAGGTGAAGTTTGGGTAATGGACAGAAGCACGCAGCAGGTCAATAAAGTCACTGTGTCACTTGATGCAGCAGGTGGTGTGAAAGCCGGGCTTGATAACAATGATTACGTTGTTATTGCTGGTGTTGAGAGACTGGTTGAAGGGCAAGTGGTGAAAGCTTGGGTTCGTGAGGGAGGCATTTAATGAAACGTTCTCTATTTACGATCTCTGCGATTGCACTTGCAGTTTTAACAGGGTGCAAAAATGAAAACCAAGCTATCGTCGAGCAGCCACTTTTTGTGTCGACTATCTCGGTGGATGCACCAGTACAAAGTCAACATCGCGCGTTCAAAGGCATAGTAGTGCCTGCAGAGCAAACGCCAATGGCATTTCGCCGCGCTGGCGAAGTTCAGCACGTATTGGTTAAAGCGGGTGACGTTGTGAAGCAGGGGCAAATGATCGCAAAGCTAGATGATAGCAAAGAGAAGCAAGCCGTGAATGACGCAGAAGCACAATACACACTTGCAATTCGTCAGCTTAAACGCGGTGAAGACTTGCATGCACGTCAAATGATTTCAAAAGCGGAACTTGATGAGCTAACCGCCAATAAAGAGCTAGCTGAGGCTACTTTCTATAACGCGACCAATCAATTGAATTACACCCGTTTATTCGCCCCGTTCGCCGGTAAAGTATCCGATGTTTTCAAAGAACGTTTTGAGCGTGTGGCAATTGGTGAACCCGTGTTAAACCTATACCAAAACGATTTGGTTTACGTGCGTATTGAGCTTTCCGACAATGTTTTAGCGATGGTAGACCCAAACTCAGACAGCATGAGCTACAAGCCTAGAGCAACCTTCTCCGGCATCGATGGCAGATTTGCTTTGGACTATTTAGAGCACACAAGTGAACCCAACGCTGAAACTCAAACCTACGAAATGTACTTGACGATGCCACAGCCAAAAACAGAGATATTGCCGGGAACCAGCGTAAGCGTTTTGGTCGATGTGGTGAAGGCGGGCATTACCTCTATCGATGGTTACAGTGTGCCTGTCACGGCGCTTCAAGCAGGAAGTGAAGGGAATGAGTTCTTTGTGTGGAAAAAAGAAGGTGACATTGTCACACGGGTGCCTGTCATGATTTCTCAAGTGAATGGCAATGGAGCCATTGTGTCGTCAGGTGTTAGCCAGGGCGATATTCTGATTAATTCAAATCTGCGTAAATTACGCGAAGGTAAACATGTGGATGTTGTGGAGAATAACCAATAATGAACATTGCTGAGTATTCAATAAAAAACAAAGTCATCAGCTGGTTGTTCATTATTATCCTTGCTGTTGGTGGTTTAACGTCATTTTTGGAGCTGGGACGATTAGAAGACCCGGCATTTACGATCAAAGATGCCATGATCATCTCAACATACCCTGGCGCGACGTCAAAAGAAGTTGAAGAAGAGCTGACGTATCCTCTAGAAAAAGAGATTCGAAAACTCCCTTATATCGACAAAATTACCTCTACGTCTTCTAATGGTATGTCTCAAATAACGGTGAGCATGGAAATGGACTATGGTCCTGATGAACTGCCGCAAATTTGGGATGAAATGCGCCGTAAAATTAATGATTTACGACCATCATTGCCTCAAGGTGTTCAGTCTTTACAGATCATTGATGATTTCGGTGACGTTTATGGCGTGATGTTAATGCTCACTGGTGACGATTACGACTATGTAGAGCTGAAACGTTATGCGGATTACCTGACCCGTGAAATCGAGCTTGTTGATGGTGTTGGTAAGGTAGACATCACGGGCGATCAGCAAGAAATGCTATTCGTTGAGATCTCACTTGATCGCCTTGCTGCACTGAACTTAGACATGAATGTGGTTTCGAGCTTGTTGAACCAGCAAAACAATGTGGTTTCAGCAGGTGAAGTGATGGTCAATGGCGAAAGCCTTGTTATTCGCCCAAGCGGCACCTTAAACACTGTAGAAGCACTAGAAAATCTGATCATTCATGGCCGTGACACAGGAAATCTAATTCGTCTAAAAGACGTAGCAACGATTTCTCGCGGTATTCAAGAGAAGCCAAGCAACGTCGTACTCTTTAACGGTCAAAAAGCGATTAATATCGGTATCTCGTTTGCATCGGGTGTGAACGTGGTTGAGGTTGGTGAACGTTTGGATGCGGAGCTCGCGAGCCTTGAGTCTATCAAGCCTGCTGGCATCGATATGAACTACTTTTACAACCAAGCCAATGAGGTGGATGAATCTGTTAAAGCGTTTGTAATTAGTCTAGCGGAGGCAGTGGCGATCGTAATCATTGTGTTGCTGTTTACTATGGGTTTACGCAGTGGTGTCATCATTGGAGTTGTGTTGTTATTGACGGTATTTGGTACCTTCATTTTGATGAATTACAACAACATCGAACTGCATCGTATTTCTCTTGGCGCGTTAATTATTGCCTTGGGTATGCTGGTTGATAACGCGATTGTTGTCGTGGAAGGCATATTGGTTGGCCTAAAGAAAGGGCGTACCAAAGTTCAAGCGGCTGTCGATATTGTAAAGCAAACACAATGGCCTTTGCTGGGCGCAACTGTTATTGCAATTACGGCTTTTGCACCTATCGGCTTGTCGCAAGATGCGACAGGTGAGTTCATGGGCTCTCTATTCTGGGTGCTGTGTTTCTCACTATTTTTAAGCTGGATTACCGCTATTACACTGACGCCTTTCCTTGCCGATCTTTTGTTGAAAGAGGAAAACAAAGAGCAGGGTACTAGCGAAGATGATCCTTATAAAGGCTGGTTGTTTGTCGTATTTGGGGCATCACTGAAATTTGCATTGCGATTCCGCTGGCTTACCGTTGCTGGCATGGTGGCGCTATTAGTGGGTGCTGTCGTGGCATTTGGTAATGTAAAACAGCAGTTCTTCCCACCATCGAATACGCCGATGTTCTACGTGGATATGTGGATGCCAGAGGGTACTGACATCCGTGAAACGATCAAAAAAGCTGAAGAGATCGAAAGCTACATTCGTCAGCAAGATGATATTGACTTTGTTTCTGCTTCGATTGGGCAGGGCCTACAGCGTTTTGCTTTAACCTATCAACCAGAAAAAAGTTACGAAGCGTACGCTCAGTTCCAAGTTCGCGCGACTGATCGTGAGAAAATGTTTGGTTTACTGCATAAGTTAGATGCGAATCTGGCGAAAACATTTGATGCGCCTACGTTCCAATTTAAATTGATGGAATTTGGTCCATCACCAGCGTCTAAGATCGAAGCGCGTATTACTGGCCCTGATCCACAAGTTTTACGTGACTTGGCGGTGCAAGTCGAAGACATCCTTCATACCGACCCTGGTGCCCGAAACATTCGTCACGATTGGCGAGAGCGCACCAAGGAACTTGTACCCGTTTTCAATGAGTCTAAAGCTCGTCGCTTAGGTATTTCGAAAGAAGATCTTTCAAGCACACTGCAAATGGCGTTTGGTGGTAGCACCTTAGGTTACTTGCGTGATGGTACACATACGTTGCCAATTATGACACGCCTTCCTGAAGAAGAACGCGTAGATTTTGAATCACTACAAAACGTGACCATTTGGAGTCCTTCGTTGCAAACGTACATTCCGGTTGATCAAGTGATTGATGGCGTTCAACTGGATTGGAGTGAGCCGCTAATTCAGCGTCGTGACCGTAAGCGTACGTTAACCGTTCTCGCGGACCATGATGTGTTGAGTGACGACACGGCAGCAAGCTTATTTGCTCGTGTACAGCCTAAAGTGATGGCATTGCATGTTACAGAAGGATACGAAATCACATGGGGTGGTGAGTACGAATCATCCAAAGATGCACAAGAAGGCCTATTCGGTTCATTGCCGATGGGTTACTTGTTGATGTTCATCATTACTATTTTACTGTTTAACTCAATCAAAAAACCGTTGGTCATTTGGTTCACCGTTCCGTTAGCGATCATTGGCGTTGCTTTTGGTTTGCTTACCACGAACATGCCGTTCAGTTTTACAGCATTCCTTGGTTTGTTAAGCCTAAGTGGCATGATTTTGAAAAACGGTATTGTGTTGCTTGACCAAATTAACCTTGAGTTGGAGTCTGGTAAAGATCCTTACCTCGCGATTGTTGATAGTGCGATAAGCCGCGTTCGTCCGGTAAGTATGGCGGCACTAACAACTATCTTGGGGATGATTCCATTGGTCTTCGACGCCTTTTTTGGCTCGATGGCAATAACGATTATGGCAGGTCTTGGTTTTGCTACTGTACTGACACTGATAGTGGTGCCAGTGATGTTTGCAATTCTGTTTAGGGTAAAACCGACCACTGCATAGGGACTCCTGGCTATTTGCCAGCTTCCTGCCTAGCCCTGAAGGTTTTCTTCGGGGCTTTTTTGATCTTACTAATATATACCAAACCATTCATTTGCTTGATTTTAATGATTTTCTTACGATTACAATGCAAATCATGCGTATACTGATGTAACGACACATCAAAGATTGAGATTACATGAATAAGCGTATATTAAACGGACTCTTCTTCGTTGGTTCTTTCACCTTGGTTGGCTGCACCGCGACGGATAGCATGCCGACAGAAACCAAACAACCTGCCCCTAAAGTCAACAGTGTTAGTGCTGAAGTCATTTCCAGTTGGATTGATAGTAAGGTTTTAGCCCCTGAAGGGCTGTCGCTCGAGCAAGACAATCTACGTTATCTATCGGGTAGCGCCGACCTAAACAGCGACGGCAAGGCAGAACACATAGTGTTGCTTCAAGATCGCTATTTCTGTGGTAGTGGTGGCTGCTCTGCATATATGTTTGATAATGAGGGAAACGTTATTAATCGAATGTCGGTAACTCGCACGCCTATTGTACTAGCCGACAGTTACAGTAATGGTTGGCAGGACTTTATCGTTTGGAGTAATGGCTCATATCGACTCATGAGTTACAACGGTGAGTCTTATCCAAGTAACCCGTCACTAGAGCAAAAGGTGGATCGAGACGCTAACCAGCAGGCGGCAATCGCAAATGTAATGGCGACAGAGCTTTATCAGCAAGACGGCTATGACATTCTGCCCGCAGAGTCAAAAACCTTGTGGACGCCAGCTAACGTTTACCACTTTACCTTCAAGCACTACGGTGACCCGCATAGCGCTTATCAAGCAACGGTGGATATGAGCAGTGGGGAAGTAGACATTGTAGCCGTTCCGGCTGCGGAATAAAAAACACCTCCCTTAACCGGAATTAAAGGGAGGTGCTAAATGCCAAATTCGAGGGTGGCATTGTTAACCGGAGTCGCTCTAATTAAGCTGCGACTTCTTGTTTCGCTTCTGCTTTGCTTTTTAAGAATGCGTAAGTAAAGCCAGTTACCGCTGTACCTGCTGCAATAGCCACTAAATACATTAATACTGGTGAAATTGCGTTAGGAATTAGCAGCACGAATAGACCGCCGTGTGGTGCCATTAATTTCGCACCGAATAGCATCGATAGGGCACCAGTAAGTGCGCCACCTGCCATACAAGATGGAATCACGCGCATTGGATCTTTCGCAGCAAATGGAATTGCGCCTTCAGAGATGAAACAAAGGCCCAAGACAAATGATGCTTTACCTGCCTCACGTTCATTTTGTTCAAATTTGTTCTTCGCAATGAAGGTCGCTAAACCCATACCTAGCGCAGGAACCATACCTGCGGCCATGATTGCCGCCATTGGCGCGTAAGTTTGTGAAGCCAAAAGGCCAACACCAAATGCGTAAGCGGCTTTGTTTACCGGGCCTCCTAGGTCGAAACACATCATTGCGCCAAGGATAATACCCAGTAGTACTGCACTGTCAGATCCCATGTTGTTTAGGAAGTCAGTCAGGCCGTTCATGATGCCTGAAACTGGGCCGCCTACGATGTAGATCATGACAAGGCCAGTGAACAATGTTGCTACAAATGGAATGATCAGAATCGGTTTAAGCGCCTCCATCGATTGTGGCAGTTTCACCTTATCTGCGAGGAGTTTCGCTGCGTAACCGGCAATGAAGCCAGCTGCGATACCACCTAGGAAACCAGCACCCGTTGAACTTGCTAGCATACCACCAACAAGACCAGGAGCCAGACCAGGACGGTCAGCAATTGAGAACGCGATGTAACCAGCAAGTACAGGAATCATCAATGCGAATGCAGAGCCACCACCAATGTTCATCAAGGCTGCTGCTAGTGTGCCTTCTTCTTTAAATGCTTCAATACCGAACACGAAAGATAGAGCGATGATCAAACCACCTGCAACGACGACAGGAAGCATGTGCGAAACACCCGTCATTAGGTGTTTGTAAGCGCCTTTTTTCTCTTCGGTGGAAGATGAAGAGTTAGCTGAACCAGAATGTTGATACACCGTGGCTTGCTCGAATGCTTTGTCCATCTCTTCGGCTGTTTTCTTCAGAGCTGGACCTGTTTTCGTGCGGTACATCTTTTTGCCGTTAAAGCGATCAAGTGGCACTTCAATATCCGCAGCAATGATCACCAGATCGGCGTCTGCAATTTCTTGCTCAGTCAGTTGGTTTTTAGCGCCAACTGAACCACGAGTTTCCACCTTGATTTGATGGCCACGACGCTTGCCTTCTTCTTCTAAAGCTTCTGCCGCCATAAAGGTATGCGCAACGCCAGTAGGGCATGCCGTGATTGCAACAATCTTCTTTGATGCTGATGTTGTATCTGTAGTGATAGGGGCTGCAAGTGTGGTTGCTTTTTCAAGTAAAGTGGCGTTTTCAACCGCTTGCTGGAGAAACGCAGTTGCGTCTTTTGCTACTTCGCTAATTTCCGCTTGGTAAACCTTTTTTCCTACAAAACGAGAAGTGTCGACGCTAGTATTTGCCGCAATGACAATGACTTCTGCTTGTTCAACGTCAGCTTCCGTCAATAGTGTTGGTTCAACCACACTTGATTGACATTCTATTTTGGCATTCCAGTTTAATTTTGCGGCGGCTTGTTCTAGTAATCCTGCCGCAAGGATGCTATTTGCTACACCGCTCGGACAGGCAGTAATAATGGCAATATTCATACGATAACCTTCTGTTCCTTAGTTTTGTTCTAAGTTTGTAATAGGGTAAAGCGCGCTAACTTCAGTTTGTCGCTTGATATTTTCCAGTTCTTCCTGACTGGTTAGCCCTACGCCAACTTGACTAACTGCCAAAGCAGAAAGTGCTGTAGCGAAGCGCAATAAATCGTTTTTAGGCATCAGTTGCATGTGGCCCCAACACAAGCCAGCGACCAGCGTATCGCCTGCGCCAACGGTGCTCACGACATGCATTCGAGGCGGTTTTGCACTAAGCCATTCGCCTTGGTTGAGCCACATAACACCGTCAGGTCCCATAGAAACCACGATGTTTTCTATGCCTTTGTCGCTCAGTGTTTGCGCTGCAGCTTGGCACTGTTCAGGTGTTGCTAGATGTTCGCCAACAAAATCACCAAGTTCTTCATCGTTAGGTTTAATTAACCATGGGTGAGCATCAATACCTGACTTCAATGCGGCTTTGCTACTGTCGAACAACACCTTTTTGCCTTGTTGATGCAGTGCTTCTATCCATGCAGCGCATTGCTCTGCAGTAACACCGCCCGGTAGGCTGCCTGCCAATACAAAGTAATCGTGTGTTTCAGCAAGGCGGAATAGGGTTTCTTCAAAGCGCGCGATTTCTTCTGCCGTAACTTGAACACCAGGGAAGTTAATGTCACTAACGTTTCCATTAGCCTCAACGAGCTTGACGTTGATACGAGTTGCACCTTGTACTTCTACAAACTCATTCTTAACGCCGATGTCATTGAAAAGCTGATGGAATAGCTCAGGGTTATCTTTACCAAGAAAGCCGGTAACCGTGACATCTGCGCCTAAATCGCTCAACACTTTTGCTACGTTGACACCTTTACCTGCAGCGTGGAGATTGCTTTGCTGTACTAAGCTCACGGAACCAACGTTTAGTTCATTTACTGAACCTGTTAAATCCAATGCCGGGTTGAGCGTAATAGTGACAACCTTATTTGTTTTGTTTGTCATATCGGATCCTTAACCTTCACCAAGGCCAGAAGCGATTGCATTTCCGATAGACTCCAAGGCTTGCGGCGCATCAGGGCCTTCTGCTGTAAATTGAAGTTGGTGACCGTGCTTAACGCCCAGCGCGATGACTTTCATTAGGCTCTTCGCGTTTACTGCTTTTCCATCTCCGTCTAGGTTGGCAACACGTATAGTGGATTCAAACTTTTTCGCTTCTGCGACTAACATTGCCCCCGGACGAGCATGTAGGCCGTGAGAGTTTTTGATTTTAAATACAGCGGTATTGCCTTCTTCTGAAGATGCAGCTGTGACTTCTTCACCTTTGAACAAAGCAAGAATCTGTTCTACGGATGCATCTAAAAGCTTGCCGTGTTCATTGTTAAACACAATATTAGAAAGCGTTTTTAGGATAGATTGGTGAGCATTGTTACATGCTGCGAACGCGACAAGTGCACGCACTTTTTGACCTTCATATTCGCAGTCGTTTGCCGTCGAGACAAATGACACGCCTGTGCGAGTGACATGTTTGTCACTGCCAATTAACCACAGGCCATTACCTAAGTGAGTTGGTTGTTTGGTAACGAGATCAGCAACGAATTCGTTATCAGCACATCCCGTATTTTTTAACAGACCACCAGCAACAGCACTCATCTGTAGCATGTCGCTCGCAGGGAACATGAGTTGAATTAAAGAAGCGTCAAAGTCTGCTTCAAGCTGAACATCACCGTGCAGTAGGGCGATGATTTCGTCTTCATTTTTTGCATTACGCAGACGTTCTTCTACGCCATCTGCGCCTAGCACTTTGGTGAGCTGTTTAAGAATGCCAAGGTGCTCATCAGATTTAGCTGCGATACCGATAGCGACGAACACAGTATTGCCATCACCCCAGTCGACACCTTGTGGGAAGTGGTGCACAGCAACACCCGTTGTTTTCACCATTGCACGAGTGTCGGTTGTACCGTGCGGTATGGCAATACCGTTCCCCAAAAACGTAGAGTTTTGGTTTTCACGGTTTAGCATGCCTTCAACGTAACCTTGCTCAACTAGGCCTTTATCAGTCAGGCTATGAGCAATACTCTTTATTGCTTCAAACTTATCTGTCGCTGATTGCGAGAGGGTAATGTCGTTCTTATTTAGCTTAAGCATGGTGCTTCTCCAGCCTTAAGGTATCAATTTAAAAATGTATTCTGTGTGAGAAGTTGAACGCCGCTTCTTCTGAGCGCTTATCACTCCTCAAACCTTTTATCTTTCAAGCTAAATCGATTCAGCTTGTTGGTAAATTTTTTAAAAGACTCAGAAAAACTGTTTTAAAAACTGACGTTAACAAATGAGTCTTTGGCGCTGTCCTATAGCCTAGCCTACAAATTGGTTTGTTGTGTATTCAGGTGATTTACGTCAATTTTTAAGTTTTGCTGAATCCTTTCAGCTTTTATACTGAATCGGTTCAGCTTATAATTCAACTTATCGAAAGATCGTTGATGTATTAATATGATCGCGCGCACAGAATAAGGTTTAGAATATGACACTGGATGAAATAGCCAAATTAGCGGGTGTTTCTAAGACAACTGCAAGCTATGTGATTAACGGAAAAGCGCAGAAATACCGCATCAGCGAGAAGACTCAGAAAAAGGTGATGGCCGTTGTAGATGAGTACAATTATAAGCCAGATCATGCGGCGTCTTCCTTGCGGGCAGGTAATTCACGCTCATTTGGGCTTATCATCCCAGACTTAGAGAACACCAGTTATGCGCGTCTTGCAAAGCTGATAGAGCAGAACTCTCGGAAAGCGGGGTACCAAATTTTGATTGGCTGCTCTGATGATGATCCTGATACAGAGCAAAAGGTGGCGGAAGCATTAGTCAGTCGTCGCATTGATGCGTTGTTTGTGGCAAGTGGTATGCCCACTGCAAACGAGTATTACCTTAAGTTGCAAAATTCTGGTACGCCAGTTATCGCGCTAGACCGTCCAATGGATGATGAGCACTTTTGTTGTGTCATCAGCGAAGATTTTGATGCCGCACTTGAACTCACTCAGTCAGTACTGTCAGAGGATATTAAGTCCATTGGCTTAATCGGTGCATTGCAAGATCTTCAAGTCTCAAAAGAGCGTGAGCTCGGTTTTCTATCTGCTTCTCAACAAGGTGGTAAAACGGCAACAGTGGGCTATGGACAACACTTCTCCCGGGAAGAAGGCAAGAAAGTCTTAGAGAGATGGTTAACAGAGAACGCATTGCCAGATGCCATTGTTACAACGTCATATACACTGTTAGAAGGTGTGTTGGATGTAATGCTAGAAAAACCAGAACTGATGGGAAAGGTGCGTTTAGCAACATTTGGTGATAATCGACTGCTGGACTTCTTGCCTGTGAAAATCAACTCTTTGCCTCAACAGTTTGAGTTGATCGCGGACAGCGCAATGGAGTTGGCACTCAACGCTTCCGCCAAGCGTTACAAGCCTGGCGTAGAACTTATCCCGCGTAAAATTGTGAAACGTCACTAAGTAACTAAATAGGTTGCTCAAAGCTTTACTTCAGCAGTCAGCGCCACAAATGCGTGGTCGCTGGCGTTTTTATCTCTGTCATAAATCGGGTTGATCAGATGTTGGTTAGACACCTGATAGTCAACAACCTCGGCAACCGATATATCTGATAAGGTGTCAAACTCTTGTGAGAGCAAGATATAGTCGAGTACGTTCCCAGTGGAAAAATGATAATGCGTGGCGGGGCGTTCATCCTTCTGAGCGTCACTTTGCAATAACCAACCATCTTTGAGTTGTAATTCAGTGACGCTGTCACCAGTATTGGATACCAATGCGCTGTTAACGCTGATAGGAGTGATAGGTTGATTCATATCGCCCATTAACACTGTCGGCATTGGTTCTTTTCGATACCTTTTTTGCATCGCGTCTCTTAACATCGCTGCTTCCCAGCCCCTTTGCTGGGTGGATAACCAGCGCCCAATAATCGTGCTAGACGTTTCTGGCTGTTCTGAGTCGGCCGGGCGTTGAGATTTCAGGTGCGTTACGTAAACGGCGATATGACCAAGTACAGGATGTATTATTTGGGCATAGATGGGTTTGCGACTGAACTCTGGAGCAACACTTACTCCAAAAGGTTCAAGCGTTGCTAAGTCAAACTCTACCGCTTGTACTTTTTCTATTGGAAACCGAGATGCGATTGCCACAACAGGGCTTGAGTAAATGTACTCATCCTCAACATGTGGAGTGTCAACGGTCGCAAAGTAGGGGTAGCCGATGGTTGAAAAGAATGCCTGGGTCTCCTCGATACTGAATACTTCTTGTAAGCCAATCACGTCGCCTTCCAGTTTTTCAACTTGACGTTGCGTCCACGAAAGTTTGTCTCGCCATTGCTCTAACGAGTATATGTTCTCGAAATCATAGTAGGCGTTAGGCGGTGCGACAAAATTAAACAAGTTCGCAGTGACAAAGGTAATTCTACTTGGTTGAGACAAAGTATTCACTCTTTTTAACAATAACCTGGAGAGTATATACCTTCGGATTATGGAATTGCAGCCTCGTTTGAAGTTGGCATTGACGTAACAGCTTGCGAATGGTCAGTTAAATAGGTCAAGACGTGCTCAAAAGCCACAAAGAACCTGCGATAGAGCATTGGCTGAGGTTTCTATTTTGGGACATTGCGTTTAAACTTCAGAGCATCAAATATGAAGAGTAAATAACATGACCCAAGATTACGACCACGAAGAGTATTTAGAAGGCGACGAGATTGAAATCGAAGCGATCGGCATTGATGTTGATGCGCATCCTATCGAACTGTATAAGCTTTTTAAAATCGCAAACTTGGTCAGTGGTGGTGGCGAAGCAAAACATATCATCGAGGAAGGCTACGTCGCGGTGAATGGTGAACTAGAAACACGTAAGCGCCGCAAGATGTATGATGGTGACTTTTTCGAGTTTAACCAGGAATATTATGTTGTGGTTTGCGATGCGCCAGTAACCGAACCTGAAACGGCAGAGCAAAAAGCAGAAAAGAAAGCGAAAAAAGAAGCGCAGTCTTCTCGTAAAGATAAGTCTCGTCAAAGTAAGTCACCTAAAGCCTCTGGGCCTAAATCAACAGGCCGTAAAGCGGCACATAAAGAGCGTAAAGCGCAGAAAGAAGCGTTGTCTCAGTCTGCTAAGAAAGGCAAAAAAGAAGACAAACCGCAAGCCACTCGTGATCCGAAGAGCGGTCGTAATTCTATTGATTTTTTCTAGGGAAATGAACGCTTAACTAAATAAGTGACATCTGAGTAAAACTAAAAAGCGCCGAGCATATTATATCGGCGCTTTTTTGGTTTCACTGTGCTGTAAGTGGGCAGTGTTAATGCACTGTCGTCTCGATGTTTAGGCTATCTGTCCAGTGATGAATGGCGCAAGGCTTTCCTAAGTAAAAGCCTTGGTAATAATCCAAATTAAGTTGATACATAGCTTGTAGCTGCACGTCTTCTTCAACCCCTTCTATAATGACTTTTGCTCCCATATGATCCGCTAGCTCAACGGCGCTATGTATGGAAAAGGTTTCTCCGGCGCAGTAGTCTAGCAAATAGGAACGATCTATTTTGATGATGTCAGGGCAGAGCTGCTGAACACGTGCGATATCAGAATGTTGGGCGCCAAAATCATCGATAGCAAAGATAAAACCATTTGCTTTCATTAACTGTACGGCTTTGATTAATAAATCCGTATCTCCGCATGACTCTTCGACTACTTCAAAAACTACGTCTGATGGGCTCATACCAAGTTCGGAAAGGCGTTTGTAAAGCAGGCCGTTATCTTTAAAGCCCATGTCTTTGGTTAGTGTGAGTAGCGTTTGAGGCATGACGTTAAGAAACAGTTTGATCGGCGTCCCTGCGAAATAGCGTGCGAAATTTCGAATGTGCATTGCTCTAGATAAAAACTCTACACATAAGCGAAAGTAGGGATCAAGACCATTATTGGCCAGAAACACGTCAGGACGAATTAGGGAACCATCAATGCCACGAATACGCAGTAAGGCTTCCATACCAATAATACGTTGGCGTCTATCAAAAATTGGCTGATAAACACTGTGAAAAGTGAATTGATTGAGAACTACGTAATATTCACCAAGATTATCTTGTTTTATGTATCGCTCGTAGTCGGATTGATTCTTTAACTCCATGAAAAACGCCGAAAATTTAGCATCTTGCCAATGTAACAGGGTGCAATTCTGATTTGAAGAATCAAATGTGCCTAATTACATATGCGGTTGAGTTAATTTGAAATGGCTTCCGATTTTGCTTCAATATGGCGGAAAATAAGTGACAGACCAAAACAGATTAAGAAGTAAGCAAGGCCGACAATCAACCAAATTTCAAATATATACCCTGATGAATTTGCCATCTCTGTCCCAACAAACGTCATTTCTTGTATCGAAATCAGTGAAACAATAGAGGTGTCTTTCACCAAAGAGATGGTTTGACCGGCAAGTGCAGGTGTTATTGATTTAAGCACCTGTGGCGCGATAACAAATCGGTATTTCACCCATCGAGACAAGCCCAATGAGTCAGCCGCTTCCCACTGACCTTGGTCGATACTTTGTAAACCACCGCGCACAACTTCTGCAATGTAGGCAGAAGAGAGTAAGCCGACGCATAACACGCCAGAGGCAAGGTTTTCCCAAAGGTTAGAAGGCCCAAACAGAAAGCGCTGTAGCGCATTTGGTTCGCCGTTGTAGTTTCGTAGAAGATCTTCCAAACCGAGTAACGGGATCAATTGGTTAGAAATGAAAAAGTAGAAAATAAAAACAAACACCAACGGAGGGATGTTTCTCACTAACTGGATAAACGCATTGGCAGGTGTGCGCAACCAAACGGAACGAGAGAAGCGTGCTAAGCCTAACAAAGTGCCAAACACTAATGCGAAGCTGATGCCCCAAATACTGAGCCTTAACGTCGAAATCAAACCTTGGAAGAAGTAGGGCAAACCACCATCTGCTCTAAGCGTGAAAAGTAATTCAAGCGCCTCTTTCCACTGCCACAAATAATGCACACCAACAGCGGACCGATGGTACAGCCAAACACCACCGATACCGCACATAACAAGTAGTACCCAGTCTAGTGTGTTTAATTGCGGTAAAAGGTAGCCTGTGCTGGATTTCGCGGGTGCTGTGCGAGTGGTAGTGTGTTCGCCCAAAAATTTGACTCCGATAAGTTATGGAAAAGTAAAATGGATGATTGGAGAGTATAGGCTCGCGGCGTCCACGAGCCATTTAGATTACTGGCCTTGCGCGACTTGATCTTGCCAATCTAATGTCGAGAACCAGTATTCATAACGTTGTTTTAACCATCCATCTTGGGTTCTTGCTTCAATCCATTTATTGAAAAAGGCCTTTTTATCTTCTTCCCCCAAGCGAACTGCAAAGGCTTCGTTACCTTGTGATAGTCGCTCAGAGAATGGAAGGAATAGTTTGTCGCTGTGTTTCACTGTCTCATGTTCTGGTTTTGGGCTAGAAGCAATGACCGCGTGGGCGTTACCATTCAGCACCTCTTGGAACGCTTGCGCGTCGTCATCAAATTGCAGGATCTTCGCTTTCGGGAAGGTTTCTCTGGCTACTTGAACGGTGAATGCGCCGCGACGAGCCGCAATTTTTACGCGTCGTGAGTCAAAATCCGAAAATTCGCTAAAACCAGAGGCGAGTTCTTTGTTTGCTGCTACTTGAACGCCTGAGTGCGAGTAGGGCTCAGTAAACAAGACGCTTCTGGAACGCTCAGGCGTAACCGACATGCCACCGATGATCACGTCGAACTTTTTCGCCAGTAGTGCGGGAATAATGCCATCCCACGCAGTCGGTACGAATTCCACTTTCAAACCTGAATCTTGTGCCAAGCGTTTGGCCACATCGATTTCAAAACCGATTAACTCACCTTGCTTGTTACGCATTGCCCAAGGTACAAATGTTGACATACCAACGCGCAAAGTGCCTCGTTCTTTGATTTGATCTACATTGGGTGTGGCAACATCTTCTTTCGCGATTGTAGGCATAGCGATGGCTAGCCCTAATAATGCAGTAATGGTCGCTTTGAATAACTTCATGTTATCTCCTTATAATTTGCGCCAACTGGCTCCGAGTTTGTGTTCTAGCCATGCAGACAAGCCAGAAAGTGACAGAGTGAGAGCAAGATAAATTGCTGCCACGGTAAACCAAATTTCAAACGGCATCGCCGTCTCTGAGACGATGTTGCGTGCCTGTGTTGTTAGATCAAAAATCGCCATCACGCTTACAATGGAAGAGTTTTTGATCAAAGAAACCACTTCATTGGTTAATGGCGGTAATGTGCGCTGTAAAACCTGAGGAAAAATTACGTCTTTGTAGGTGTAAAACGGTGATAGTCCGAGAGTTTGTGCTGCTTCGAATTGCCCTTTAGGAATACTGTTTAAACCTGCACGGAATATTTCCGCGGTGTAGGCACCTTGGAAAAGGGATAATGCCAAAACGGCGGTGCTGAATCGGTCCAAACCAATCACGGGGCCAAACACGAAGTAGAGTAAATAGATTTGCACCAACAACGGCGTGTTACGTATTACTTCGACATAAGTGGTACCAATAATATTGCCGACTTTCGAATCGCTAAGCCTTAGTAACGCGGTAACCAACCCTAATACTAAGGTAAAAAATAGACTAATAGCCGAGATGTTAAGCGTGACCAATAGCCCATCAATAAGTTCTGCCGGCCACCATTCTCCATCTTCATAAAAAGCGATGTAATCAGGTACGCGCTCCCATTGCCATTGATAGCCCATAGCGTCGGCACCAGAGTCCAACACCCACACAATCGCTATGAAGAGGAGCGTCATTTGCAGTAAAGCTTGAAGGACAGGTTTGATTACGCGAACTATCATCAGTAACTTAAAATTTGGTTCAAAAATGCTTGGGTGCGTGGATGCTGTGGTGTCTCAAATAAGGAGACTGGAGAGTTCATTTCCACGATTTGGCCTTCATCCATAAATACCACGCGGTTCGCTACTTTTTTGGCAAATCCCATTTCATGCGTGACGCAAATCATCGTCATTCCGCTTTGAGCCAGCTCAACCATGACATCCAACACTTCGTTGATCGTTTCCGGATCAAGCGCTGAAGTTGGCTCGTCAAACAGGAGTAAATCCGGTTCCATACACAAGGAGCGGGCAATCGCGACGCGTTGCTGCTGACCGCCAGAAAGCTGGATAGGATACTTACTCGCTTGCTCTTCAATATTGACTCGCTTTAGGTAATGTTTTGCGCGTTTTTCAGCTTCTTGTTTTGATAATTTGTGTGTGCGAATCGGCGCTAAGGTGAGGTTTTCCAGTACAGTCAAATGAGGAAAAAGGTGAAAGTGTTGGAACACCATGCCGATTTTACCGGGCTTGAGAGATTTTGCGTGAGAAGGCTGGTCGAACACATGAAGCTGGCCTTCTTGAATCGATTCAAGATGATTGATGCAACGAATGAGCGTTGATTTTCCGGAACCTGAAGGGCCACACACCACGACGATCTCGCCAGAATGCACGGAGAAGTTGATGTCTTTTAGAGCGTGGTAATCGCCATACCACTTATTTACGTCGCTAAACTCAACGACGGGAGTATTCTCTTTCAAAGGGGCACGCTATAACGGAAAAATATCCTTTTACAATAGCAAGTTGTGCGCGTAATTTCATTAAGAATAAGCTAATGTTTAGGCGATGATTTTAAGACTCTATTCAGATCGCTTACAAGATACATCCATGTTTCTTTAATGTTGGTGCAGTCTAGAGTATGACTAACTCAGTTCAACGAGATACGGATAACGAACAACAATCGCAACAACAGACATAACCATTAGTGTCTGTGCAGAATAGTAGGTCACCATGACAACTTGTCGTGAAAATATTGACCGTCCACCAAAGCGTTCAAAAGCCAATACGATGCCAGAGATAATAAAGATAAAGCTTCCGAGCACTGCAAAAGAGGAGGATTGTGTTTTTCCACTCAAATAATACTCGATCGAAGCCCAGCACATAGTCATCAGTACCAATATATAACTGGCAACTGGCCGTTTCTCTTTACCGAGATCCGGTCGGAACAACCAGTAGACGCATATACCCAGTCCGAACAAGGCAATTGGGAGCCAAGGTGTAAAATGCCACGCTGACATGATGGCAAAACCATAACTATAGGAGAGATGGGCAGAGCAAAAGAGCACTAATCCTGTAATGAACTTGTCTCTAGGGAGCATTAATAACACGTCACCAAGCAACGAGAGCGATAAGCCAATCAAAATCCAATGCGCATATGGCATTGGGTAAGCCGGGGACTGAATTAAAATACCAAGCATACAGAGCACTGGTAATGGTTTAGAAACGTAAAAGAGCCATTTAGAGCCTTTACGGATACTGATGATATGTATGAATGCTAATACGACAACAACTAGCCACATAAAGTGTTTTCTCGAACAGACAAAATTATGTAGTACTTCACTACAACAAATCAAAACTTAATTAACGAGTTAACTCGTTCTTTGATCTCAATTATTTTTATTTGTGTAAAGCTGGACAGTTGTCTCTTTACTAACCAACACGACCGATTTTTTGTCTGGAGGGAATCGTTGTTTTTAGAAGCCTCCTCGTTTTGAACGTGATGTGGCTTACAAAATAGCATAAAAAAACGGTATTGTGACTGTTAAGTCACAATACCGTTAAACCCTAGGAAGGGCAGTGAAGAATTGTTGCAGTTATGAGACAGCTAACTCTAAGATTTCTCGGCTACGTTCAAGTGTGATCGCCTGGTTTTCACCTAAAACAGTCATGCCGTGTTTGTTTAGTTGATCAATGATGGCATCGATAGCTTGTTCACGGCTCTCACCATAGTTTTCGAGCTTAGTTGCGACATCAAGTTGATGATAAAACGCTTCGATAGCTTCGATTGTGCGCTCTGCTAAATCCTCACCTGCTTCAAGACCAAATACGTTGCGACCCATTTGTTCTAACTTAGGGCGCTTAAACTGCATTTGGTTACGAAGTAACGACGGTTGGACAATTGCAAGAGAACGCGCATGATCAACGCCCCATAGAGCCGTTAATTCATGGCCGATCATATGTGTTGCCCAGTCTTGTGGAACGCCACTACCAATTAACCCATTCAATGCTTGGTTAGCAGACCACATTAAGTTTGCGCGCCACATATCGTCGTCTCGTTCCGCAAACTGTTCTCCGAGTGTTTTTAAAGTTTTCAGCAGTGTTTCTGCATAACCATCTTGAACCATTGCACCGGTAGGAAGCGTCAAGTATTGCTCACATACGTGCACCCATGCGTCAACAATGCCGTTGATAAGCTGGCGTTCTGGCAGTGTTTTCATTACATCTGGGTCTAACACGGCAAATTTTGGCTGCACTGCTGGAGACATGAACGGAAGTTTGTCTTGAGTTTCTTTTTTAGTGATAACTGCGCCCATGTTTGACTCTGAGCCTGTTGCTGGCAATGTCAAAATTGCAGCTAGAGGCGTCGCTTCAGTGACTTGGTGCTTACCAATCATGATATCCCAACCATCACCATCATACTTTGATGCCGCTGCTACGTATTTGGAGCCATCGATGACTGAACCACCACCTACCGCTAAAATAAAGTCAACGCCATGCTCTTTTACCATTGCGACTGCTTTATCGAGTGTTTCTTTGGTTGGGTTTGGTTCAACACCTGAAAACTCTAGCCATTCATGTCCCTCAAGAGCTTCCGCTACTTGGTCGTACACGCCATTTTTTTTGATGGAGCCACCACCGTATACCACTAAAACTTTTTGGTCGGATGGGATAGCTTCTTTGATTGCTGCGATTTGTTTTTGACCAAAGAAAATCTTGGTTGGGTTTACATAAGAAAAGTTCATTATTAGCCCTCTTGCTTCCAGTGAAGGAGATTGAATACATGCATATTAGTCCTGATTAACGATCGTTAACAGGTCGATTTCTGCAAATAATTTGCCTATTTCTACAAAATTAATGCTCTTGAGCTAGAAAGTTAAAGTCGAGAGGAAGTATAGTGCTCGAAACGATAATAGAGACCAAACTCGTTGGTCATTGATGGAGCGCTCTAATGCACACTCTCGCAGATATCATGCAGCAATATGTTGAAAAGCAGGGGCTGCATGACCTAGAAGGTATGAAGAAAACAGCGATAGATGGCGTATGGTTTTATCGCAGTAGCAAAGGGAATCATCGCCAGCCGTTTGTCTATCAGTCCGGCATCATCGTATTGGGTCAAGGGCATAAGAACATTCATATTGGTGATACACCAGTGCAATATGGGCCCGATGATTACCTTGTTGTCGGGGTTCCCATGCCACTAGAGTGCGAAGCGTTTGCGACAAACAATGAGCCTTTACTTGGCATTTCGATAGATATTTCGCCAACGCTTCTTCATAAACTCGTTAAAAAATTAGAGGGTGAGAAATTCAGTAATAAGTGTCTGGATGCGACCCGTTGCGGCCTTAAGTCGGTACGTATGAATGAAGGTATGTTGGATGCGTGCAAGCGGTTAATGAAAGCAATGTGTGACGAGCTTGATGTCATCATGCTTGGCGAGCTGCTTCTTGAGGAAATTGTGTATCGTACTTTGGTGAGCAAAGAGGGGTATGTTTTATTTGACCTAGCACATCAAGAAGGTTCTTACGCGAGGGTCGCTAAAGCACTAAATCGTGTACATCAAGCGTATCACGAACAGTTGAACGTACAAGCATTGGCTGAAGAAGCCAACATGAGTGTGTCTGCTTTCCATCAAGCATTTCGCAATGTCACGCTTGAATCTCCGTTGCAATATATTAAGAAAGTTCGACTTAACAAAGCGCGCGAATTGATCCAGTTAGAGGGGCGACGTGTTAATGATGCAGCGAGAATGGTCGGGTACACGAGCCCATCACAGTTTAGTCGCGAGTACAAGCGGCATTTTAATGAAACGCCAAGGTCAACAAAGGCTTAGTGATCTTTATTTCAAAATGGCGACTTTTTTTACCTTTTTTATTAATTTGCGAGTGACATATTTATTTGAGTTATAAAATTAGTTACTGGTGCCAAATAATAGGTACGTTGTTGCAATCATTTAGTGGATTGTTGCGAGGCGGTGTGGAAAACTCGTAAATAGATAGTGTGAAATCACCAACTTGTACTTAAGTTATTTTACGTCGAAATAAAAGTATAGATGCGCTTCGTTTAGCGCATTTAGTATTGTTTTAACAATAACTTAAGGAAGAGCGATTATGCACCTTAAAAACGGCAACGCAGTGAAAAACGTGTTCACACTAAGCACACTCACCGCTTCTTGTCTTATGGCCTTCAATAGCTACGCAGCAGTTGACTGTGCCCTTCTAGAAACTTGGCAATCATCAAAAGTTTATAACGGTGGCGACCAAGTTCAGCATGAAGGTAATGCTTATAAAGCGCGTTACTGGACGCAAAACAACAATCCAGCGCAATCTGGTGAGTGGGGCGAGTGGGAAACACTTGGCGCTTGTGATGGCACTGGACCGGTTGATCCACCTCAGAATGAAGTCCCGACGGTTACTCTGACATCGCCTTCTGCGTCGGCTTCTGTGACTGCGGGTGATGTTGTTAACCTAGCTGCAGATGCGGCAGATACTGATGGGACTGTTAGCAAAGTAGAGTTCTTTGTTGATGGTGTATTAGTTGGTCAGGCAACGTCTGCGCCGTATGCTGCATCGTGGACAGCAACTGAAGGACAGCACGAGTTCTCTACCAAGGCCTATGACGATGCAGGTGCCGTTAGTACGGCAAGTGTTGTGACGTTAACTGTGGCATCAGCGCAACCTGGTAACGAAGCGCCGACAGTGGATGTCGTGCTTTCTGCGAGCTCTATTGACCTGGGTGGTTCCGTAACACTGACTGCAAATGCTACGGATGCGGATGGTACCGTTGCTAAAGTTGATTTTTATGTTGCAGGTGTGCTTGCTGGCACTGCTACAACAGCGCCATACACGCTGGATGTAACCCCTTCACAAGCTGGCTCATTAAGTGTTTATGCGAGAGCAACCGATGATGCTGGAGCAACAGCAGATTCTGCAATTGCGACGTTAACAGTAAACGGCGGCGCAGTGACATCTAATTGTCGTCCTGATGGTCTTTATCAAACAACGGGTGTAGATGTTCCTTACTGTTCTATTTATGACGAAGAAGGCCGTGAGAAAATGGGGGCTGATCACCCACGTCGTGTAATCGGCTACTTCACCAGTTGGCGATCAGGTGACGACCCACAATCGACTTACCTTGTTAAAGACATTCCTTGGGAACAACTTACTCACATTAACTACGCGTTTGTGAGCATTGGTTCTGACGGCAAAGTAAACGTTGGCGACGTAAATGATCCTAACAACCCTGCTACAGGTAAAACTTGGCCAGGCGTTGAGGTAGATCCCGCTCTTGGTTTTAAAGGTCATTTTGGTGCACTAGCAACTTACAAGCAAAAACATGATGTTAAAACGCTAATCTCGATTGGTGGTTGGGCTGAAACGGGCGGTCACTTCGATACGAACGGCGATCGTGTAGCTGATGGTGGCTTCTACACCATGACGACGAATGCGGACGGTTCTATTAATCATGCTGGTATTGAGAAGTTCGCAACTTCAGCCGTTGAAATGATGCGTCAGTACAAGTTCGATGGTCTGGATATCGACTATGAATACCCGACGTCAATGGCTGGTGCTGGTAACCCTTACGACAAAGACTTCATGGAACCACGTCGTCAGTATTTATGGGCGTCTTACCAAGAGCTGATGAAAGTATTGCGTGAGAAACTTGATGCGGCATCCGCGCAAGATGGTATTCATTATATGCTGACTATCGCAGCACCATCTTCAGGTTACTTGCTACGTGGGATGGAAACCTTCGATGTAACTAAGTACCTAGACTACGTAAACATCATGTCTTACGACTTGCATGGGGCTTGGAATGATCACGTTGGTCATAACGCGGCTTTATTCGATACAGGTAAAGACTCTGAGCTAGCGCAGTGGAACGTATACGGCACTGCTGCATACGGTGGTATCGGTTACTTGAACACAGACTGGGCTTACCATTACTTCCGTGGCTCTATGCCAGCAGGTCGTATCAACATTGGTGTTCCTTACTACACCCGTGGTTGGCAAGGTGTTACTGGTGGCGACAATGGCCTTTGGGGCCGAGCGGCACTACCAAACCAAGCAGAGTGCCAACCGGGCACAGGTGAAGGTGAGAAGAACAACTGTGGTCACGGCGCTATTGGTATCGACAACATGTGGCATGATACCGACCCTAAAGGAAACGAAATGGGCGCTGGTTCTAACCCAATGTGGCATGCTAAGAACCTAGAAAACGGTATTTGGGGCTCTTACGCAGCTGCTTACGGTCTCGACCCTGTCAACGATCCTTCAGATAAGTTTGTTGGTACTTATACCCGTCATTACGATAGCGTTGCTGTGGCACCTTGGTTGTGGAACGCAGAGAAGAGCGTATTCCTATCTACGGAAGATAAAGCTTCTATCGAGGTGAAAGCCGATTACGTTATCGATAAAGAGATCGGCGGTATCATGTTCTGGGAACTAGCCGGTGACTACAACTGTTACGTACTGGATGCAAATGGTAATCGTACGGCAGTAGATGCCACTGAACAAGCTTGTGCGGCAGGTAATGGTGAATACCACATGGGTAACACTATGACCAAAGCTATCTACGACAAGTTTAAGTCTGCGACGCCTTACGGTAATAAAGTAGCGACTGGTCCAACACCAACTGAAGCAGTAGACATTACTGTTAGTGTTGGCGGCTTCAAAGTTGGCGATCAAAACTACCCAATTAACCCGAAAATCACGTTTACGAACAACACTGGTCAAGCGATCCCTGGCGGTACTGAATTCCAATTCGATATCCCAGTATCTGCGCCGGACAACGCGAAAGACCAATCAGGTGGTGGTTTGAAAGTGATTGCTTCTGGACATACTCGAGCAAACAACATTGGTGGCTTAGATGGCGTAATGCACCGTGTGTCGTTCTCTCTACCAGCATGGAAAGACTTGCCAGCGGGCGGCACTTACGAGCTTGATATGGTTTACTACCTACCAATCTCTGGTCCTGCTAACTACTCAGTGATTTCTGGTGGTAAAGAGTTTGCGTTCAAGTTTGAACAGCCAGATCTACCAATTGGTGATCTCAATGCGGGCACGGGTGGTGGTACCACTGAACCAGGTACGTGTGATACGACAGGTTTAGTGACATACCCAGCTCTGCCACAAACGGATTGGGCAGGTAATCCAAGCCACGCTAACCAAGGTGATAAGATCATCCACAACGGTGTGGTTTACCAAGCGAACTGGTGGACAGCGGCTGAACCGGGTACAGATGGTAGCTGGTCGACGGTATGTAACATCTAATTATTATGGATTATTTGTTATAGCCTAATGTTTACAGGCACTTAAACAAAAGCGCACGATGATTATCGTGCGCTTTTTTGTTGTGATAGTTTGTCGTTTAATCAAATTGGTAACTTTCGGGTATGACGACAATACCTTTGTCTGAGATTTTAAATCGCTTCGCATCTTCAAGTTTGTTGATGCCAATTTGAGTATGTGGCGGAATACGAACATGTTTATCAACTATGCAGTTGACCAACTGACTTCCTTCACCGACTTCCACGTCATCAAAAATGATGGAATCGACTACCGTTGCACTGTCTTGGATGCGTACATTAGAAGAAATAATGGAGTGCTGTACTGAGCCGCCGGAATTGATGACACCGGTAGCAATGATGGAGTTAATAAAAATACCTTCATTACCCGTAGCCGACGATACAGTACGAGCTGGTGGAAACTGCGGCTCGTAAGTACGAATCGCCCAATTAGACTGATAAAGGTTCATTGGCGGCACAGGTTCTAGTAGATCCATATTCGCTTCATAGAAGGAATCAATGGTACCCACGTCGCGCCAATAGCAATCTTTATCGACGCGCCCTTTACTGCCACAGAATTGATAGGCGTAAACGGATTCGGTATCAATCAGCTTAGGTATGATGTCTTTTCCGAAGTCATGGCTTGATGAATCGAGTTTTGAGTCTTCTTCAAGCGCTTCTTTCAAAACATCCATATCAAAGATATATATTCCCATAGAAACAAGGCTTCTGGTCGCGCTTCCAGGAAGAGTAGGTGGGGTTTCAGGTTTCTCTATAAACGAAGTAACGAGCCCGTTTTCTGCGGTGCCCATTACACCGAATGCTGAAGCATCCTCTACGGGAACATCCATACAGGCAACAGTGAGCTTAGCACCTTTCTCTTTATGCTCTTCAAGCATTGCGGCGTAGTCCATTCGATAGATATGATCGCCGGATAACACAACCACATACTTTGCATCATTTCGCGATAGCAACCACATGTTGTGATAAATCGCATCGGCGGTTCCTTCATACCATGCACCACCCTTGCGCATTTGTGGTGGAACAGCAGTAATGTACTCGCCTAGCTCTGGATTGAATATCGACCAGCCGTCTCGTAAGTGTTTTTGAAGTGAATGAGATTTATATTGGGTTAAAACAAGGATCTTGCGTAAACCCGAATGTAAACAATTGGTTAGTGTGAAATCTATAATTCTATATTTTCCGCCAAAAGGTACGGCTGGCTTGGTTCTGTCATCGGTGAGTGGGCTGAGTCTAGACCCCATCCCTCCTGCTAAAATTACGGCGAGTGCGTCTTCCATAGTATTCCCTTTCCCTTTTCTGACATGCATCAAAACGGTGCTAACCTGAAGGAGGTGGTATGCAACGCAGAGGTTTTGAAAAGCATGTGCTAATGTGCTTATTAGTGAAAAGTCTACTACAAGAATCGCGCCATAGAATATCTCCTTAAAAATCAAGGAGGTTAAAATTTCACTGTAAGACAACTGCACCATATTAGTGAAGCGCTAAATAGCCCGTGCATCAAATTGGCGCAAAATTGTAGAAAGGAGAAGTCAACAAGTATGGATTTACAATGTAAAGTGGCGACAAAACAAGAAGATAAATAGGGTTTTCTAGCTTAATAACTATCGCCAAACAAGGCTTAGGGTTAGCGTCTTAACTCTAAAGGCCTAAAACAGGCGCGTTGATGTAAGGCAGGAGAGCTTTGTATCAACGATTCAAGAGTAGAAGGCCTGAGACACCTCTTTTCACAGTTGTTGAGAGTGAGTGGATAGGTAAGTAGACCACTCACTTAATGAATATGCTCACTTCACTGATAGCGATACGTTATCACTGCACTAAGAGAGACCGATGATATTTCCTTCATCATCAAGATCTAAATTCATAAATGCGGGTTTATCAGGTAAGCCTGGCATCGTCATCACGGTAGCAGATAATGCATAAACGAATCCTGCGCCCGCACACAAGCGCAGCTCGCGGATTGGGACGGTAAAACCAGTTGGTGCGCCTTTGACTGCGGAGTCTGTGGTTATCGATAGTGGTGTCTTCGCGATGCAAACCGCTAAGTTGTTAAAGCCTAATTGCTCAAAATGTTTGAGCTGTTCAGTCGCGATAGGAGTCATTTCTATATTGGTTGCTCCATAGCCCGCTTCACATACTGCCATGAGCTTTTCGAGTAATGATTGCTCTTTGTTGTATAACGGACAAAACTCTACAGGCGTGGTACACGCATCAATAACATGTTGAGCTAGTTCCGTTGCGCCTTGTCCGCCTTGCGAAAAAGCGGTGCTGATGGCTACTTTAACTTCGGGATTAAATTGGTGAATCAGCTCTTCAAGAGCTTTAAGCTCTTTCACACAATCTTGTGGAAACTGGTTAATGGCAACGACAGCAGGTAAACCGTATTTATGAACGTTATTTATGTGCCATTTTAAATTTTCAAACCCAGCCTCCAATGCTGCTTGGTCCGGATTAAAAATGGAATCTGGAATAGCCATACCTGGCCGTAAATCGTAGTGTCCAGAATTCGCTTTGAGGCCGCGTAATGTTGCTACGATCACTACACAGTCCGGGGCTTTGTTGGCGGCAGCAGCTTTAATGTTACACGCTTTCTCAAATCCCATATCCGAACCAAAACCGGCTTCAGTTACCGTGTAACCTGACAGTTTTAGCGCAATATCGTCCGCGATAATGGATGAATTTCCATGGGCGATGTTTGCAAATGGACCTGCATGGATCAACGTAGGAACACCTTCTAGAGTTTGCATCAGTGTTGGTGCAATCGCCTCCTTTAGTGTTACTGCCATTGCTCCTGCAACTTGTAGATCTTCCGTAGTGACGGGGTTTCCGTTCAAATCGTACGCTACGACAATTTTCCCGATACGTTGGCGTAAATCTTTTAAATCTTTGGCTAGTGCAATGATAGCCATCAACTCGGAAGCCGCTGAAATATCGAACCCTTCGTCACGCTCGAAACCATTGATGGTTTTTCCTGCATCATTGAGGCCAATTTTGACTTTACGTAGTGCACGATCATTATGGTCCATCACTCGTTTCCAAGTAATACTTGCCGTGTCGATTTTAAGTGCTCTTAACCCGGTGCGTGATTCAAAGGCATCATAACCCTCGCGTTGTTCATGGAACAAGCGAGCGTCAAGAGCGGCTGAAGCAAGGTTGTGCGCCGCTGTCACTGCGTGAATGTCACCAGTAAGGTGTAAGTTTAACTCTTCCATTGGAGCTACTTGAGAATAACCGCCGCCCGCTGCGCCACCTTTAATACCGAAGACGGGTCCCATCGAAGGTTGCCTTATACATGCAATAACAGATTGATTAAGCTTTGCTAAACCTTGCGCCAGGCCTATCGTCGTAACGGTTTTTCCTTCGCCAAGAGGAGTCGGCGTGATCGCAGTGACGAGTACAAGTTTACCGTCATCATTTGCTTTGAGTCGTTCCAAACATTTTGGGTGGACTTTGGCTTTGTGCTTCCCGTGAGTGTCATACTCTTCGGGTGATAGTCCTACTTTTTCCGCGATAACATCAATAGAAGAAAGTGGTGTGTTTCGGCAAATTTCGATATCTGACTGCATGGAGAATCCCCAAAGTGGCACTCAGGTAGCGTTGAAAAACTACCTAAGTTATAACGAGTATTATTGTGAGGCAAAGGTCTGCTTGGTGATGGTACTGTTTCGGTTAGGCTTGTAAAGAGTTTACTGCTTCGTATTGTGCGACATACTAACGAAATCTACTCGTTATAGTGCTAGATAAAAACAAAAAGGCCACCAAATGGTGACCTTGATATATTTTTAGCTTTAAAGCTGTCGTTTTAACGATCCCAATAAGTCTCTTCTAAGCTATCTTCTCGTTCAGGAAGCGCTCGCGATAGGCGAGGAGAGTGCTGCGTCAACACTTCATAGCTTACTCGGTTTGCGTATTTACAGATCTGAGAAAGCGAGGAGTAGGTTAAGCATCGTACTTCGTGCTTTTCTGAGTTAGGCACTTCTTTTTGGTGGAAAGAGTTTGCTGCCATGTCATGCAGTAAGGCTGAAAGGGCTGCATCACCTGCACCGTTAGTGTTCTTAATCTCTAGTGGTCCACCAAGGTAAGGGCCGATGTGAGAGTAGACCTTCATTGGGTTTTGACAGTCTTCTTTACGCATCGCACGACTAAACTCGTACTGGTTAAAGGCTTCGAGGGAGCTTTCAAGGATGTCGTGTGTGGTTTCTCGTTTTACTTTCTCGTCGGTGTAACCAGCCATGTACAGACCATTTGGTCCTGCTGTACAAAGTACGAGATCAACCCACTCAAGTGCTTTATCAGCAGCAGCTAGCGGCTCTGTTTCACCTGTTAGCGCCGCACCTTCTTCTTCATTCATAGCGACAACAGAAATGTTTTCGCGAATGTATTCTTGCCACCACTGTGCGTTACCTTCGATAACGTACTTTGTCCCTAACGTAAGTACAACAGGGACATCGTGCTTCTTAGCAAAGTCGATCGCTCTTTGTACCGCTTTAGGCATTGGATCTTCTTCTTTACCACGCATTAGGTAAGAAGAAACAACCAGGGCTGATGCTTTCTCAAAGATCTCTTCAGGAATGCTTTCCGGAAGTAGTTGATTCATATGACCTTCGTTGATAGCAAATGTACGCTCACCGTCTTGAGAAATTAGGGTGTAGCAGCGACCAATAGGGCCATCTACCGTTTGTAAATGGTTAAGGTTCATGCGTGAAGACGTACGGCAAAGGTAGCGGTAAGCAAAAGAACCGACTTGAATGTTCTTAGACATCACACCGAGCAAAACGGATTTGCTATCGGCTAAAACTGAGTAGTTGTGAAGAGTATTGCCAATCGTGTCACCTGGGTATTGGTGTGTGATCAGGCCTTGCTCAACCAGTTCTTCGTAAAGAGCATCTGCTTTGCTTTCTTCAAGAACGAGCGAATGTCCTTTACTCAGGTTGTATTTCTCTAAAAACGCGTCATCTACACGTGCTTCGATATCTACAATGGTTTGACCGACACCAACAATAGTTGGGCGATATAGCTTAGGTGCCTGTCGGATTTGGTTTACTAATGGATCTCGAGCGTGAGTTGGGAAGTAGTGTTTAGATTTACGCTGACCAGGAAACTTCATGCTTGTTCTTGAGTGAGAAAAAAAAGAGGCGGGATTGTATCACAAAAAAATGAAAATCGTGGCGATTTATTACAAAGAAGTCTGCTCGCTGAAAAAATCAGCGAGCTGAGTAAATAGCAACCAAAGCAGCTGCAATTTATGACGCTTGTCGTATTGCAATGGGTTGTTTTTTAAACTTGTTGCTCAGCAGCGCCCGGAAAGAGCCTGCTCCGCGCTAACTAAATTTACCCGCGTTACTTTTTCACTTCAGTTGGCTCAACGTAAGCCTTGGTACCCCAAAGTGGGACTGTCGAAAGGCTATGTTTAAAACTACCATCGGTCTCTTTTGTTGTATAAGACAAGTAGAGTAAGGTTTGGTTATCGGCATCATAAATACGGCGAACCTTCATTGTTTTGAAGAAAATGCTTTTTGACTTCTTAAATACAATTTCACCGGACTTACTCTTATCTATTTTTGCAATCATTTCCGGTGTGATTTCGCCAGTCTGACGACATGATATTGAGCTATCACTTGGATCTGCTAAGCTGAAATCCGCTTCGATAGAGGCGATGTGACATGTGACACCTGTTACCACCTCGTCTTTCAACTCACCGACTTTGATGTCTTTCAAAGTAAACCAACCGAGCCCCACGTCAGCAACATCGTTATCTGAACAACCAACTAGAGTAGTAGCAAGCAATGCACTTAACAGCATCTTTTTCATTATTTTTGTCCTTAACTAGGAAAGATATTGATGAAATCTATCAGAGGTTTGCACCTAAAACAAAATTTAGCCACGGAAAGGTCTATGTGCGCTAGGTTTGTTGCGGGCTTCATGCTAATGTACTGCTCTAAACGAAGGTATCAAGATGAATGAACAACAGTTAGCCAGTATCGAGCGTAAAAATACATGGCTGTATGATCTGGTCGAAGTTGAATTTCCGACACCAGAGAGTTTGAAAGGGCGCGATGTCTATTTCAAAACGCTAGAAAAAGCAACGTATCAAGTAGTCGACAAAGACACACTACTGGAAAGTGACTCTGAATTTAACCCCGACGACATTTTTCTGGTCGATTTTCATCGACTGACCATTATGTTCTCTATCTTGCAATCTCAGCGCTGGGAACAGCAGTATGATAAAGATATGATCATTGAATATCTGACACAGATTATCCTCACGCCAGATTTTGAATTATATGTTGGTTTTAAATCAGGAGTCCCAATTGGTGCTGCTATTGTTAGCCATCTCGAAGGAAATACACTCATCTCTGATGTTGCTGTTTCTGAATCAAAATACAAAAGCTCGTTTGTGGCTGATCTGGCTAAAAGACTAAGCACCGAGCAAAAACTGTTAGACTCAGTGGTTATCGAAGACTAACTTACACATCAATGTGCATAAAAAGTAAAGCAAGATGACGTTGGGTGATCTTGCTTAGAAAAACTGTAATTGCTCCCTTCTATTTCCATGAAATGCCAAGCTCGTCGTTTCAACAATCCCAAACTCAAATAAGATTAATCCAAACATTCTTAAAATCAGCTTGGGCTTGAGCCTTTAAGACGTCTGGAGATGGCTATGGCAATTACCAATATTAAGTGCGTGATATTTGACTGTGATGGTACGTTGGTCGACAGCGAAAGACTGTGTTGCCAAGCGCTCGTCAATGTATTTAACCAGCATGGGGCTGAGTTAACGATGGAAGAGTGCGTTTCTCACTTTAAAGGAGGAAAGCTCGCTGACATCCTTTTAGATACTAAAGAATTGAAAGATATCAAAGTCCCAATTGATGTTTTAGAACCGCAATACCGAGAAGAAGTCCAGTCTCTTTTTGTGCGTCACTTACAGCCGATGGATGGCGCAAAACGATTAATTCAGTTTTTGGATTCGCATAATATCGAATATTGTGTGGCGTCTAATGGACCTAAAGATAAAATTGAATACGCTTTGGAGTTAACCGGTTTACTCGATGCTTTCCGAGGGAAAGTGTTCTCGGCATTCGATGCGAATAGTTGGAAGCCTGAGCCCGATTTAATCATGTACAGTGCTATGAGCATGGGCTTTTTACCAAGTGACTGTCTTTATATTGATGACACGCCTAAAGGAGTCGAGGCGGGACTAAACGCCGGTATCAAAACGGTGCAGTTATTTAATGGTGAAGCTATCAATCGTGTTGATGACGAGCGTGTAATTCGCATTCATCATTTAGATGAATTAAAAGAGCAGCTGTGTGGCTGCTCTGTTTGACCTACTAATGGCAAACCGGACTCAAGCTGTGGATGTGCTTAAGTTTAGACTGTAGGTAAGGCGTTTGATGTAGACATTGGATAGATGAGAAGTTTTTTGTATGAAATCCACAAGCAGCGCATGTGAATTTCTCGCCATCCGATGAAATGAGATATTCATCTCCTTGGCAGAGTGGGCAGTTCAGGTTCTCTATGTCTTTTGTGTCTTTGTAATTATTCATATTGTTTTCCAGCAGCAAATTGGAATTGGCAAGATCAAGCATAGCGGAACGCTTTGTTTAAGAACATTATTTCATCCGGTACAGCGAGAACTTGAGATTCACTTCAAATATCCACTTGGATGTCGTAGAAAATATCGAAGGTAATAGTTGAACACGGTTTAAAGAAAAGGGCTCCTTAAGGAGCCCTTGTTGATCATAAGTTCCACAACCTTATGCGGTGCGGTAGCGTTGTAATATCTCACCAAGAGAAACGGAGGCTTGCGTGAGATTAGCGACGCCAGCGGTAGATTGCTCCGCCACTTCTCTGATTGTGCTTGATTGACTACGAATTTCTGAAAGTTCCGATGCAATATCGTTAGCAACTGCGCTTTGTTCTTCAGCAGATGTGGAAATCTGAATGCTCATGTCCATTAATGAGCGTGCTGACTCGGCAATAGAGGTAACATCATGGCCGATTTCATCAATAAGCTGGCTGCTGGTTTGAGCTTGCTGAACGGTTCGGTTGGTGATTGAAGCAATGTTCTGGCTCTCAATTTGAAGCTTCTCAATCATGGCTTGGATCTCTACTGTTGCCTGTTGAGTTCTGCTTGCTAATGTACGTACTTCATCGGCAACCACTGCAAATCCACGACCTTGTTCACCAGCACGGGCTGCTTCGATTGCTGCGTTTAGCGCCAACAGATTAGTTTGTTCTGAAATGGCGTTAATCGTTGTGATCACGTCATTAATCTGCGTCGTATTCTCGTTTAAATTGGTTACTGACGTAGAGGCTTGTTCAATATAGCTAGATAACGTCTCTATCTCGCCAATCACGTTTTGTACACGGCTTCTGCTTAGTTCGATCTTCTGGGCATCTTGGTCTGACTGCGTCGTTGCTTGTTGAGAAATACTTGATACCTCCTTTGCAGAGGCTGTCATTTCTTCCATTGCCGTCGCGACTGAATCAAGCGTTTGATATTGATGAGATATCTGGGTTTCACTCAACTGCATATCTTTTTCGAATGCAGAAGATGTCTCGCTCAACATCGTTGCATTATTTTTAACACTATTAACCAGTTCACTTAAGGTATCCATAGACTTGTCTAGCGCACAGCCGATGGTACCGAATTCATCTCGACCAGGGTGAAAACCAAGACGAGAGGTTAAGTCACCGTCACCAATTTTTTCGGTTGTTGTATATAAAACCCACAGAGCTCCTCCGATAAACGTTGCCACCCAGTAAGAGAATAGGGCAAAAGGAATAACCCATAAGAAGCTGAGTAATAGTGACGATAGAGCTGATGATTTTACCGATTCGTATTGTGTGGACACATTTTGAGTCAGCTTAATCACTTCTCCAGAATGCAACTTGGCATAAGCGGTGACAGACCCATCGACAAAAGAACTCTCGCTTACGCGGTTCGATTTCGATACGCCGTCAATTTCTGTAGCGCGGTTTGATTGAGCATCAACGATACCAGAAAGCTTCGCTTCGCTCGCCGAGATGGCTTGCTGCTCAAATTGTTGTATTTCATTGAAGTAGCGGCTTCCAGCCACTGAAGTGAGGGCTACTAAAAACAGTAGGAATATAACCCACATTTTGTCGTTGATAGACATCTTGATAAACAGCCTGTCTATCGTTCTAAACTCAACTTCTCTCATTTAAAGCTCCATTAGAGATAAAAGATATTGACCAAATCTATTGCTATATCGAAACAAAATATGCGAAGTTAATCAGCAAAATATGTAACGAATACTAAATTTAGTTTAAGAAATGAGATCTAAGGACGCCTATAACAGTATGTTATATCTTTAAATTGACATGAATGTTGATAAAAGAGTCATTTCTCTAAAGTGTTAAGCGGATATGAAACTTAATTGCAATCGTTTACTTTTGATTGTGCTCATAGGTTTTCAAATCTTTACTTCTCGCTGTCATGAATGTGTCATATAAAGACTATAAAAAGGAGTTGCTGATGTGGATATGGCAAGAGCCAGGCCGTCAGCAAGTAAAAGCAAGAGAGCTTAAAATAAAGGAGGTCACAATGAGCGACCAATACCAAAACGATGAGAGCCTAGAGCTGCTAGATGCGCTTGAAATTGGCATTATCTTGTCGGAATACGTTGGCTCAGACAACGAAGCCGAATAGCGGAACACTCTCATCTCGTCGTAATTGACGTTATACTAGGTTCATGTCACACCAAGCCCTAGAGGCCAAAACTGGCGTCGAATGAACTTTCTAGCCCACCTGCATATCGCAGATCACAGTAACAGCCATTTGTTGGGAAACTTGCTTGGAGACTTCGTAAAAGGAGATCCAAGCAAGCTGTATGAACGCGATATCTCAAATGGCATCAGATTACATAGATTTGTTGACCGTATTACCGATCATCATCCAATCGTCAACGAATGTAAGCCTCATTTCACTGGTGTTGCGAGACGTTTTGCACCTATCGCTTTGGATATGTTTTGGGATCATTGCCTCGCAAAACACTGGAACGACTTTCATTCCGTGCCTCTCGAACACTTTGTAAAAACGGCATACGAGAGAGTAAACCGAGAGGTTCATGAACATTTGCCGCCACGTTTTTTGGTGCTCCACAGCAGAATGTGGCATGGCCGATGGCTTCAATCCTATCAAGATCTAGACAATATAGAATTTGCACTACATCGGATGTCGCAAAGAAGTCCTAGAATGGCAGACTTAACCACAACATTTAAAGTGATTGAAAGTGATTACACCGAATTAGAAGAGAAGTTCTCGTCACTTTATCGAGATGTTTTGCGCCAGTCGTATGATTTTCAGCAACAGCTTAATGACTCAACTCAATGAGATAGAAAAGTAGTATGGCTTTAGGGGCTCTGGTAAACTCTGCGCTCCAAAAATAATGAGGTTACACATGTCTGTTAATTTTGCTGATTTAGGCATCGAACAAAAGCTAATCGAGACGCTAGGCAATCTAAATATCGTGACGCCAACACCAGTGCAAGAAAAGTCAATTCCACACGTCCTTGCAGGAAAAAACTTACTTGCTGCTGCACAAACTGGTACGGGAAAAACGGCTGCGTTTGGTTTACCTATCATACAAACCGTTCAGCAAAAGAAACTTAATGGCACACCTCAAGCATTGATTTTGGTTCCAACACGCGAGCTTGCACAGCAGGTATTTGATAATTTGAATCAGTACTCGGCAGAAACAGAACTTCGCATTGTGTGTGTTTATGGTGGTACAAGCATTGGCGTACAAAAGAGAAAGTTAGAAGAGGGCGCTGATATTTTGATTGCCACGCCAGGCCGCCTTTTGGATCACCTGTTTAATGGTAACGTAAACATCTCTAAAACCGGTATGCTCGTGTTAGACGAAGCCGACCGTATGTTAGATATGGGATTTTGGCCTGACTTGCAGCGCATCTTCCGACGTTTGCCTGCTGAGAAACAGATCCTATTGTTCTCTGCGACATTTGAGAAGCGAATCAAAACTATTGCGTATAAACTCATGGAATCGCCAGTTGAAGTCGAAGTTTCACCAGCAAATACGACTGCTGAAACGGTAACACAAATGGTTTATCCAGTGGATAAAAAACGGAAACGTGAATTGCTAGCGTACTTAATTGGCTCGCGGAATTGGCAGCAAGTGCTTGTATTTACAAAAACGAAGCAAGGTAGTGATGAGTTAGCGAAAGAGCTCAAGTTAGATGGCATCAAAGCGGTTTCTATCAACGGCGATAAATCACAAGGCGCCCGCCAAAGAGCTTTGGATGAATTTAAACAAGGTAAGGTGCGTGCTTTGATTGCAACCGATGTGGCAGCACGAGGGTTAGATATTCAAGAGCTAGAACAAGTCGTGAACTTTGATATGCCATTCAAAGCAGAAGATTATGTCCATCGAATTGGCCGCACTGGAAGAGCAGGAAAGTCAGGTTTGGCGGTTTCTCTGATGAGTAGAGATGAGGAGTACTTGTTGCAAGCTATCGAGAACCTGCTTGATCAACGCTTACCCCAAGAATGGCTGGCAGGTTTCGAACCAAGTCTTGTAGAAGAAGTTGAGCCTGAACAAAATGGGGGTGGGCGCCGTCGTAGCCGTTCATCAGAGAAGCGTAAGCTAAAAGCAAAATTGGCGATTCATAAGAATCGTGGTAAATCACGTAGCTCTCGCTAAACCGCGCAAACTTTTGTTCTTACATAATCAGGCTGTTTTTGCCTCTTCATAGACGTCTAACGTTTGGGGGATAGCAAGTAGGTACCCTTGATACATATCGAAACCGAGCTTTTTCATTAAGCGAAGTTGATGCTCGGTTTCAATTCCTTCGATAACGGTTTTAGAGCATAACGCTTTTGCGAGTGATAATGCATCGTTAAGCGCTTTAAATTCACCGTTTTCATACCTTAGCAATAAAGAGCGATCCATCTTGATTATATCTGGGCAAACGCTTCTCACTCGCTCAGTTGTCGATGCATTGACGCCATAATCGTCAATCGCTAATTTAAATCCTTCAAGACTTAACTCCCGAGCAGCTTGAGACAAAGAGAGTTCATCCTCCACCTTCAATTCAAGTAACTCCATGACGATTTGTTCATTCATCAAATGCGATTCATAAATGGTTTGTTTTAGCAGTCGGTTATAAGTGATGTCTTTGACTAGTATCTCTGCCGCTACCGGTAATACATTGAGAAACAATTGTTTTGTGTGAAAGCGAGACTGAGAGAAATTTTTGATATGGATTAGGCGACTTAAGCGTTCAACATTGAGCAAATCTTGAGTGGGAGTCGCTTTGGATTGGAAAAACTGATCTGGCCTAACCATGGTGCCATTGGCATTGCTAATTCTTACCAGTGCTTCAAGGCCAACGATGGAAATATCGTTCTTATATATGGGTTGAAAGACACTGCGGAGAGTGAAGTTCGCGTATTTCGCAATATACTGCCCGTCGGCTTCTTTCCGGATGCAACTAAGTAGTTGCGAGATGTTCATCATTGTTACCACAACCTAAATCAATGTCTCAACATCAGCGTTATCGCGCTAATTTTTCTATTTCATTGGCAATGAATCTAAGTGTGCTCATTAACTCAAGCAAGAACGATGGTAATGGATGGGTAGTTTTGTCGAGTGATATCAAACAAATTGATGAAATAATTGATAATCTCAGCACTTCAATTTGATGCTACCATTGCAGTACGGCATACAACTGCAAATATTTTCTGACTAACTGCTGTTTGTTCGAACGCCGTAAAGGATGCCCAAACTTAATGTAACAAGGGCTAATACCGAATCGAGTGTCCAAAGATTGCGTGAGTTGCGACTCGCTGGTGTACAGTGTGATTCCTTGTTCTGTGTATTCGTTGATCTGATCGGGTAGTTCCCCCATCCACCAATGAAGCAATTCTCGGCTCGTTTTGCTGCGACTTATCCAATGATCGCAAACCAAAAAGAGTAGGTCATTAGGCTGTAAGGCATAACCATATTCACTCTGCCATTCCGTAATTGATGAGAGTAAGTTTTCCCGGCAAGATTTTCCGGCACTGACCATATGGTGACTCAGAACCCAGACAGTGCCAATGTCGGATGAAATTCGATAGTGATGGGGAAGGTCTGGAGAATCCAACACTTCGATTGGCTTTATCACGCAGTTGTATCCAAAGTGACGAAAAGTATGTTCCATCCTTCTTGAAAAAGCGAGACCAAGATGATGCTCACTCATGCCTTGGTTATGCACCGCAGGGTAATGCTTTTCACACAGCTTAAGACAGTCGTCTTGAAAATCATTAACACTTTGAATAACTAGGTCGAGTAGCAAAGAATATCCCTTAATAATTACAAAACGAACTGCAAAAGGTTAGCATAGTCTTTTGAGAATAGACTAATTTACTTCGGCAACTTCTTGATCTAAACACCAAATTTCTCACAAATGACCGTGTCTAATCTTTAATAGAGCAACACGAAAGAAGCAGAAGTTGAACAAAAATTTGAAAGGGAAAAAATGATAAAGCTAGAACGCGCACAAAAAGAGGCGTTGGCCACCGCCATTCAAGATTACATGCAAGACGAGCTAGATGTTGAAATTGGCCAGTTCGATAGTGAGTTTCTAATTGATTTTATTACAGAAAAACTAGGGCCAATTTATTATAACAAGGGTGTTGAAGATGCTAAGTTACTGGTTGAACGCAGAATGTTAGAAGTTTCCGAAGAGCTGTATGAGATAGAACAAGAAGTTAAGCTGTAAGTTTCAGTTTTACAAACGATTTAAAGTTCCTTCAAAAAATTCGAACAACTTGATAGATACGGTACCATTGGCTGGATGTAAATGATGGTAAATAATCTGTTTCATATGACGTAAATAGGTTAATGTAGTGTTTCTTGCTCAGCATTAACTTAGGAATATATCTAGGAACTTGAGATGGATACACTGGTAAAGAATTACAACCTTACTGCACGCGTGATGCATTGGTTATCAGCGCTGTGCATTATTGGTCTATTTGCAGTGGGTTTGTGGATGGTCGACCTTAGCTATTACAGCGAATGGTATCGAACTGCGCCGCATTACCATCGCTCTGTCGGTATTTTACTCGCTATTTTAACTTTGGCACGCATCGTATGGAAACATGTGACGGCGTCACCAAAGGTAGAAGGCAAACGTTACGAAGTGCTTGCTGCTAAAGCAGCGCATGGTGTCATGTACCTACTATTGATCACCATCTTTGTTTCAGGTTACCTCATTTCAACGTCTGATGGACGCGGCATCGAAGTGTTTAATTGGTTCACCGTGCCAGGAGCGGGAGAGTTATTCCCAGGCCAATCAGATATTGCAGGTGAGATTCACTTCTATGCAGCTTGGGCAGTCATCCTGATTGCAGGCTTACATGCTATTGCTGCACTAAAACACCACTTTATCGATAAAGACAACACATTAAGAAAAATGTTAGGAGCTTCAAAATGAAAAAGTCACTTTTCGCTACAGGATTAGCTATCGCTATGGCACTGCCATTTGGTGCGCAAGCTGCAGATTATGTCATCGATACCAAAGGTGCTCACGCTTCAATCAACTTTAAAGTTAGCCACTTGGGTTACAGTTTCATCAAAGGTCGTTTCAATACATTTTCTGGTGACTTTTCTTTTGATGAAAACAACATTGCTGACTCAAAAGTAAATGTTGTTGTTGATACAACCAGCCTAGATTCAAACCATGCTGAACGTGACAAACACATTCGTAGTGGTGACTTCATCGATGCTGGTAAATACAGTGAAGCAACCTTTACGAGCACAAAAGTGGTTGATAAAGGCAATGGCAAACTAGATGTAACTGGTGATCTAACGCTACACGGTGTTACTAAGCCTATTACTATTGAGGCTGAATTCGTTGGTGCTGGCAGTGACCCATGGGGCGGCGAGCGCGCTGGCTTTGTTGGCAACACTCGCCTAGAGCTTGCTGACTTTGACATCCCAGTAATGGGTGCTTCAAGCTACGTCGATATGGAACTTCATATCGAAGGTATTAAGAAGTAATTAGTTCCTTTTAGATACACTAAAAGCGCTCTTCACTTGAAGAGCGCTTTTTTATTATCTTAATCATATCACTAACATCGATAAACCCGTCAGTGATAGCGATTGAAAGCCAATAGACGTTGTAAATGTTTAGCGAATTACGCTGTTTCTAACTCGCTTTTTTCCACTAGGTTTAAACGCTCACCAAAAATCGGGCGTAGTGCTTTTAATACTTCAGTACGAGTAACCACCCCGACCATCTGCCCATTTTCAAGCACAGGAAGCACTTGTGGCTTACTTACTTTGATACTTTTAGCGCGTTCTTCGAGAGACAAAGACGTCAAGCGAGTGGCAATACCCATACTGCTCGCTGGGTACAACTGCTCTTTATCGATACATAGGAATTCCACAACATCAACGAGGCGATCACCAGCGTCAATTGCGACCACATCTCGGCTCATGATGTCTACGACTTTTTGGTCTTTCACCGGAATGTAGTCCTCACACCATAGTTCTACCATCACATCGTGAGCAGAGAAGAAGCCAACTAATCGATTTTGTACGTCTACAACAGGTGCGCTCGTTACGTGATTATCAAGTAACACATCCAGCGCGGCTGCAATTGGCGTTTCTGCACGAATGGTGACTGGTTTTTGGTTCATAATGTCTTTAACAAAAGAAGCATTTTTCATGGTGAAATCCTTAACTGACGACAGTGTTGTAGTTGTAGTGATAGAAGAAATATTCGCTGCTTTTAGTTCTGGTCGGCGAAAAATACACCAGTTTGAAAGGCCAACTAATACCGCTCCGCCGACGATGTTGCCAAGCGTGACAGGAATTAAGTTAGCGGTAATAAAGTGGCTAATGTTTAGGTCTGTGTATTGTGACGCGGGCACACCGACAGATGCCCAAAAAGATTCAGGTGCAAAATTCGCGATAACAATACCAAGTGGAACCATAAACATGTTCGCAACACAGTGCTCAAAACCGCTGCTGACAAACATTGCCACAGGCAAAATTGTCATTGCTGCTTTTGTCATTGCATTTGCAGAACTAAATGTCAGCCAAATCGCTAGGCAGACCAACAGGTTACAGAGAATACCGAGTGCAAACGCTTGAATGAGAGTGTGGTGAAGTTTGTGTTGTGCGATGTTAAGCGCATTTAATCCCCATTGACCGCCATCCATCTGATAAAGACCAGCAGCAGTAACCAGAGCAAGTAGGAACATCGCACCAATAAAGTTACCAACGTAAACTTTGCCCCAGATCGAAAGCATCTTACCGAACGAGATTTGCTTATTGGCCCAAGAAATACTGGATAGGACGGAGCTGGTAAATAATTCACCACCGCAGATCACTATGAGGATCAATCCCATGCTAAATGCGAGTCCACCAGCTAGGCGGCTCAAGCCCCAACCAGCGCCCGTACTGCCGGTGGTCACCGTGATGTAAAACAAGAATGCTAACCCGATGAACGCGCCGGCCATAATCGCGAGGCTTAATGTCATACTGCTGGTTTTGTTTGCCTTACTTAACGCAAATTTTTCCGCTTCAACCATCATCTCTTTTGGAGAAAAATACTGGTGATTTTGAGAACTGGTCACCGCCATATTGACTCCTTAATTTGTAATCGCATAAAAAATCCTTGGTTATTAACTCAAAAATGAAATTGTTGTTTTTATTAAGAGCCTCAATGACTTCGGTTTCAAAACCATTGAGGCTTGCGGTGTTCCCGAACCGCGTACTCAGAATAGGGAGAACGGTTAGTAAGGTAAAATTGATAATATTTAGAAACCTCATCAAATTAATTGATAACTTTACGGGGCTAGGTAAAATGAACTCTATTGCTTATTGGGGCATGCTTTAACAATTGTGGGGATTGGGAAATACCCACTAATAATGGAGGACACTTTGCGCTACTCACTTAAGCAATTAGCGGTTTTCGACGCAGTTGCAGATACCGGCAGTGTAAGCCAAGCCGCAGAAAAATTGGCTTTAACACAATCAGCGACGAGTATGTCGCTTGCGCAATTAGAGAAGATGCTTGGCAGGCCGTTGTTTGAGAGGCAAGGCAAGCAAATGGCGTTAACCCATTGGGGGATGTGGTTACGACCAAAAGCAAAACGCTTGCTACAAGATGCATTGCAGATTGAAATGGGCTTCTATGAGCAACATTTATTGAGCGGTGAGATTCGTATGGGAGCTAGTCAAACCCCAGCAGAGCACTTAGTTCCCGACCTTATCAGTATCATTGATAATGACTTTCCAGAAATGCGTATTTCCCTCGGTGTACAAAGTACAAAAGGGGTGATTGATGGGGTATTAGATTACAAGTATGACTTAGGGATTATTGAAGGGCGCTGTGATGATAACCGTTTACACCAAGAAGTATGGTGTCGTGATCATCTTACTGTTGTCGCAGCTTCTCATCATCCTTTTGCGCGTAATCAGTCTGTTAGCCTTGCGCAGTTAGAGCAAGCGAAGTGGGTACTAAGAGAGCATGGCTCTGGCACACGAAAAACATTTGATAGTTCCATTCACCACCTTATTGAAGATTTGGATGTGTGGCGCGAGTATGAACACGTTCCGGTGTTACGTAGTTTAGTTGCTAATGGTCAGTACCTTACTTGCTTACCGTATTTAGATGTAGAGCGATATATAGAAGCAGGTCATCTTGTGGCATTAAATGTACCTGAGTTAAAAATGGAAAGGACGCTTTCATTTATATGGCGCTCAGATATGGCAGAAAACCCATTAGTCGACTGCATTAAAAGAGAGGGGCTGCGAATGATGAAAGGGAAGCCTTCAGTTCTTTAAAGGTTGATTAAACATGCCTACGAGATGAGTTGGGTTTATTCCCCAAATCTGTTGATTTATCGGTTGCGTCAAACTTTTAATGTAAATTGTGAAAATAATAATATCTTATTGTGATCGGTATCACCGATAAGCTGAGCTGATGTATCTAACATGTGTCCTTGATTTCAATGTATGAAGGCAGTTATTGAACCATATAGGTACGATAATAGCCGAGCAGGTATGACTACCATGACGACACTTTTAGCTATTTCTATCACTACTGGAATTTTATCTGGCGTATGGGGTTGGATCGCCATCTCTTTAGGTTTGCTTTCTTGGGCTGGTTTTTTAGGTTGCACGAGCTACTTTGCAGCGCCAACGAGCGGATTGAAAGGACTAGGCATCAGCTTAATCACCAATATGACAGGCGTATTCTGGGCAATGGTAATTATTCACGGTTCCACTTACGTGGGGTTGGAAATTATTGGCTATGTGATTACCGCTATTGTGGCATTCTTCATGTGTATTCAAGCTAAACAGGCTTGGCTCGCGTACATCCCTGGTACTTTTATTGGTTCATGCGCAACATTTGCGGCTGACGGAAACTGGCAACTTGTCATTCCATCGTTGTTGCTAGGTGGTGTGTTTGGCTATCTAATGAAAGCGACAGGGCTATGGTTGCATACGAAATCAACCGCTACTTCTTCTTCGCTTGCTGAGCAAGCACAGTAGTGAACCCCCGATCTTATTGGTATCCACTGTGTATTGAGTTTTATCCCTCTCAATACCCTTAATCAAAATTAATGATGTTTGATACAAGCACACCAAATTGGTGTGCTTTTTTTGTATTACAAGACAATACGCTGAGTGTAAAATACGTCTAACTCATGTATTGCCGTTGGCCATGGTAACAACGCGTTTAAGTGTCCAGCGCAGAAGAACAGGAATACACTCCATGCCTTTCTCTTCACAATGAGAAACAATAGCCAAAGCTAAGTCCGGTTTTGCATGTTTTTTCAAAACACGATTTACGACTTTTTTAGCAGGGATAGGGTGGTCATGAGGAACTTTGATGATGTCCTTAAAGAAAAGTTCAAAACCATTGTTGTACAGAAAGTGCTCGATGTCTCGGTCGGGTAACTCCGTAAGTCGATGCCTTTCCTGATCATGGTCGAGCTGTGCTCGCACTGCATGCGCGTACTTTTTCCCTGCTGGGTCGCCATCGGTAACGACATGCCAATCAATACCAAACTCTTTTGCTACTTTGATGAGTGATTTTAGACCTGATTGAGCAAACTCAACGATTTGAACCCCTTCGGCAGCCAAGTCATACCCGCATTGACGAGCCAGTTCATGAAAAAGCCAAACTTCGGTTTCGCCCTCAACAAGTAACCAGCACCGCGCAAATAATGCTCCTGAACGATGAAAACGAATATGGAAACCAATTCGGCGCAACTCATCTCGACCAAACTTTGTTGAGTTTAAACTCTTAGCGATGGTTCTGTCTGATAGCCGAATTAAACGTCGAATTGAATACAGTGGAACAGAACCGAGTAACGTGCCACTGTTGGTGGTTAATATCTTTTGCATTGGCAACAATTGCAATAAGGACCACGCTCTCGCTAGATGAGTTGGATGCAGTCGACCTTCTGGATCTTCAATGATCAGTATTGGTCTCGCACAGCGCCTTAAATCGGTGGGACCCTTAGCTTGAAGATAGGCATTGAGTAACCCCATTAAAAGCAAACGGCTTTGTTTGTCATTGGTTTCTTTCAAGAACTGACTCAAACCTTTATCAGAGGAAGGGCTTGTATAGAAAAGACCATCACGAGGTTTGCGTGGGTTACCTTTACTGACACTTCTGAACGCAAAATAGTGTTCAACAAGCGTTTGCATTGAGTCGAGGCTACTACGAATCTCACCTTTATTCACATGGCCAGGCATAGCCAATAAGCGTCGACAGGTGTTGTTGATTCGTTTTTCAATCCGAGCATTTTTACCATCGCCGTTGACATGGTTTAAATCTGGGAAGCGTCGGGAGTCACGTAGTCGGATTACAGGATGAAGTGTCATTAACTCAATAGCGAGTTTCTCTGAGTGGTGAAGTTTTTTGGGTTTGCCGTTATGATCCAAAAACGCGTACTCTGTATTAATGCCGTGCTCATCGCGAGACGCACTAATACGATAGTAAATGACTTGCTCACCATCTTCGTTGGTGCACCATGTAGGCTTTATGCGTCTGTAGCGTCCCGCTTTTACTTCGTTTTTATCCTGTGCTTTAAAACAAACAATGATCTGTAAGTGTTGTGTTTGTGGATGAGAAATTGAGTAGTCAACGTGAAAATCTTTCAGTTTGAATTGATACAATGAGCCATTGGCAGGTAATGCGATGGAAAGGGCATCGAGTAATGATGATTTGCCCCACGTGTTTTCACCGATAAGCGTGGTGAGTTCGTCAAAAGAGAGTGAAAGGCGTTTGATGCCTCTAAACCCGGAGATTTCGATGCGTTCTAGTCTCATCTCAATCCTCCTTGTAATTATTTGAATTATCGAGAGTTATTTTGCTACTCCTAAGCATATATGAATTCGAAATTTTTGAGTTAAGCTCAGTTCACAAAATTACGAGAGCCTCTTACTGAATAGAGACCGTTACAAGCGAGGCTTGCTTTCAAAGCCGGGGGACAGCATCGTGATCACTTAAACATGAAATCCTAAATCGCAGTTTCATAAAATTCATGATTCTGTCATGATTCACTTCTTATTATTATAAGGAATGAAAAAAGAGAAGATGAAGATGAATAACAATCATAAGCCAGTGAGAATCAAACTGGCACACATCAATGACACACATTCCTACTTTGAACCAACGTCATTACAGTTAAAGCTTAAGATAAACAATGAACTCACGCTAGAGCCTTATGTCAGTGCTGGCGGCTTTTCTCGTATCGCAACCCGAGTCGAGCAGTTAAGAGATGATGCTCAGCGCCAAGGTCACGGGATGTTGTTCCTCCATGCCGGAGATTGCTTCCAAGGCACGCTGTATTTCTCACTATTTAAAGGCAAAGCCAATGCCGACTTATTGAACGCATTAAAGATTGATGCAATGGCGTTAGGCAATCATGAATTAGATATGGGGAATGAGCCAGTTGCGTTGTTTTGCCAACGTACTCAGTTCCCATTGCTTGCTGGCAACTGGGATTTATCCAATGAATCACTTAAAAAACCTCACCGTATCAGTGATTGCAAGGATGTATATAGTTACCAACCGGATACACAGAGCGCACAATACATTGTTAAAGAATTCCATGGTGAGCGGGTCGCGATTTTCGGATTATCCATAGATAAAATGAGCGACATCGCAAACCCTGATGCAGACACGCCTTTTCACTCAGCAATTGAAACCGCCAAGGCGACCGTAAAACAAATCCATTCATCAGGTATAAAAAATATTATTCTTCTGAGCCACTTAGGTTATGAAGGTGATTTAGAGTTAGCTGAGCAAGTCGCAGGTATTGGTATAATTGTTGGTGGACACAGCCACCGGTTGCAAGGTGATTTTTCATCAATAGGGTTAGGACAAGACGATCCCTACGGTATCAAAGTTAATGATACCTATGTGGTGCAAGCGGGTTTCCATGCTTTGACAATGGGGCACTGCGTCATTGAGTTTGATGAACACGGTAAAGCAACGATGTTGAGTGGACAAAATGAACTGTTGCTTGGCCGACGTATTTTTTGGGACTCGACGCTAAACCAACAGCTCGACCAAGGTGTATTCGAAACCGCGTGCGACTTCATCCATGGTCAACCGAATGTCGTGGTTTGTAAGAAACACCCGGAAACTCAAGCTATCCTGAGCGATAAATATATTCCTCAGGTTAGGCAGTTACAGTCACAAGTCATTGCTAGTGTTGACACCAAAAAGCGTCATGTGAGAATTCCCGATGAATTTGGTGAGAGTGAGTTGGCTTCCTCCGTTGCCCGCTCATTTCTGCACTGTTTAAACAAACGTGGATATGACGTTCAATTTGCAATTCATAATGCGGGTGGCGTGCGAACCTCTTTGAACCCTGGCAACATCACAGTGGCAGACATTGCCGGACGACTGTTGCCTTTTGCCGTTCCTATCGGCTTTTACGATGTAAAAGGCAGCGCTATTCGCCGTGCACTTGAAGGCGCGATAAATAATGCACTCAACAATGGCGTAGAAGGCACTGGATCTGGCAGTTATCCGTACACTTACAATTTAAACTTCGAGTACCACGCAGATGCCCCAAAAGGTGAAAGAGTTCAATCATTAGTGATTTTTGATGGCAAACAATGGGTAGGTGTTCAAGATGATGTTTGGTATCGAGGGACTTCTTCTGCCTATACGATGAAAGGGAAAGAGGGGTATGATGCATTGCAGGAGATGAAAGGAGAAGGGCGTGTGACCAGTTTGTCCATGGCTGATTGTTTTATTGAACTCCTGACCGATGAGCCAAACTGTTTGAATCAAAGTCACAAACTTTACACAAAGCGACGTCGATAATAGATACTGGTATTGATTTTGCTGCTCTCCACTTACTACATGGGTTGATGAGGATGGCAGTATGTGGAATAAAGATTGGGCAGATACGGCAGTCGTGGTTGCCTGGATCGCAATTTGGTCAACACTGGTCTACTTTGTGCCTCTAAGCGGCTTTTGAATTGCTAAGAATGTGGATGTTACAAAAGGGAGCAGTAATGCTCCTTTTTTGTATCTATCTTCCCCGTTAGGGCTCTAACCAATGAAGAGTTTGTCTTGAGCCATTTGCTGCTTTTTGTCTGTTTACTAAAGTTCAGGTGGTTGAATCCATTTCTTTCTTTTTATAGTGCTTCCTGATTTTTGATAAGAATTTTATTTCGATAAGACAAGGCTTTTTTGTTGGAAAGCCTGACGCTCGGCGTTATTATGTCGGCGTTTGGGGAGTAGTTAGCGCAAGTTTACTTATCGTCATCTCGTTAAGCATCAGCTTATCCGGTAAGTAAAGGTGTTACGTGGTTCATTCACGTCAACACTTCAACGAGACCAACGCATTCATTGACTAGCAGCACATAATCGTTATGTGGCTGTTGGTTGTTATTGTCTGCGGAAGGTCACCAAACGAAGTCCTTCCGCCATGGGAGGAAATATGTCTCTTATCGAAAATACCACCCAATTGAGCCAATCGGTGCCTCTTCAAGAATCATTAGCGATGTATGGTGCTTTTGGTTTATTTACCCTTGTTCTTGTTACGCTTGATATCTATCAAACACGTGGTGGCATTATCACGATGAAAAAAGCCATCGTTTGGAGTGTTTTTTGGTTCTTGCTTGCCTTTGTTTTTGCAGGTTCTATTTATTTATTCTGGGACTTTTACGCGCCACATAGCGCTTATACGAACGACAAAGCAACGATTTCATTCTTAACTGGTTACTTACTAGAGAAGTCGCTAAGCGTGGATAACTTGTTTGTGTTTGCCATCATCTTTGCACAATACAGTGTGCCGGAGCACTTGCGTCCGAGAGCATTGCTTTGGGGGGTGATAGGTGCGCTAGTTTTACGCGCTGTCATGATTGCGGTTGGTGCTCAGTTACTTGCACAGTATCACTGGGTATTGTACTTATTTGCTGCTTTCCTTATTTGGACGGGTGTTAAGTTAGCTCGCGACAAAGGCGAAGCAGAAGAGGTTAATCCATATCCTGAGCAGTTGATTCGAAAGGTATTGCCAGTTACAGATGACTACCAAGGAAATTACTTAATCTTAAAGCAAACTGGTAAGTGGGTGGCAACACCGATGCTGATCGTTGTCGGTGTCATTGCAGTAATGGACGTTATGTTTGCGTTGGATTCTATACCAGCTATATTCGCGGTAACGCGAGAGCCATTTTTAGTCTTAGCCGCGAACGTATTTGCATTATTGGGTTTGCGATCGCTGTACTTTGTTCTTCAAGCAATGTTAGACAAGTTTGTGTACTTAAAACCAGCATTATCAGTAATCATGATGTTTATCGGGGTAAAAATGCTATTGGTTGGAACAGAATATGAGATTCCGACAACATGGTCTCTCACATTTTTAGTTGTTGTGATGACATCGGCAGTGGTGGCATCACTCCTAAAAAATAAAGCGAAGCGTCAAACTAGCGTTAATATTACTAATCAAAAAATATAAAGTAAGCACTAAAATCAAAAGAAATAACGAAAAATATTGTTAAATATATGTTGTTGATTAAGGGGCGATTATGCAGGTAATGTTCAGTTATTCAATGTAATTACAGCAATTGTGATTATTTATGCCGTTATTATTCATTTGTATTTTTGAGTTTTGTAATGAGTTTGTTTTATTAGAAATTCTAATTTGAATGGGTAAAATTTGTCATTTCTTAAACAATAAGAAACTGACTAATATACAACCAACTAAACAGACTACTGCTTTTAAAGAGAGGCAATCATGGCACAAGCAATGCAAATGACAAATGTAGCTTTACCAACCTCTATGGATAAGAAAACCTACGCGGTTAACTTCAAAGGACTGATTGCTCACTTACTGGACATTCTATTTGTAGATAACACTGCGCCACGCAGTTACTACGCAGAAGACTTGTCAGCACATATTCAAAAAGACATCGGTATGTACCGTTAATATTGAAATAGTGTAAGAAATACCGGCCTATGAGCCGGTATTTTTTTTATTTGTAAAACATGCCTACTCAACCTACGCCCTAGAAAAGAAACACTCTAGAGGAGGTAGACATGATAGTAGATTAAGTGTTGTATAGAAAAACGGGGCACCATTAGTGCCCCGTTTTGACATGACTGAAGTGCGATATTACTTCTTGCGGCAGTATTCTGCGATCACGTACATCGACTGACCACCATTTGCCTTACCCGAAACTAGCTTTGGATCATCGCCAAGGCTAATACCACGAATCACTGTACCTTGTTTGATTACTTGGTTAGTGCCTTTTACTGGTAGGTCTTTAATTACTGTTACATCGTCACCTTTCTTAAGTTCAGTGCCGTTACAGTCAACCGTTTTATCGTCAGCAGACATCCCTTTCATTGCCCAGTTCATTTGCTCTTCTTCCATGTACATCATGTCAAGAGCATCTTGAGCCCAGCTTTCTGTGTTTAGGCGAGTGAGTTGGCGCCATGCAGTCACTTGTACAGCAGGAACCTGGCTCCACATGCTTTCGTTTAGACAACGCCAGTGGTTAATGTCTTTTGGCTCATCGATCTCACCCAGACACTTATCACAAACCATGATGGCAGTATCAACCGTCACATTACCGTGAGGTGGGACAGCGTATGCAGTTAGTTGAGATTCAGAAGAACACAGTTCACATTTTGACTCGCAGCGCGCAAGCAGAGTAGCTTCAATAGACATAAGGACTCACCTTAGTAATGTTATTTTGTGGCGGTATTATCCACTTTATCCTGAGAAATAAAAGGGTGTTAGCGAATTAAAGACTAGATTTTACAATACTCCAACCTGATTAAGGTGAAGATGTAAAATATTCGCTAAATAAATAATACGGAAGTATAAAAGACACTATTAATTGTTTTGGCTTATGAATTAGTTGTGTCAATTTCTACAACGATTACAAGCCTAAAAGAGGTAAATGTAGAGAGAGGGTGGCTAGAACATAGCCCTCTAATTTACAGAGGGCCTGTCGTTAACGTTCGACAATCTGGACAATTTGCTCTTTTGAAATACTCATTTCTTTACCATCCATGTCTTCATATTCGTACATACCCGTTTCCTCGTTCAGGTCTGGTTTACCGTAAGAGGTAATAATTTTCCCTTCATTTGTCGACATCAGATATTGGCTACTTCCGCATGCAGAAAGAAGTAATACAGTGGCAATAACAGTCAATACGCGCATAGAGTTTTCCTTTTAAACAAGTGAGTTAGGCAAAGACATCGATTTAACTATAGCAGAGGAAATATGAGTGGGTTTGAATAGAATTGAAATGAAAAAGCCCAGTAGAAACTGGGCTTTGGTAGGAAGGATGTTGCGATTACTTCAAAACAGAAGTGTTAGTGACACCTGTTAATGCGTCATCCATTAAGAAGTCAGTGTTTTCCATCTGCATCTCTACATGATGATCAATATCAGACAAAGTGCCATTTGGCGAAGCAAAAGTACTGTGCGATGCAGTAGCATTAAACTGTACAAAGCTCGCAGTTGCATTCACAGTAGTGTCCGTACTGTTCACAGTCTTCAACCCTAGCTTATTAGCGAGCGGTTCAGTACCCGCGAATGGTGCATTTGGAACGCTGTTTGGTACTGTGCTATCGCCATCCACTTCTGTCATAAAGAATGGTGTCGTTAGCGAACCAGATGCCACTAAATCTGAAGCGTTTGTGAACGGATCGACAGTGTCTAGTGTAGTCTGTGCTGCATAGATAAATTGTGAAAAACCTGCTTCTAGCGCTGCTACTTGAGCTTCCGTTGCCGCAGCCTCAAATGCTTCGTAACATGTTTTATCTTCTAGATCCGCACATGATGCATCAGCGTAACTCGCATAGTCTTTAGATGCTGCATAAGCGAGGTTATGTTTGATCTGAGGGCCGTAATTGTCTGAACCCAGTAACAAATTACCAATTTGTCCACCAGAGTTCTGTACTGATGCAGAACTAAAGGTGTACAGTGCATCCGCAGTAGGGCTGCCCAATGTATTGTTTGCTGCTGCGACGGCAGATGTAGCGACAATACCGCCAAGTGAATGACCTAGCATTTTGACTTTTGAACCCGTCATTGGGTTGAAGCCTTGCAGAGGACCTCCAGCTAAAAGACCGCCTTGAGCAGATACTACCAAGCTAGCGCGCAAGCCTAACACATCCAGAACACTCTGACGTAGGTTGTCACGCGCAACGGCTAAGTTGGAAAGATTTAGATAAGCCAGTACATTCGCATTTGCGGAACGTTGTTCATCTAAGCTGCGCGTACCATGAATAGGTAAGTCAATAGCGATAACTGCCACACCTGCTTTTACCATATTGAACGCGAACGCGTACGCATTCTCTTTCGCTGAGGTGATGCCGTGTTGATAAATCACAACGTCTGTCGCGACGCCAGATTTAGGTGTGAAGACCAGTACTTCGACATCTTCAACCGATTTCACTACGGGAACAGGCGAGTAGCGAGTAATAATACGCTCACTATCAAGCTGGGTACCATCGGTAAGAGTAAGCTTAGCTCCAACAAGTTTTAGCTGCTCTGTAGGATCTGTAGCAAGCTTTGTCACATCAACAGGATCATTTGCAAAAACGCCTGTTGATAGCTGCTGAACCATGTTTGCTTGCTCGTTCGGATCCGCTAATGCTGCGCTTAGCTTAGCTAGGCTTGGCATCGCAGATACCATTGGTTGCATGTTCCAGCTTGTGCCTTTTTCCAGATAATGAGGCAGTCTTACCACACCTTGTGTCACGCTTACATCGGCACCTGATTGCATGTAAAGGCCTTTAATTGCCGTTTTAGCTGCGTCTAGATCGCTAATGTATTTACTAAAGTCATCGTCAGAGTCTAGCGCAGTGCTAAAGTCTTGGGTTTCACCGAGCGTTATTGTGTAGGCCGTTGATAAGTCAACTGAACCTTCGTTTGAGTCATTTTTGTAAACGGTATTTAGTGTGTTTGCGCCGGTAGAAAAACCAGTAGCGGTTACTCCTTTGACTGCCGCTAACGTATCACCTACAGACTGGGTACTGAACCATGAGGAGTAAACGATGTCGTTAGGGTCAACTTGAGCTAAACCAAAAATGCCTTCAACCGCTTGTGTCACCGCTTGAACAGAAGCAAGAGCACCAGTTTCATAAACGATTTCTTTCGATTTACCTGTCGCGTAACTGGCTGATGTACCGATTGGCTCACCATTCACGTCAGTAACATCTTGTGTAACCGCAAAAATGTACTCGCTTGACTCATCAAGTGAAGCCAAGAACTGGATGTATAGAGAGTTACCTTTTGCTTGAACTACGTAGTCCTGATTCTGAACGAGTACCTCTTCGATTGGGTTAGATTTACCGTCCCACTCGGTTAAGCGTTGGTTAATCTTGATGACTTTAACACCAGACGACAGCATGCCCGTTGCAAAACCGTCGCCGTTGAAGTTAAGAACGATTGGCATAGACGTTGACCATCCATCCATCGTGTTCATTGAGGCTCTAGGGTTGGTTAAAGCATCATCGCCATCAGTTGGCAGACCAAGCGTACCATCGCTTGTGTCCATTAATAAGTAAGACGGTGCCGGTACATCTGCGTTCGCTCCTTGAAGCGTAAAACTGATGGATGTTTCGCGATCAAGCAATGCTTGGACTTCATCTTCAAATTGAACTTTGTCGGAAGTACCAGAGCTGGAGGTATCATCACCACAACCAGCAAGAAGGATTGCAGAACAAAGCATTGATAATTTAAACGTGTGTTTCATTGGTTTACTCCGTAATCCCATTATTTGAAGGTGTAGTTCATCTGTACCGCGCTGATGTAAGCAGTACCTTCTGAGTCAAACTTAATCTCTTCACCCAGAGCATTTGTCTCAGTGAAAGAGCCTGATTTACTCTTAACAAGTGCAAAGCCTGCATCGAAAGTTAAATTCTCACTCATTGCGTAAGTAAGGCCCGCGCTGTACCAAAAACGGTCACTGTCAGGGATACTCAATGTCGCTTCACCTGCTTGTTCGTCGTACGCAAAGCCTGCACGGAATGTCCAATCCGCATTGAGGGTGTAAGTTGCACCAATAGAATAACGGTTGTTGTCTTCGTATTTCTCTGGTTTGTAGAAACATTGACCAGCAGTTCCATCATTACATTGAGGACTCGTCGCTTTCAGTTCTTTAAATGTGCTCCAATCGGTCTGTTGCCAGCCGTAATGTACTGCCCATTGTTCATTCAGTTGATGGAAAGCCGATAATTCGATAATTGAAGGGAGAGAGATTTTTAAACGGCCATCCACTTTTGGTGATGGAGCTCGGCCTGAGTCGTAACTACTAAACTCACCGTCGTCAAAATCTAGATCAACTTTAGAACGGTAACCAAAGCCAAAACGGTTGTTTTCATTTAGCTCGTACAAAGCGCCAATATTCCAACCCCAAGCAAAAGTTTCGCCTTCCATGCCGACAAGGTTATCGGACTTATTACCACCTAAAATACGGGCGAGTGCGCCTTTGTGGCGAGTCAGCTCTGCTTCAGCGTAAACTAGGTTGATACCACCACCGACACTGAAAGACTCGTTGATACGGTAAGCGACATTAGGGTTGATGTTTACTGAAAGTAGGGAAGTGTCACCCGCCATATCACCTGCGGAAATATCATTTGGATAGTCAGTGGCAACACCATATGTTGTGAACATACCGATACCCCAAGCCCAGCTATCATTGATAGGGCTGATGTAATAACCTGCTGGCACGATCTGTAAAGGAGCGACATCTTTCGCGTGTTCATTGTTTACAGTGTCGTACACATCGACTTCAGGGTCGATGATAGATAACGCGCCCGAAAATTGAGCTTCTTTGAAAAGTGTCATTGCTGCAGGGTTACGAGCAAGGACGCTGGCATTATCTGCGACAGCCCCTTCACCTGAAAATGCTCGACCAAGACCAGATGCCGAATGTTCAGCTACCTGGAAGCCCGCTGAGTGGGCATTACACGCAAACAATATTGAAATTGTAAGCAGAGAGCAGTGCTTCTTGTTCATCCTTGACCCTCCTAGGGTGTCATAATGCTGGACCGAAGTCCTTGTAATTGTTGTGTGGTACTTACACCAATTGTTAATACGCGAAATACAACGGTGATGTAAATGTAATGTTAATTGTATGTTTAATAACTTGTCAAAGTTTGAGCGTATTTTGCGTTTTAAATATGATGCATAGGTCAAACGATGGCTTGTAAGGGCATGTATTATCGTTATATTTTTGAAGAGAATGGTACGACCAGAATTGTTTTGCGAGCTTTATAGTTAAATGACGATCAAATCAAGAGATAGCTCGCTTTGCTGTTTCTTCACTTCACAGGCATAATTCGCGCTCGCTATGTAGTTATTCAATAGACGCAATAGGAACCGCATTGGAATTACTGAATGTTGAATTTTTAGGTCGTTCGCTAAGGCTCGAAGGATCGATGGCTGGGTGGCAGCAGTTATATTGGGATAATACGTTGGTGTCTCAAATCGATGCCAGTGACAATACCGCAGAGACTTGTCTACATCAGTTTAGGCTCTCTGCGGGTGAGGAAATCCTGAACTGTCATTTAGAGTGTTCTTTAACATGGCAACCGTTTGAATTGAGTTACAAGGTCACAATTAACGGTGAGCTCATCAATGAAGGTTGTCGAAATGAAAAAGACATCGAGCGCCAAGTGCCAGAAGTTACGCCACCATCCGAAAAGCGTTTAAGTGTAATAGGCCTCGTATCTCTTGGGATGAAAGCACTTAAAAGTGCGAAAGTTATTAAAGTGGCGTTAGCGTCTGCAAGTCTCGCTGCATATTCTTGGCTATTTTCCATCGAGTTCGCGCTAGCGTTGATCGCTTGTTTGGTTTTTCATGAATATGGTCACATTAGAGCGATGAAGTATTTTGGAATGAAGACCAAAGGGATCTATTTGATTCCATTCCTAGGTGGTTTGGCGCTAAGTGACGAAAAGATAAACACGCGCTGGCAGGATGTGGTTATCTCAATCATGGGACCATTTTTCGGTTTAGTACTTAGTATTGTTTTTACTTTGCTTTATTGGATGACTGGTGAGGTGATCTTCGCTGGGCTTGCTGTGTTTAACGCCTTGCTAAACCTATTTAATCTGCTGCCTATTTTACCATTAGATGGTGGCCATGTGCTCAAAAGTATTACCTTCTCAATGAATACTTGGGTCGGGTTAGTTGGCAGTATTGCGACCGCTTTATTAGGCATTTTTATCAGTTACTATTTCGGTCTGACGTTGCTAGGGTTTTTATTGTTAATGGGAATGTTGGAAGTGGTGATGGAATGGAGAGCTCGACATCAAAGCCATTTATTGCCATTAACCCGTTATGGGCAACTATTTTCACTTGCTTGGTACTTGGTCTCTGTCGGAGGTTTTGTTTCTATCATCTGGTATTTTGCCACTCTCGGAGATAGTTTGTTAAGTTTGCCGCTACAGATATTGGGCACTTGATTAGAATCATTAAAAAGCTCCCTAGGGAGCTTTTTTATTTGGCAAGCTTAAGTAGTAGACGATAGTAGCAATGAATTAGCCACATCTTGGTGCTTTCGCGTTATACGCAGGCAGCTTATTTATGGTTGCTTGTAAATCTTTAATGCGCGTACTGTGCGATGGGTGGGTTGAGAAGAATTCAGGTGGTTGAGAACCACCTGATGCAGCACTCATATTTTTCCATAAATCGACACTTTGACGTGGGTCGAAACCTGCTTTTGCCATGAATTCCAGCCCGACAATATCAGCCTCGGATTCCTGAGTACGACCGTATGGCAAGATAACACCGTATTGAACACCGACACCAAGTGCCGCCATCGTCATTTGTTGATACTGTTTGTACTCGGAAGCGCCAATGGCAACGTTTGCTAGAGACAACCCGGCATTTGCTAACTGACTTTGTGAGAGACGTTCATTACTGTGGTCAGCGAGGACGTGAGCGACTTCGTGACCAATGACTGTTGCCAACTGATCTTGGTTTTTCGCGACATCTAAAAGCCCGGTATACACGCCGATCTTCCCACCTGGTAGAGCAAACGCATTGACTTGTTCACTATCAAAAACAACGACTTCCCAGTCTTTAAATCCAGATTGAGCGGGAATGGTGTCAGTGATGTGTTTGGCAACGCATTGAACGTAGGCATTCGTTTTGCGATCTTTGCTGATTGGGATATCTTTCTTCATTTGTTCGAAAGATTTAGCGCCAAGCGATGACATTTCCTGATCTGAAAACATCAGGATCTGGTTGCGACCCGTCGGTGATGCGCTACACGCTGTTAAACCCACGATAGTTAAAAGAGCAGAGGCTTTCATCCATACCTTCATAACAGGCTCCATTTAATTTTTTGTTTTGAAGCAATAGTATATACCCAAATAGTAACATGATGCATGGATCAAGTTATTCATCTGATTAATAAAGAAGGTGAGATGTTACGTCTTGAAGTTATGCCCAAGTAGCGTCTATGCTAGCTTCCTAGCATATCGTTACAACCTAACAAACCAGTTTGTGAAACTAAGAGTAAAGCAATGAGTATATGGAAAAAGCCCGTAAGCATAGAGATTCTGAATGCCACGTCAAAAAATACCCTGATCGAGCACCTACAAATTAAATATACAGATTTCACTGACGACTCCCTTACAGCAACCATGCCCGTATGCAGCTTTACTCATCAACCTTTAGGAATGCTTCACGGTGGTGCATCAGTCGTGCTCGCAGAAACATTAGGCTCATTGGCTGCAAACTTCTCTGTCGATGAGGGCAGCTACTGCGTCGGTTTAGATATTAACGCGAACCATGTGCGAGCCATGCGAAGTGGTCATGTGATTGGTACGGCAAAACCGCTTCATCTGGGTATTTCAACGCAAGTGTGGCAAATCGATATCACTGATGAGCGAGGCCGTTTAGTGTGTACCAGTCGCTTGACCATCGCTGTGAAACAACATAAAACAAAGTCGGTATAAACTAAGATGGTGATTGAGTTTTCATTAGGAAAAATCATTGCAACCCAGCGTGAAATAGTGATTAAGATCTCCGGCAGCGCAATGGTAACCTTGCAAGCGCAAACCGATGCAATTCAGTTGCTGGGTAGAGGAGCGAACGTTGTTTTATCTCATGGAGCAGAGTGCAAATGGTCTATCAAGCTGGATAGCGAGGAACAACTGGCCGAACTTTCGCGAGAAATTGGTATCGATATTCAATAATTTATAGTGTGATGTTTGCACTTTTTGGTAAAAATGAGGAAACTTAGCTTATCGACAACAAGATAAGAATTTCCTCTTTATGAGTAGCCCTCGTTTACGTGTTCAGTTCGAAACACTGTTTGAAAAATTTTCCGGTCACGATACGGACGTTCAGCTCGAAGACATCACCGAAGCGTTGTTTTGTACACGTCGTAATGCTCGTATTGTTCTAAATAAACTTGAAGAAGAGGGCTGGATTGAGTGGCATCCGGCAGCGGGTCGAGGAAAACTTTCGAAACTCGTTTTTAAACGTAATCGAAGCGACGTCAGCGAAAACCTCGCCAGGCGTTATCTCGATGAAGGGAAAATCGGTCAGGCTCTAGATGCGCTTGATAACGATGCGGCACGATTGACGCAGGTTATCCAAGGTTATTTAGGGCTTCAACATCGACAGGGCGAGCAGGTCGTGCGTTTGCCTTATTATCGACCATTGTCGATGTTAAACCCGCAGAAACCGATGCGGCGTTCTGAACAGCACATCGCCAGACAAATTTTTAGCGGACTCACTCGCCTTGATGAAAATGAACAACTTCAACCAGATTTAGCCCACACGTGGGAAGCAATTTCTGATACACATTGGCGTTTTTATCTTCGTCGTGGAGTACGCTTTCATAATGGTGAACCGTTAACAACCAGTTGTGTTCTTGAAAGTGTACTTGCGTTAAATAGCTTGAACTTGTTTTCTCACATAAAGCGGGTGTCTTCACCACAAGAGTGGACCGTTGATATTGAGCTCGTCCGTCCTGATCGCTACCTGCCTCTGGCTCTGAGTGAGTCGCAAGCAAAAATTTTGCTACCGAGTGCTTTGCGTTCTGAAAGCTTCGATAGACAACCGATAGGGACAGGGCCGTTCCAAGTTAAAATGAATGATGATAAGCGTCTTATTTTGACTGCTTTTGATGGCTACTTTGGTTTTCGCCCTTTACTTGACCAAGTGGAGGTGTGGGTAATCGATGAAGCCTATTCCTCAATGGTTTATCCAAGCCTGTCAAAACCGAAGATGGATAAACAAGGTTCATCCGATGAAGTCGAGCTGGACCCTGGCTGTACATTCCTATTACTAAACAAAAACACTGGGATTGCAAAAGATCCTCGTTGGGCAGAGTTCCTCTCGCAAACCCTCAACAGTCACCAGATTTACGCGCATGTTCCACAAGATAAAGTGATGGAACTGGGAGTATTGCAAGCGTTTGGCCTTAAGCCCGGTTGGATTGATCTTAGGCCAGCAGAAGCGGGCAGCGTACCACAGGCTAATAAGGTAATTTCCGTAGCGTATCAGAAAAAGCATCCGATGTTTCCAGTAGTTGCCAAGGCCATCAAGACACTCTTAAAACCGCACGGTATAGAGGTTGAGTTTATTCGTTATGATTCTCAACCGCCCGCACCGGAGGAAGTGGATATCTGGGTGAAAGCTATGGGCATTGCAACGAACCGAAATGACGCGTTGGCGGGCTGGCTCCTGGATTACAGTGATATTGAGAAGTTCAGTTCAGGTTACGATTTTAGTGAATGGGCTAAACTTGTCGATCAATGGCGTGCCGGCATGCACACAGACTTTCCTGCGCGTGAGCTAGGACGACAGTTAGTAAAAAGCTGTCAGGTGATTCCTATGTTTCACTGCTGGCTAGGCGTGAATAAAGACCACAGCGGTGCGTTACAAAATGCAAAGTGTAATGCCTTAGGTTGGTTTGATTTTAATAATGTATGGGTCAAACCGGATATAGAAAGTAACCATGGCGAAACCGAATAAAAAACAACCGACGAAAACCGTCGATATCTTTTGCTCTAAATGTAAAACTCAACTATTTAAGTACCGTAAAGGCGGGAAAGGCGCACTGGTTAAATGCTTCAAAGAGCGCATTGTTGACGATTTCACACAAACCCCATGTATTTGCCCCGCTTGCGGACAAGAGTTTGCAAGAGATACCCTAGTAAGAGGAACCCCCGCTTACAAAATGATTGGCGGCAAAGTGACGATGAAATAATAAAGGGCTAGAAAATGAGTATGAAACATGACTATTGCATGGTTTTAAGTACAACCAGTAATGAAAAAAATCGAGATCAGATCATTAAAGGTTTGCTAGATGCACAATTAGCCGCGTGTATTCAAACAATGCCTATTGAAAGCCACTACGTTTGGAAAGGGGAGGTTTGTACTGACAACGAATGGTTGCTGGTGATCAAAACTCGTCGAGAGCTCTATGAATTGGTGGAAGAGAAAATAGAAAACCTGCACGAATACGAGGTCGCTCAAATCGTACAGGTTCCAATTGTTGATGGGTTTAACCCTTATTTAGAATGGTTGAGAGAATCGACGTTGAGCCGACATTAAGAATAACGACAACACTGCACCAACGGTATCGCACAACATATCTTTCTGGGCATCCCATATGTCACCTTGCGAGCCCAGAAAGGCAATTCCCTCATCGCCACCAGCCAATTCCGCATACCACCATTCGATAATCTCATAGCCAGCAGCAAGTGACATGATAGCAAACAAAGCAAACCAGCAAGAGAACGCTTTGTTGAACCGTTTTTTGTTTATCAAGTATTCAGCGATCGGATATGCGTAAAGGCCAATTGAAAAGTGCGCAATGCGGTCAAAATTATTTCGCTCTGAACCAATCATGTCGTTAAACCAGTCAAACGGCACTTCGGAGAACGTATATTTCGCACCGATAGTGTGCAAACAGAGCCAGATGAACATTAAAAAGTAAGCCGTATTACTGAACTGATAGCGAATCGAAATCGCCCAAATAGCAACAAGAATACCAATCGCCGGGATAATCTCCGCAAACCAAACTGCACGTGAGTTAGGTTCCAACGCAGAAAATAAAAACACGATGGCATAAAAAATCGTTAATCCTAAGAGTGTCGAGGTGCTTTTCATAGAGTTATTTGATCCTTCAATTTATCTTACAGTGGGACTCCATAGATTGTGTTAATGATTACACTTAATTGAACGGTGTGCAATTGATATTTTAATGGGTTTTTTGATCACTGAAAATGTTGATTTATTGGCAAACTGCTCAACATTAAAACGTTTGCGCGTGCACTTTTCATTAAAGTTTGATTTACAACATGCCCATCCATAGAATCCATGATTCAGTCTAATAAAAAAGAAGTAAAGCCATGAAACTGGAAACTGTCGATTATCTTGCTGACGATGCTGCTCAACAGTTCGTTACCTCTCTACGCGAAACGGGGTTCGGTGTGTTGAAAAACCACCCGATTCCACAAGAGCTTGTAGAGTCAATTTACAAAAACTGGCATGAGTTTTTCTGTTCAGATCAAAAGAATGATTTTCACTTTAACGTAGACACCCAAGATGGCTATTTCCCACCTTCAGTGTCTGAAGTGGCGAAAGGGCACAAAGTGAAAGACATCAAAGAGTACTTTCATGTTTACCCTTGGGGGCAGATACCAGAGCAGCTTAAAGCTGAAATCTTAGAGTACTACGAGCGTGCCAATGCATTTGCTCAAGAGCTATTAGGTTGGGTTGAAGCGTACGCACCTAAGGACGTTCAAGAGAAGTTCTCTATCGCGTTGTCAGAAATGATCAATAACAGTGACAAAACATTACTACGCGTGCTTCACTACCCACCGATGACAGGCGAAGAAGAGCCAGGCGCTATTCGTGCTGCTGCGCATGAAGACATTAACCTGCTAACGGTTTTGCCTGCTGCCAATGAGCCTGGACTGCAAGTAAAGAGTAAAGAGGGTGATTGGATCGATGTACCATGTGACTTCGGAAACTTAATCATCAACATTGGTGATATGCTTCAAGAAGCGTCAGGTGGTTATTTCCCTTCAACGACTCACCGTGTAATCAACCCTACGGGTGGCCGTCAAGAAAAGTCACGTATCTCATTACCGTTGTTCCTGCATCCAAAGCCGGAAGTGGTGTTATCTGAGCGCTACACTGCACATAGCTACCTTATGGAACGTTTACGTGAGCTAGGGGTTATTTAACCTTTACGTGATCTCCTTACAAAGGCCGATGGTGAATGACTATCGGCCTTTTTGCATTTATGCTACAAAGTGGAAACTATGTTTTTTGTGCCGAGAATGGGGCCCTAAGCTCGTGTCAGAGAGGATGAATGGAAGGACAACGTACTGTCAGTAGTATTGAGCCTCATGCAATAGAAAATCCGCTGCTTTGGCCAATGCTAGAAATTCTGAGAAAACAGCCCTCCAATTGGAAAGTGCACACCTTGGCAAGCTCGTTGGGTGAACAAGGTTATATTTCAAAGCTGGACGACTCTCCCGATAAGGATTTATTCAAAAGAAATTTCCTGATCATGAATGCATTATATCAACTGCAAGACACTCTGTATCCGGATAGTTGGCTTCAAGTCGAAGCCATGGATATTCAGCTCATGTCTTCGATGGAAGCTTTGAGGCATAAGATCGATATTCATGATCCTTTGCGTGAGTATTACTTAGATTGGCGCAATTACGAAGCGGACGAAGATGAAGTGCGTCGACTGTTGAATGAATTTTGGACAACTTATCAAAAGTTCATCGGTGGTTCATCAGTAGCTAGCGTAGATAAGACAAAGGCACTGTCACTATTTGAACTTAACACTGACGCTACGCCTGCGGAAATTAGAAAACAATGGCGAAAACTCGCGCTTCGTTGGCATCCTGATCGAGAAAATGGCGATGCAGAAAGATTTAGAGTTCTTTGTGAAGCGTGGAATGTACTGAGAAACGAATGATTCACTAAGAATAAAGATAAAGGAAGGCAGCTAACTATAGCTGCCTTTTGATTGAACTATCTCTGTCAGCGTATCAAAACTAGCATGATGACTTAAACTGAGATTTTCGCATGCGGTTGAGGGCAGCCATAACGTCTAGTGTGCGTGGTTTGGCTAAGTCGCCTTGTTTAGGAAGAGCGGCATGCCACTCACCAGACAGCATTTCTTCAATCTCCTTCGCCGGATGATTACACCAACCTGGAAGTTGAGCAATTTGGAACCATAACCAGCCAATTGTGTTGACTTCATCGGCTGACTCTATCTGTTCCAAAGCGCTAAGATCAGTAAACTCTTTACCAAATCGAAGTGACTCTTTGCCTTTCGCATTCACACGGAACTTGCCGTCAGTCAGAATATTCATCAACGCAACGCGGTTCAGTGCTCGAGGTGGGAAGGTCTGTAAACGTTCTTCTGACTCGTTATGGCGTTGAGTAGGGTGCTGAGCGATAACTTCTTTCGCTTTTTCAGTCACATCAACGGCTTGGTAGTCGTGCATTTGAATGACGGTATCGGCAACGTCTAAGTAGTCGCCCGACCCACCCATAACGATAATGGTAGAGATATCAAGATCATCTCGTAATTGACCAATGCGGTCGACGAGAGGAGTAATTGGCTCATCACCTTTTGCCACCAATGCCTGCATACGCTCATCTCTAATCATGAAGTTGGTAGCAGAAGTATCTTCATCAATCAATAATGTGCTTGCACCCGCTTCAATAGACTCTTGAAGCCAAGCGGCTTGCGACGTTGAGCCTGATGCGTCTTGAGTAGAAAAGTCCGCCGTATCTTTACCCATCGGTAAATGGTTGATGTAGTTCGACAGGTTCAAGTGGTGTACGCATCGGCCATCTTCGGCACGAATCTTCATAGCCTTGTTATCGGCAACAATGTATTCGCGGCCATCTCCTGGAATATGATCGTAAATTGAACGCTCTATTGCATTTAATAAGGTAGATTTACCGTGGAAGCCGCCACCTACGATCAGTGTGATACCTTTTGGAATTCCTAATCCTGTGACATGGCCCTTGTTTGGCGCATGTAAAGTGACTTGTAGAGATTCAGGGGCTTTAAACTCAACGGCTTCTTTCATAGGAAGGTCGCAATTACCTGCAATTCGAGGAAGAATACTGCCGTTTGCGACAAACGCGACTAAGTTATTGGCCTCTAACTGTTCTCGTAGGGCATCTTGGTCTTCAACAACTTGGCAGTGCTTAATTAAAGCGGCTTTGTCGAGTTCACGCTCTAAAGTTGCTCGACGGATAAACTTAGGCAGGTGGAAAGTCAGTATGTTGTTGGCTTTTTTCCCCAATACTGAACGACCTTCGGCTGGTAAGTTAACTCGAAAACGCAGTTCAATACCTTCTTCAGTAAACAACACCGCGGTGCTATCCAGTACAGTTTGGCCTGTCAGTGAAATTGATACTGAGTTTTCTTGTTTAGCAAACTGTTCAAAACTACGCGCAATAAAATCACGTGCAGCTCTTTGAAATGCAGGAGACTCGTCTCTTAGCCACTCAAGACCAGTCAAAGACCATGCGCGAGTCGCACGAAAACGTGACGCCGATGCATAAGGGTCACCCTGTACATGATCGATAAACAAAGTGAAATCAGTGAAGTCGTATCGACCTTTGATTTGCTGATAAGCTCGGTAGTTCTGCTTTTCAATTTTCTTAAGCGTGGCAGTCAACTGATCCATGAAGATATTGGCCTTTTAATAGAAGCGGGCGGCGATTATAGAAACCACCGCCCTCATAGTAAAGAGAATGCTTAGGAAGAGTAGGCGTATTGCCCGCCAGAAAGGCGCTGATTAAACAAACTTTGCTCAAATTCATTACAAGGCATAGGTTTACCATAAAGAAAACCTTGTCCGATATCACAGCCCTCACCAATGAGAAACTGTTCTTGTTGGGGAGATTCAATGCCTTCGATCACGACTTGGAGTTCCAGTTTTTTCGCGATGTGTATGATAGAACAAATTATCGCGCGATCATCGTCCGACTTTTCCATTTGCTGGACGAAGCTTTTATCAATTTTGATGGCATCAAATGGATATTTCTTTAAATAGCTGAACGAGGCATATCCTGTACCAAAATCGTCAAGTGACAATGTCACGCCTAGTTTGTGCAGTTTATTTAATGTAGTGCGTGCTACGACCTCATCGGCAATTAAGGCGCTTTCGGTTACCTCGAGCTCGAGAAAGTGTGCTGGCAAATGAAAAGACTCGAGTAGGTGTTGCACTTGTTCTGCAAAATTTACGTTTTGTAATTGAATGGGAGAAACGTTGACGGCCATTTTGAAGTTATCAATTAACTCAGACCATTGTTTTGCTTTGTCTATCGCGGTTCGAAGAACAAAAGAGCCAACTTCAAAGATAAGCCCGTTTTGTTCAGCCATATGTATTAATGCTTCGTTGGATACGTCGCCAAGTATTGGATGCCTCCAGCGTAGTAACGCTTCTGCGCCAATCCACTTGTGGGTTTGAGGGTGTACTTTGGGCTGAAAGTAGAGCATTAGGTCATCGTTTCTTACCGCTTGCAATAAGTAGCTTTCCAGTTGATTGTGGTTGTTGAGTTCATTTGAATGGCTTTCACAGAAATAACTATACGCTTCGCCAGATTCTTTACACAAAAGCATGGCATAACATGCGTTCTGGAGTAGTTGTTTAGCATTGCTGGTTCGGTGAGCTTGTACAACACCAATGTAAGAGTTTAGGTGAACCTCTGTGTCTTTTACATAAAAACTTCCCATACCAATATCGGTAATATCATTCAGTAGCTGATGCAATTTTATATCGATGTCTGTGCCCCAAACGAGCAATACGAGATCATTGGAGCTAGGCCTCCCCGTAACAAAATGTCTGGACTCCCGCTTACCAAGACGATACCGAAACTCTTTCAATATTTCGTCGAAAGCTTCAAAGCCATAACGGGTTTGGATACTGCGTGCATTGCTAAAACCAATGTTTATTACGATTAATGATTGCTGACTGTGATCTAACGTTCTGAGTGTGTCACTGACTATATTTTCGAGTGCTGCTCGGTTTAGGAATCCAGTTCCTTGATCGTGTGTTTTTTGGTAGCTCACCTGCTTTTCAGCGGCTCTGCGACGATCAATCTCTTGCGTTAGGGAATAACTTAACTGCGCCAAATCTGTAGTGCGATTCTCAACTCTATTTTTGAGTTCGTTGTTAAGACGCTGAAGTTTGTGTTGCTGATGCACGATGGAAAGCTGCGCTTCGATTGAATCTTTAAAAGTCCCAAGCAATTGCCGGTAAGTGTCGCAGTATTCATTCTCCTTAGAATCAAGCATGCAAATAGTTCCAAACGTCTCTCCATTTGGCCAGAATAGCGGTAAGCCGCAATAAGAGATCATACCTAGTTTGATATCAGGATTATTTTGCCACTCTTCATCTTCAAGCGCGTTTGGGACAATAAGTTCACTTTTGTGTTTTATGACATGCTCACAATACAAACCGTTGCCAAGCAGCTCAGTATCGCCAGTACGATAAGGATTACCTAGAGTTTCGCTGGATGTGTTTACTTCTATGCGATCTGGATGGATACGCATAATTAATGTGGTGGGTACGTGCGTTATTTGAGCCAGTAAGTTGACGATTTCCTGCCAACTTCTTCGCATAGACTCAGGGATTTCGTAGTCTAATGTTTGCAATCTCCCCATATAGGTCATCCTTTACGTGGTTTCACTTCCTGTGAATTAAAAATGCAGACTGCTCTATTTTGTTCTCGCTTTTTAATTAAGTATAGGGTGGCTAGGGCTCGAAACAAAAAAAAGTCCTGAAAAGTGTTCAGGACTAGGAATAGTTGTCACATATCTCATCCTTGAAACAGATAACAAGCATCAAGGCTTAAGCGACATTAACGATTCAATAGAAATGTCTTGCGAATAGTCAACATCTTCAAAGTTAAAGCCATTGATCTTCATAAACTCATCTTTAAAACCTTGGTAATCACCAATCTCTTTAAAGTTATCAGCATTCATCTGTTCTAAAAGAGCGTGGACTTCTTGTTGAACTTGCGGTTCAAGTTCCAAGTCATCTATTCGAATCAAGCGTTCACCGTCAACTGGCACTTTCTCTTGATCGTATAACTTCGTAGTAAACAGTCGCTGCATTTGTTCAATACAGCGTTCGTGAGTACCTTTTTCCTTCATCACTCTATAAAGCGCTAACAGGTAAGGACTTAGAGCAGGTATGAATACACTGGCTTTCGTCACCAACGCCTTACACACGGTTGCGTAAGCACCGCCGTCAAAGTTGGCGAGTTTGAGGTTTAATGAATGACTGGTTTGGTGTAAATCGATTTTCGCTCGACCTAACGTACCATCGAGATAAATTGGGTGCGTAATGTCAGGGCCCATGTAAGAAAAGGCGATGGTTTTGCCGCCGTGTGCAATAGAGTCGTTATTGATGAGTGTGTCAATCCAACTTTCCCAGTCTTCGCCGCCCATTACTTTAATGGTGGCATTGGCTTCCTCTTCTGTTGCAGGCGTTAAGATGGTTTCTATCCACTTATCGTTCTCCAGCATGATAGAAGCGCCAGTGACAGGCTCACCAATCGGTTTAATGACACTGCGCCAAAACTCATCAGATTCAGGTTTAGGTCGAACACCGGTTGCCAAGCTATAGATGACTAAGTCAACTTCACCCTCAAAGTACGTTTCAATGGCTTCAATCACTTGATTGCGCACCGAACCAGAGAATGCATCGCCAACAATATTTATTGCGGTACGCCCGGCTTGATTTGCTTCTTGCTTAAAAAAGACGTTGTTATACCAACCCGCACTCCCAACCCCTTTCTCTGAAGGGCCACGCTCAAATGAGACGCCAATGGTATCGGCGTTAGCGCCACCGAACGTTAGGGCTATTCGTGCCGCTAGGCCGAAACCAGAGGAGGCACCAATAATCAAAACCCGTTTTGGGCCTTTTTTGATCTGTGGGGCGTGCTTTACGTATTCAATTTGCTCTTTAATAGATGCATGACACCCTTTGGGGTGCGCAGAGCGAGCAACAACACCTTGAATTAACGGTTCTATTCGCATGTTGTTATCTATCCTCGATGAGTGGAATTGAAAATAGATTAACGTAAAGTTACGTAAAACTTATTGAGCTAGACCATTAAAATTAGAGATGTTTAATTAATTCTTGAGCAACGAAATCAGCGATCCAAGGTTGTGCATCTGGTTTTGGGTGAAGGCCATCATCCATCATCCATTCTGGTTTGGTGACAACATGCTCTAAGAAGAATGGCATCAAGGCAACTTGTTGATGCTGTGCAAGCTTAGGGTAGATATCGTAAAACATATCGCTATAGCGCTTACCATAATTAGGTGGAACCCGAATTTGCATCATGACAACGTCCGCACCAGAATCTTTTATCATGGTAATCATTTTTGAAAGATTCGACGTAATAAGTTTAGGAGGGAAACCTCTTAGGCCATCGTTGGCACCTAACTCAATAAGTACCATGTCAGGGCTATGCTGAGTTAGCAACTGAGGTAACCGTGCTAAGCCATTGCCGGTTGTATCGCCAGAAATGCTGGCATTAATAACTGTTACATCTTGACCATGTTCTGACAACGCATCAGGGAGTAAGCTAGGCCAACTCTCTTCGATCGGCATCTGATAGCCTGCACTCAAGCTATCACCCAAGACAAGTAGCTTTTCGCTCGCATGTGCAGTAGCGGAAAAACAAAAAAATAGAACTAAGGAAAGTATACGAATCATGCAAACACCTGTACTTAATGCACCTATTGTTCAAGCCAATTTGGTTTCTAAACAAGTCTCTACTAATCAAGAACAATTAACAATCCTCAAAGACGTAAATGTTGACATCCGAAAAGGAGAAAAAATCGCCATCGTCGGAACTTCCGGTGCAGGTAAGTCAACATTGATGACGTTGCTAGCTGGTCTTGATACGCCGACATCAGGCGAAATTACTTTATTAGGTCATGAATTATCAAAACTGGACGATGAAGCACGCGCGAAAATTCGGGCTGACTCTTTAGGTTTTGTTTTCCAAAGTTTCCTGTTAATCCCGAGTTTGAGTGCATTACGTAATGTCACACTTCCTTGTCTTTTACGTGGTGAAGCCGAAGATGAAGCAAGAGCAGCGGAATTATTAGCTGCTGTTGGATTGGAAAAACGTGTCGACCATTTACCAAGCCAGTTATCTGGTGGTGAACAACAGCGAGTTGCGCTAGCGCGTGCATTTATGACACAGCCTGAGCTGTTGTTCGCAGACGAGCCTACCGGCAATCTTGACCATCAAACCGCAGACAAAGTGATTGAGCTGCTATTCGATCTTAATGAACAGCACGGGACAACTCTGATTTTAGTAACACACGATGGTCATCTAGCAAGCCGATGTGACCGTATCTATCGTATGGAGGCGGGTGAGCTTAAGGAGGAGATATAATGTCTGCAGTATCATCAAGTGAAGCAACATCCACAGAGCAAAACAGTACAACACAGCACTCGTCGAATAAAAGTTTGATACGCTGGAGTTTCGGCGAAATAAGGCAGGGGAATCTTTGGCCTATTAGCGTTGCTCTTATTCTCGTGATTGCGAGTATCTTTGCGCTTTCTGCATTAGCAGAACGAATGGAGCAGGTGATCGTCAAGCAGGGGAAGGACGCATTAACGGCAGATGCGGTGTTTGTGTCTGCTAATCCCATTCCGGACACGTTGTTAGCCTCGACTGAAAGCCTTGACCGTTCGACGATGACACGCTTTGCCACTATGGCATTTAGCGATAATGGTATGCAGCTTATTTCTGTAAGGGCGGTGGATGATAATTACCCTTTAATGGGAGAGCTCGTTCTTGAAAATAATCCAGCCGGTCGCGTTCAAGAGAACCAACTCTGGCTTGATGAGCGGATTATGACTCAACTAAGCGTAAAGTCAGGTGACAGCGTCACGATAGGCGATGCCGAGTTTACTGTATCAGGCGCAGTATTGATGGAACCAGGCTTGAGCTTTAATCCATTTCAACAAATGCCTTCTGCATACATTCATCAAAGTGACGTAGATAAAACAGGAGCAATTCAAGTTGGGAGCCGAGTTCAATACCGTCTGTTTTTACAAGCCGATGATAAAACACTAAATAGCTTACAAGATGATACGCGGCTTTCTCCGAGCGATCGCTGGCGCACGCAAGATACTGCCAGTCGTAGTAAGGAGGTTTTTGAACGCACGACGCAGTATCTGTCGTTGACCGTAGCGATTGTCATCATTATGGCGGCGACAACATTGGTTCTTACTTGTCAAAATTACGTGAACAGCCGGACACAAACTATCGCGATGTTGAAAAGTCTTGGTGCGAGTCGCCGATGGATTGAAAAGTGGTTATTTATTCAAGTCACAATCCTTCTCATTAGTGCCAGTGTCGTCGGTCTACTGCTAGGGAGCGGGCTGGAGTATTTATTACGCATTCCACTCAAAGACTTATTACCCGATCCACTCCCTAGTTACGGCGTCACACCATTTTTGGTGGCATTTATCTCAGCAGTCTTGATTACGGTGCCCGCTCTCGGTATACCATTGTTAGGCTTGATTAAAACTCCCGCGTTAGAAGTGCTACAGCAGGGCAAAGCGCAACGTTCTTGGAAGCGAATGTTACTTGTTCTAGTTCCCGTTGTTCCATTGCTTTTACTGTATGCAGACAACACCTTAGTTTGGATCGTGCTCACTGGTATAGCGGTACTGTTTGTGGTACTCGCAGCAGTTAGCGTCATACTCACAAAACTGTTTGCACGTGTTTCAACCCATCCTGCAATGAAGCTTGCGTTGAGTCGTATCAACCGGACGCCAGTAACCAGCGGTCTACAGTTTGGTGCTTTGGCATTATCTTTGATGTTGCTGTCTATCATTTGGCTTGTGCGCAGCGATATTCTCGCGGATTGGGAGAGAACCTTACCTGCAGACGCGCCAAATGTGTTCGCTTTGAACATTGGTGATTATGAGCTCGATAACTACCTAGAAACCCTAGATAAAAATGGAGTTACGCGGTCACAAGCTTATCCAATAATTCGTGGACGACTAACAGAGATTAACGGTCAAAACGTCAAAGAGATTGATTACGAAGGAGAAGGTTCTGACGCGATACGTCGAGAGCTAAACCTGACATGGGGAGATACCCTACCAGAATATAATGATGTACTTTCGGGTGAATGGACAAACAAAGGGAGTGTATCTGTAGAAGCGGATGTAGCAAATGACTTAGGCATAAAACTCGGTGATACGCTGCGCTTTGTAATAAACAGCCAGAATTACGATGCAGTAGTAGATACCATCCGTTATGTCGAATGGCGTGACATGAAGCCTAACTTTTATTTTATTTTCTCATCTGACGTGATGGCTAATTTACCTGGTTCTTACCTCATCAGTTATAGGATTGAAGAAGGAAATGAAGCGTTGTTGACGTCAATGTCACGTGCTCACCCAACGGTCTCTGTTTTAGATATCCGAACTATGGGCGAGAAAATTCAGGCTTTGATTCAGCAAATCGTATCAGCAATCACCATCCTTGCTCTTTTAGGCGTTGTTGCTGGTCTGCTGCTCATCTTTACGCTACTGAGGTTAAGCTTGTCCCAACGACAACAAGAGATTCGTTTGTATCGCACATTAGGTTCAAGTAAGAAACGGATCAACACAACCCTGTGGGCCGAGTACGGAATTATGGCGTTGATTGCTAGTGGTGTTGCGGTATTCGCTGCGGAAGTTTGTGTGGCCGCAGTCATGACATATGGATTCGATCTCAATGCACAAATTCACCCCGAATTGTGGATAGCTTTACCGCTTGCAACATTTGTTACGTTGGCACTTGTAGTGATGAGTTTGTTGAAAAGATTGTTAACTCCAGTAAACACTTAATCGCAGCGAGTGTTATCAAGTTTGGAACACTCCATGACACTTTTATTTTAGTTATCCACAAAAACAGTGGATAACTTTTGGGATAACTAAATGGGGTAAAAAGTGGGGTGTTTCTGCAGGCTTTGCGCCATGGGTCTTACAGTGAAATTCTTATTCACATAGACACAAAAAAGTGTCTTCTTAACCATGTCGTCAAGTACTTTTTCGCAAATTTTTTCTACTTTAATGCACTTTACAGGCGCTGTTGGATATTTCGCAAACCCATGAACTTTTTGTGATTTTAATCAAGTCCAAACACGAGTAGAATTCACCGTTAGTAAAGAATTTTCCTTATAAAATTTTTAGTGAAGCAATGAAGTCTGAGTTTCCAAGTTATAAAGATAAGCATATCGCTGTTGTTGGTGGCGGTGTAGCAGGTGCAACAGCAGCAATTCATTTTGCGGAGCTGGGTTTTAAAGTTTCCGTAATAGAGAAGGGCGTATCACTAGTAAATGGTCCACCCATTTGTCATTTGCATGCTGGTGGTAATTTATATCGAGAGATTTCCCAGCAACAATGCTTAGACTTGTTAGCACAATCTATCGATACTGTTCGCCTGTATCCGCTTTCACTGAATATTCGTCCGACAATCATCGCGGTTCCTCATTCCGATGGTGGAGACCCATCCACACTAATTCCGCGATTAGAGGTTGTGAAAAGTGCTTATCAGACGCTCGTTGATAAAGATGAGAGTAATAAAGTGCTCGGCGAGCCAAGCGAATACTACAAACTGTATTCAAAAGCGGAGCTAGAAGCTCTCGCGCAACGTACTCAACCAAGTCATCCTACAAACTTCGATGAGTGGTGCATTCCTTTTGCTCAACATGCTGATCTTGAAGCGCTAAAGTATCCGGTTGTCGCAGTTCAAGAATATGGTTGGAGTGTTTTTCGCCTCGCCGCAATTGCCAACTTAACACTAGATACGCTTCCTAATGCTTCGGTCTTCACACAAGCAACGTTTAAGCAAGCCGATTGGATGGGGGAACACTGGCAACTTGGCTATGAACGTGAAGGTATCGATTACCTGATGACATGCGACTACTTGGTTAACGCGTGTGGCTTTGAAACAGGCTCAATTGACAACACAGTTGGTGCCAAGCGAGACAGGTTGGTGGAGTTTAAAGCCGCTTACGTTACGAGGTGGGCAGACTGTCAACAACAATGGCCAGAAGTTATTTTTCATGGCCCGCGTGGAACCGATAAAGGAATGGCTCAATTGACGCCTTATGGCGATGGTTACTTTCAACTTCATGGTATGACAAAAGGAATCACGCTGTTTGAAGATGGTTTAGTGGAGAGCACGAACTCATCTGCTCAACCTGAACTGCCTATGCCTTTACTCTCGAAGATCCGTTACGGCTGGAGAGAAGAAGTGTTAGAAGAGCGAACGAACAACGCCATCAAACACATGGCGCAGTTTATTCCCGGCTATCACTCTGCTGTAAAAGGAGGAAAAGCATTATTTGGCGCTCAGCAAATTCCCGGCACAGATCCAGTACTCAGAGCGGCAGATGTGACTTTTGAAGATAACCACTACGCGAGAATAGAGGTGGTAAAAGCGTCATCGACACTACTCGCAGCGCAAAAAATGCTTCAATTCTGGTTTGACATCGATCCTAACCAAAATGTGGAAACACAGCATCCGGTCGCTGTGAAGTGGTCTGAACAAGAAGTCGAGCAGTACGCGATTAAACTCACTCAAGAGCGAGGCTATCCACAAGCTTTAGCAGTGCGTTATGGTATGCCTACATAATCGGCTGTGTTTGGGCTCAGTGGTTGTATTAATACCCAAAAAACTGAGCCCATTGGCACCATACTTCTTGCAAGCCTAGTCTATCTCCTTTCACAAAATTGACTTTTTGTCCGGGCTTCGCCTGTGCCAGTCTAGGTAAGTCAATACGGGCTACGCAGCCAAATTTAGGATACCCGCCAATAGTCTGGTGATCGTTGAGCAGCACAATAGGGTTACCATCGCTAGGTACTTGAATTGAACCTAATGCAATTCCCTCAGATAGGACGCCTTCGTAAGGTGGACGAATGTTATTGCCCTCAAGACGGTAGCCCATGCGATTCGAATTTGGGGAGATGATGAATGCTTTGTTATAAAATGCTTGGCGAGCGTCTTCATCAAAGTCCTCGTTCTGATAGCCTTCAATCACTCTCAGCTTAATGGGTAAGTTGTAATCTGGCTTAAAACGAAACGTCATTTGCCTTGGTTTACGTTTCGGTAAGTTATGAGGGACAAAGGGAAGAATATCGCCAGCTTTCAAAGCGCCACCATTTGAATCATAACCACCTAGAGATTCTCGCGAGACGGTCGATGCGCTTCCTAAGTGCTGAGCAACATTGAATCCACCTTTAACCGCTAGGTAGGAGCGAAGTCCATTCCTTGCGACTCCGAACTGAAGCTTCTGTCCTTTTTTCAACGTAAAGTCAGACCAATTTGAAATAGGTTCACCATCTATTTTTGCATTTAAATCACCGCCACATATAGCAAGGTGGCAGTTATGCAAGGCAATAAAACAAGCGTTACCCAAAGTAATTTCAATCGCAACGCAATTGACTACGTTACCAAGCAAATGGTTGGCCCAGCTGTAAGCATAGTCGTCGACCGGCCCACCTTGAGTCACACCGACATGCGCTAAGCCAAAACGACCAAAGTCTTGAACTAAAGAGAGCGGTCCTGGCTTTTCCACCAGTAATCCACCGTAACTCATAGTACGCCTCCTAAATCGATAAACTCTTGTTTTGAAATAGCATTAAAGGTGACCTTGTCACCCACTTCAAACGGTATAAAAGGAGGAGAGTCGGAGAAGAGCTCAAGCGGGCTTTTACCAATAATGTTCCATCCGCCAGGACTATCTGATGGATAGACGGCCGTTTTAGAGTCTGCGATTCCGACACTTCCGGCCGGCACTTGAGTTCTTGGTGTGGCAAGCCTTGCCATGTGCAATTGAGTATCAACGTCAGAGAGAAATGCAAAGCCTGGAGCAAATCCAATTGCAGAAACCGCGTACTCGGTTTTCGTATGCAGGGTAATAAGATCGTCTAATGACAGACCTCGCTTTTGAAAACGAGATAGATCTAACGCGGTTTCTTCAGAGTAATATACAGGGATAGTAATGTGATTCGGCTGGGAAAGCTTAAGTGATTGAGTATCAAACTGGCTCACGATTTGTTGCAGCTCATTGACTAAGTTCTTCTCGTTGATTCGAAAAGGTAAGTAATCAATGAGAATAGTTTGATAGGAGGGGACAACGTTCATAACAATTGAAGCGAAAGTTTCTCTTATGCTGCGAGCAAGCTCTCCGACTGCATTTTCAGAAATACTCTCATCAAACTTAATGAAAATACTGCACTCGGAGATCAAAGAGATATTAAATTTCTCTTTATGCATTAATTTCCTCCAGCGTATAGGCTTTGGCGGATCTTTTGGATCAGCGCGATCGACTCTTCATTGTCACCATGAACACAAATTGTGTCGGCTTCCAATAATATGTAACCGCCTGAAGCGGTTTTGACACGCCCAGAGTCAGCTAAGGTCCGGACTTGCTCAAGTATCGCGTGCTCGCTTTTTAACACGGCATTGGGCTGTGTTCTAGGAGTCAGTAAGCCGTCATCTTGGTATAAACGGTCTGCAAATGCTTCAAATAGCAAGGGAACATCATAATCGTCTGCGATTTCTAAGTATTTTTCGTTTTCCTGTGAAGCTAGGATCATTAACGGTACTTTGAACAGTGCTGCCGCCTTTACTACCGCTCTAAATATCGCATCACTTTTCATCATGTCGTTGTATAGAGCGCCATGAGGCTTTATGTAACTGATGTCTGTGTATTGCGCCCGGCATAATGCTTGTAAAGCACCAACCTGATATATAACCATGTTCGTAATTTCATCACCCGTCATGCTTATGCTTCGTCTGCCAAAGCCTTGTAGGTCGGCGTAACCTGGGTGTGCGCCAATATCAACATCGTTGTCATTCGCTAGGGTGATGGTGTCGTGCATGACATTAGGGTCGGAGGCATGAAAACCACACGCGATGTTCGCCATATCAACATGGGGCATCACTTCTTCATCTGCGCCCATACTCCAAGAGCCAAAGCTCTCGCCCATATCACAGTTCAATGTAAGTTGCTGTTTATTCAATGCCATACGTTTTATTTCTACACAAGCAATGGGTTTACGATGCAGGAAAATGCATCTAGGTTCAGTGACTCACTTCATTCTTCTATCATGAAAACGAAGCTTTTTGAGCAGATAGCTGACGAAAAAGATCACGTTAGTCCATAAAGATGTTGCCGTTATTTGAGTTGATCCGAATTTTAAGGTATTTCGTTTCTTTTCCATCCAATTTTTGAGAATTTAAGGTTATTTTGCATTAGCATCGTGTTAATCTTGTCGCCCTTCATGGGTGATAGATTGCATAATGGTTCTTCTGTCATTTTTGTGGTTGTCTGCGACAGGAATATATATGTCATTACGAGCGAAGCTTATTTGGCCTCTTCTGGCCTTTTTAACGGCTATCTTTGTTATCTCAAAAGGTTACACCTCGTATACTGTATACCAATCGTCTAAGCATGAACTGGTCGAGCAGACAAGAAAGTTGATTAACAACGTTTCTTTCTCAATTAAAGATGCGCTGACGACAAAGGACAAGCAAAAAGCTCAAACTATTCTCGCCAACTTTTTAAACCAGCCAAATGTAACGCGGGTCAAACTTTATGACCAAGATGACCAACCATTCGCTGTTATGGAGATAAGTGGGGCACTAGCACCCGTTCCCAGTCAAACCGAAAGAAGTAGGTTGCACGCTCTAGGCTATGCCTTATCAACCAAATTTCTTTATGTTCTAGAGCCGATTATCCATGATGGCTATGTCATTGGTAGCATTAGAGTCACGCTTTATCATCGTCCAATCGTAGAAGCCATGCAATCTTTACTTCAAGATAGCGCTTTACTTCTTCTGTTTCTGATCGCTGGTGGCACTGTTTTTTACATAAGTATCGAGAGGCTTGTTCTCAAGCCCGTTATGGAGCTTAGCCGCGTAATAGAGAATGTGACACACGGACGAAGCACGGAAAATCAAGCACGCTATTACGCCAACGATGAAATTGGAGAGCTCGCGAGATCTTTCAATCAAATGATGAATAGGTTAACAGTACGTGAGAAGCAGCGGCAACATTCGCTAGACACACTAGAACAAAAGCGCGCATTTTCAGAAGAGGTTATCGAATCTGTTCAGCATGCATTAGTTATTACAGACAATTCCGGACGTGTTATTCATTGTAATACGGCGACCCAGCAAATATTTCAAAAAAAATTAGATGAACTTAAATACGCCAATATTCGTGATCTAATTAAAACCAAAACACCGAATGAGCTGAGTCAGATCCTGAGTCGAGGCCTAGAGTGCGATGATATTCACCTCAAAAATGCAGATAACGAACAGCAGTTGAGCCTAACCAGTCGTCGCCTCTCGACACATGAATACTTACTGTTTTCGATTCAAGATATCACCGAAATTGAAGAAGCCATAAACCGGCAACGTGTTGCGGGACGTGTTTTTGAAAGCAGCCAAGATGGTCTCATTGTTCTTAATCATCGCGGTGTCATTACGATGGCAAACCCTGCCGTCACTAAGTTAGTCGGCTTAGAGGTGGATCAGCTTATTGGGAAGTCATTCATCCAAACGCTAAAGTGGCGCAAGTTACAGGAAATGATGCCTAGTATCATCGAGTCGATAGAAAATTATGGCGTTTGGCAAGGTGAAGTTATCGAGAAGAACCATATTGGTCAGTTTGTACCGATGTTTGCTCGAGTCAATCGCATCGTTAAGTGTGAAGACTATGGTTTCTATGATCTGGTTATTGTTCTTACCGACCTTTCCGGCGCAAAAGAGATGGAACGATTGGAGCATTTAGCTCATCACGATGCTTTAACGGGGTTAGCCAATCGATCTAAGTTCCATTTAGAGTTGGAACAACTAGTACAACGCTCTGGATACTTGCGTGACGAATTTGCAGTTTTGTACCTCGATCTGGATGGATTTAAAGAAGTTAACGATACCTACGGTCATGATGCAGGTGATGAAGTTTTGAAAAAAGTTTCCGAACGTCTAACATCTGCGACGAGACATAGTGATTTAATCGCAAGACTTTCTGGTGATGAATTTGTCATGTTGGTTAATCCCGCCAATCAAAAAGTGGTCACCCGAATAGCAGAACAGTTGCTCGAGAGCATATGTGCTCCAATTGAGTACAAAGGTCACTTACTCAAAGTTGGCGTTAGTATCGGCGTAAAATTAGTCGGTGTAAATGAGCGCGATGCTACTCGAGTTTTAAAAAGTGCGGATACGGCAATGTATCAAGCAAAGAAAGCCGGGAAAGGCCAAGCAATATTAATGGGAGGCGAATTACAAGAGACAGTTTAAATCGTAACGTCAAAGCTTTAAACTAACTCAATTCGCGTCAGAAGGAATAATAAAATGAAAGTACTCGTTACGGGTGGTATGGGCTATATCGGTAGTCATACGTGTATTCAAATGATCGAAGCTGGCATGACGCCAGTGATTCTAGACAACCTGTACAACAGTAAATCTACGGTATTAGATCGAATTGAAAAGGTATGTGGTGTAAAGCCAACCTTCATTAAAGCCGATATCAGAGATAAATTGGCGATGGTAGAAGCACTAAAGTCGCACAATATTGAAGCTGTTATCCATTTTGCAGGTTTAAAGGCCGTCGGTGAGTCTGTAGCAAAACCTTTAGAGTATTACGACAACAACGTTAATGGCACTTTAGTATTGGTTGATGCAATGCGTGAAGCCGGAGTTAAATCGTTGGTATTTAGTTCATCAGCGACTGTATATGGTGATCCTGCATCTGTACCCATCACAGAGGACTTTCCAACTAGCGCAACTAACCCATATGGGCGCAGCAAATTAATGGTAGAAGAGTGTTTAACCGACTTCCAAAATGCGAACCCTGACTGGAGCATTACACTTCTTCGTTACTTTAACCCGGTAGGTTCACATCCAACAGGCGAGCTAGGTGAAGATCCTCAAGGTATTCCCAACAACTTAATGCCGTTTGTTTCTCAAGTTGCGGTAGGGCGCAGAGAGTTCCTTTCTGTGTTTGGTAGTGATTATCCGACCAAAGATGGCACAGGCGTACGTGATTATATTCATGTAATGGACTTATCCGATGGTCACGTTGCTGCATTAGAAAAAGTAGGTAGCAAAGCTGGCCTTCATATCTATAACCTCGGTACTGGTAACGGCTACAGTGTACTGGACATGGTGAAAGCATTTGAAGCCGCAAGTGGTAAAGATGTCCCATACCAACTTGTTGAGCGTCGTCCAGGTGATATTGCAGAGTGTTGGGCGGATCCATCAAAAGCGATGAATGAGTTAGGTTGGAAAGCAACTCGCACTCTAGAAGAAATGACTGGCGATACATGGCGCTGGCAGTCTACTAACCCTCAAGGTTATCCAGATGCCTAATCTTCAATTTACACAATAGTAACAAAAAGGCGCATAATTGCGTCTTTTTTGATCCAAATCGGAAAAAATCGTAAATTACTGGTTAAAAGGTAGCAAGTATATACAGAGCTGTTAAACTATGCCCGACTCTTAATTTGGGTTATAAATTTTCTCGTAGCTATTGGGGTAGTTCATGGAACTCGGTCTGATCATCACTTTCATCATTGCAGCAGCAGTAATGGTGAAAAAAGAGATGGCAAAACAGTAAACTTTCATTTTTCATACTTTTCTTTACATTTTTGAAATGAAAGCCATAAAAAAGCCAGCATTACGCTGGCTTTTGTGTTTTTAAGGTTTAGAACTCGTATTTAACACTAATGTTATAATTACGCTCAGCTTGCGTTTTGTCTCGACTTAACTCAGTCTTACCGCGAACATCGTTCCAAAGATGGTATTCTTCATTCGTTAGATTCATAACACCAGCACGAATGGTTATATCTTTCATTGGTTTGTAGTACGCCGTTAAGTCAACGACTGTCGCAGACGGCAAAGCAACTTGGTCTTTGATTCCGCCTTTATCACCATCAGAGTTGATATCACTGTTCGATTTCTTAGCCGTGTAGTTTACTTTTAGGCTTGTCCCCCAAAGTGCATTTGGTGAATCGTAATTTACAGCAGCTACGGCATTCCATGGGTTTACACTGTTCAAAGGATTACCATCACCATCTTCACCTTCTGTGTATGCTGCAACAAAGCGAGTTGTCACGCCTGATGGAAGACCAGCAATGGCATGCCAATCAAGACGGTTAGAGAGCTCAACCCCTTTAATGTTTGCTTCACTAATATTGATATTTGTGAATTCAGTTAAACCACCATTGTTTGATGACGTTTGCTCAATAAAGTCACTGTAATCACTGTAGTAGAACGCTACTTCAGTTGCAGACGCTGCAGTGTTATGACGGTAACCAAGTTCATAAGACAAACTCTTTTCAGATCCCAAATTTGGGTTAGGGCGGTTGGTATAGCCATGAGCCGGATTATCGTAGGTGTAGTAAAGCTCGTCGAACGATGGCGCTCGGAACCCTTGGCTCACTTGCGCGAAGATCGTGCCAGGTTGCGATACAGAGTAAGTTGCTCCTAAACGACCAGTTAATGCAGAGTCGCTAAACTTCTCGAATGACTCTTCAGAAGTATTTGAAGGATTAGTAGAGAAGTAATCGTAACGCACACCTGGAGTCAGAATTAGCTTGTCATTAAGAAGCGAAATTTCATCTTGCAAGAATAAACCAAAGCTTTCTTCTTTTGCATCCGGTGTGTAAACGTAAACAGTATCTGGCGTGCCAGGATCGGAATTAAACTCGCGATTGGTATTACTGATGTCACTATGTTTGTACGATATTCCGTAAACAATATAGTGATTTTGAATCTCTTTATCTAACTGAGTTTCGAATTCAAATTTGTCTTCAGTATATTCGTAATCTTTTTTCTGTTGGTTGTCACCACTAGGCGGTACGTAAGGTGGGTAACCAGGGCTGGCTTCGATAAAGCGATTAGAGACGCCGTTTTCTTCTTTACCAATCCATGTAAGCTTGGACGTGATCGTATCCGAGATAGCTGCATCTGCAAACCAAATGTGCTTGAGCCCAATGCGATTTTGCTTGGTTGTGTCTTCAGCGTTGAAGTTTTTGTAACTTTTATGTGCGATCTCTGAGTCAGTCTCGTTGTAAATAACTTCTCCCAAGAACTCCAAGCGATGAGCGTCATTCAATTGAGATTGAAGTTTTACCAATAGATCGTTTTTGTAATAATCTTGGTTGTCCACAGAATAGTTATCGTAAGGCGCCTTAGAGAAATTTTGTAGCTCTGCACCATCACGGCGTGTAAAGGCTATAAGTGCTTCTGTATTACCGAAACGCTTTGCTAAAGCTACATGCTCACTAAAAGAGTTATCTTCCGATGAATAAGAGAGTTTAGCTTGACCACCAAAGTCTTTACCATCTTTGAGGAAATCCTTCGGATCTTTTGTTTCGAATGCGACAACACCGCCAATTGCATCACTACCATGTAGGCTAGAAGCTGCTCCTTTAACAATTTCGACACTCTTTAGCATATCGGGGTCGACAGTAACGGCACTAGAATTGATAAACGAATATGGTCCACCGCTGAATACGCCTGGTTGAGATGCACCGTCTACTAAGATTTTAACTCGTTTACCTTCCATCCCGCGAATGTTAATACTTTGGACGCCTTGGCGTTGAGTGCCATTAACAGTAACACCTGGCGTATACTCGAATAGATCATTCAAGTCCTTTACCATGTTTTCTTCGATGTCTTTCTCTGATACAACAGCAACAGAAGCAGCAACAGTGTTTATGGTTTGGTTGGTACGGGTGGCCGACACAACGACTTCTTCAAACTTAGAAGCTTCTTCCGCATAAGCAGTATGGGAAAGGGCAACTAAAATGGAGGCTGACAAAATTGATTTTTTATACATTGGCTTCAATACCTTAGATCCATAATAGGTAACAACACGCGGATACTAATGGATCTAAATGGTAATTACTATCATTACCATTGTCATTTATTGATTTGTATTGAATCTTCTTCTTAGGCTATGAGCATTCCTAGTCTTTAGTTATCAATATGTTATATTATTTGTCGTTAGTTCTTGATAAGTTCATCCAAATACAACGAATGTGATGAATGTCACATTAAGAGAGGCCATGTGCAGAGTCCAATTACGTTAGAAGCACTCCATATTCTAGATGCTATTGATCGAAGAGGGAGTTTTGCTGCTGCTGCGAATGAGTTAGACAGAGCCCCGTCATCGCTGAGCTATCAAATCCAGAAACTCGAGCAAGACTTAGACATTATTATCTTCGATCGCTCTGGTCACAAAGCCCATTTTACTGAAGCAGGTAAGCTTATTCTTGAAAGAGGAAGAGCCATTTTACAAGCCAGTGAAAAGTTAGTGAACGATGCAACGTTATTGGCGAATGGCTGGGAACTGGATATTACCATTGCCTTCGATGGCATTATTCCTATATCCAACTTTTTCCCGATGGTTGATGCGCTGGCCGAGGTCAGCTCAACTCGAGTCAGGCTGCAAGAGGAGATTCTGGCTGGTAGCTGGGAGTCGTTGAATACGGGGAGAGCTGATTTACTGATTTGCCCATCACTGGATACGCTTCCTCAAGAAGTTAAGTCAGAAAAAATTGGTAAAATGAGTATGTATTGGGTAGCTTCCGCTGATCACTATGTTCACAAGCGTAGTGGTAAGTTCGATGAAGCAGCGCGAGAAAAGTATCGGATTATTGCTATTGCAGATACCGCACGTGAGCAACCAGCGCTCTCAATTAATATCATTCAAAAACAGCCTCGCTTGACCGTCACCAACTTTACGGCAAAAGTAGAAGCGCTCACTGCAGGTTTAGGTATTGGTACATTACCAAGCCAAATTGCACAACCTCTTATTGATAGTGGTGTATTGAAACGAATCGAAGGCACTGAAGAACAGCCGATGGATATTATTTTGGCATGGCGCCGGAACACTATGGGTGAGGCAAAATCCTGGTGTATTCAGTACTTAAAAAAGAATTGGAAACTAAAGTAACAACGTAACTTTTACTTCTTAGATTCCCATTGATTATCGAATGTAAGAAGTAAAAGTCATCGCTAATGCTGCGCTTTTCAATTTAAAGGGAGCACCATATCTGCCGTACCGTCTGCAAACTGGACATCGATCTCAAACCCCAAGTTCTGAGCCAACATCAACATTCCTCTGTTTGTTGGCATGGTCATTCCAGACATTTGCTTTGTGCCTTTAACTTTGCAATAGCTGATTATTTTCTGCATCAGCACTTTGCCTAAACCTTTTCCTTTCAAATCTGAACGAACCAAAATAGCAAACTCAGCGTCACTATTGTCTGGTGTAATCAATGCGCGGGCTACCCCTATGATAGACGGTCCGTCAGTATTAAACGCTACCGCAACAAACGCCATTTCGCGGTCGTAGTCGATTTGAGTAAAGTTTGCCAAAGCCTCATGGTTGAACTCTCCAACTTCAGAAAAGAAACGTTTATAGAGATCTTCTTTCGATACGCTATTAATGAATTGAGCATGTAGCGGCTCATCCTCAGGCAAGATAGGACGAAGCAGGATAGGTTGGCCATCTCGAAGCGTTACAGTTTCGACAAACTCTGCCGGGAAAGGGCGAATCGCTAGCCGTTTTTGGGCGTCTCCTTCGTATTTACACAGTGTGACATCTGCATCAAGGATAGTTAAATCGCTTCCGGACACTAGCACTGGATGGATATCCAGTTTTTGTATTTCTGGTATCTCAACTGCCATTTGGGAGATACGAACCAAGAACTTCGACAACTCAGTAATATCGAGCGCATCTTTGTGTTTCTGCAGGCGAATCTTTCCAGACTTTAGGGCAACAACGACAAGGTAGCGCGCAAGCGTCATGTTCAAAGGAGGAAGTGCAGCGACGGCATCTTGGGCGATATTCCACTCAGAGCCGCCTTGACCAAGCAAGATCACTGGTCCAAAGACTTTATCTACTGCAATACTAATCCGTAGCTCTTCAGCGCTGCCGAGCTTTGCCATCCCTTGTACTAACAGCCCATGTACATTGGCGGAAGGGTAACTGAGCTTTACGGTATCTAAAATGGATAGCGCTGCGTTGGAAACTTCTCGACTGTTTCTTAAATTTAGAGCAACACCGTGAACATCCGATTTATGAGGAATGTCTGGAGAACGCAATTTTACCGCAACAGGATATCCAATATTTTCTGCCATATGAACAGCTTCAATGTCGTCAGATGCAATCCACGTAGGCAAAACGTTAAACCCGAACAGCTTAAATAATGGGCTGGTTTGATGCGTATCTAAGGTGACTGTGTTTTTATCCAGTAGTCGTTCATTTGCCCACTCTTTTGCTGAACTCACACTTCCAGAATGTAATGGCTCTGCCGTCGTTGGCGTTTCCATTAGTTGTTTCTGGTTTCGTCTGTATTCGACCAAGTGCATGTATGCTACAACCGCACTTTCAGGTGTTCTATAGGTTGGAATACCTGCTTGAGTAAATGCCAGTCGCGCTTCTCTCGACGTTTGTTCTCCTGACCAGTTGGTCAAGATATTAAAATGCTTATGCCGAGGGTGAGATTTGATTGAATTAATAACGGCTTGAGCAGTTTCAAGAGGATCAGAAACAGCAGAAGGACTATGCATAATTAATATCGCATCTGCACAGTCGTTATTCATCAGTGCGTTAATGGTATCAATATAGCGTTCTTGGGTTGCGTCACCAGACAGATCAATTGGATTTCGAGCACGCCAGTTGGATGGAAGTACTGCTTGTAATTGCTCAATGGAAGCGTCATCAAGCGTTGCAAGTTGGCCACCACGTTCAATCAAAGTATCAACGGACATAACAGCAGGGCCGCCGCCATTGGTAATGATCGCTAAACGCTCTCCACGAAGTGGCACAGAATGCGTGAGTGTTTCAACCGCGGCAAAAAGCTCATGCGTATTGCTGACTCGTAACATACCAGTTCTGCGAATAGCAGAATCGTAAATTACGTCAAGTGTATCTCCGTCTTGCTGCTCAAAAGTATTCATCTCTTTAGAGCGGCCCGCTTTTAGCACCAATATACGTCGGTTACGTGAAGCGGCGCGCGCAGCAGACATAAATCGGCGAGCGTCTTGGATATTATCAACATAAAGCAGAATAGCTTCTGTGTTTCCATCCATACTCAAATAGTCGAGCAAATCTGCAAAATCGATATCCTGTCCGCGCCCAATCGAAATGAACGAAGAAAAACCAATGTTCTTATCATTTGCCCAGTCTAAAACAGTGGTACAAACCGCCGCGGATTGTGAGATGAAAGCAATTTTTCCGGGTTTAGCTGCGACAGGGGAAAACGTGCAGTTAAAATTGTGCCAAGGAAGGATGATACCTAAGCTGTTTGGGCCTAAAACTCGAATGTTCAATGATGAAATATCTAAAGGCTTAGGGTCATCAGAGATAACAATCGCAAACGGTGTGCCTCTCTCATCTAGCTCTTTAAGCAACTGCTCGTTACGTGAAACGTTCGTACACAAAATTGCAATATCTGGCGTATAGGGCAGGGAAGCTACATCAGGGTAAGCGATCACGCCAGATACGGCTTTATATCGCGGCGTTACTGGCATAATCGCGCCACCAAATCCACTTTGTAGAAGGTTGCGCATCACAACATGTCCTGCTCGCAATGCTTTTTGAGATGCCCCAATAACGGCCACAGAGTTGGGTTTAAAGAGTTTATGTAGTTTATTCATGCTGACTCCTAGCCGTTTGTAAGTCACGTTGGCTTCTCGGTTTCATATCAATCATAAACGAATAATTTACTGATAAAACATCTTCAGACCAGACATTGCAGAAAATGTGTACGATGCTTATGGAGTTTGTGTTATTCATCACATCAAAATCACAGATTATTGTATTTGATGCTTGATAAACGGCCCTGCTATCGGCATGATTTATCGTAATATTTATCCAGAGCATTTGTTACTTCATGAAAAAAATCGCAATCATCGGCTTGTCAGTTCTGCTTTCTGCTTGTGCATCTGAAACTTACATCACGGATGTGACCTCAGAAAGTTACCGAGAGGACTACAAATCAGATCGTATCTCTAAACCAATTATGGCGTCTGGAAACGCTGTAGTAGAAAAAGACGTACAACCAACTGTTGTGAAAATGACGGCAAAGCCTGAAGAAAAGAAAGTAGTCAAGCTAACGCCAAAAGAGCAGGCGAAGCCAGTTAAGATCGTACCACCAAGTAAAAAGCAAGCTGGCATTCAACGATTCGGCTATACCATTCAAGTCGCAGCTGTGGGTAGCCAAGCTAAAGTCGATCAGTTTGCAAATAAGCTGCCACAGAACGGTCAGCCAATTTGGGAAAACTACAAAGTTGTAAACGGTACTAAGTGGTTCTCAGTTTTGTACGGAGACTACGCAACAAGCGCAGAAGCCAAGCAAGCGATTTCGACTTTGCCAGCTCAATTTCAGCAGTTAAGACCATTTGTTAAAAGCATTGACGCAATCAAAAACTCAGCTTACCCAACACTTAACAAATTAAATTAACACATCAAATAAGGGAGCGAATAGCTCCCTTATTTATTTGCTCAAATCCTATTCGAACAACATTCCTCACACTAAAATTACTGTACGTCACACTTCAAAGGTTTATCATAATAAATAGTATCTTTTGTAGGTCACGGAAAGATGGATTCATGATTAAAAATATTCTTTTACTATGCGGCGGTGGCTCTTCTGAGCACGAGATTTCATTATTGTCTGCAAACTTTGTCGAACAACAACTAAATCTTATTGAAGACGTTCACGTTACACGCGTAGAGATAAAAAACGAAGGTTGGATGACCAACCAAGGTGAGTTGGTTTACTTGGATCTCAATACCAAGCAGTTGTGCTCAAGTGAATCTAATCAAACCATTGATTTCATCGTGCCTTGTATACATGGTTTTCCTGGCGAAACAGGCGACATTCAATCTCTGTTTGAAATCGCAGGTATTCCTTATCTTGGCTGCGGGCCAGAAGCGAGTAGCAATAGTTTCAATAAAATCACATCTAAGCTTTGGTACGACGCTATCGGCATACCCAATACGCCATACTTATTCTTAACGCGAAACGATGAAGAAGCTCACGTTCAAGCTCATAAAGCCTTTGAAAAGTGGGGAAAAGTTTTTGTTAAAGCCGCTCGCCAAGGCTCTTCCGTTGGCTGTTACAGTGTCACAGAAAAAGACAAGCTTTCTAATGCAGTAAATGATGCTTTTGGGTTTTCTGACCAAGTGTTGGTTGAGAAAGCAGTAAAACCTCGAGAACTTGAAGTTGCTGCATATGAGATGAATGGCCAACTACATATCACTAAGCCAGGCGAGGTCATCGCGCCTGATGGTGCTTTTTACTCGTACGATGAAAAGTACAGCAGTTCAAGTCACTCGCTCACAGAAGTTGAGGCGAAGAATCTAACTCAAGTACAATTAGATTCCATCCAACACGCGTCAGAGACGGTATTTAAACAAATGAATCTTCGTCATTTATCTCGTATCGACTTTTTCCTAACGGAAGATGATGAGATTTACTTAAACGAAGTAAACACATTTCCAGGAATGACTCCGATCTCAATGTTCCCTAAAATGCTTCAAAACAACGGGCACAAATTTCATGAGTTCTTGGAAGATTGTATAAACAGTGCAAAGTGATTAACGTTATCGAGACGCGTTTTATGATACAAGTTGTTTTCTAGAGCAAGGATTATTCAAGCCGTATTTGAATATTGCTCAGTAGCAATTATGATTATATCAACGCATTAAACAGATGACTCAGTGGTATGGCGATTTCAAATTATAGAGGTTTTAACCTGCAGTCAGTCGGATCAGATGGCAGTGTTTGGAAGGTTAAAATCAAGAACCACGTTTTACAGGGCAGTTTGACGGCGGTAAAGAAAAGCATTGATTGGTGGTGTGACACCGCATCGATTATTGATCCCAAAGAGTTTGCTTCACTCGGGCAAAGAGTGCAGCAAACTGGTGTTGCAAAATCAGAGGTCTTTAACGGCTATACTATTCAAAACGATACAGGCCAACCTAACTCTTGGTACTGTATGTTTAATGGTAAACTGATTAAGGGCAGTAAAGCCGCTATTCAACGCCATATCGAAGCTTATTTGGTTGCAAAGCAAAAAGCGATGCAAGCTCAACAACAAAAGAAACAATAGAATGACTCTGGTATATTCAACAGAAACCGGTCGAATTAAACCGGAAGAAGAAAAAGTATCTCGCCCTAAAGGCGATGGTGTTGTTCGGATTCAGCGCCAAACGAAAGGCCGTAAAGGTAAAGGCGTATGCATTGTTACAGGTTTAGACTTGGATGATGCACCTTTAAAGTTATTAGCGGCAGAACTCAAAAAAGTCTGTGGCTGTGGTGGCTCTGTAAAAGATGGCAATATCGAGATTCAAGGTGATGCTAGAGACAAGATCAAGGCACATCTTGAAAAGAAAGGCATGACAGTCAAATTAGCCGGTGGCTAATTTAATATTTCCAGTAAACAAAAATGGCGTCTAAAGAAATAGACGCCATTTTTTATAAGTTGCTAATTGAAGAGCAAGCAATCGTAGATTGATAGATCGATATTAGCTATTTTATGGTAAATAACCATTATGTTTAATGCTCACAGTAAGGCCCTTAAATTTAAAATCTGCAGGGGAATAGGAGCATACTCAGACAACATTTAGCGTACAGCAATATACAATTTAACATAATATACATAATGCGCACCAAGGGGTGATTTGTTAACAAAGGCTAACTCTTTGATTAAGCCTTTCATAAGTGTCTGATAACCAAGCCGTAATTTTTTATTTTGTCGATTTCCATAACGCAAGTTACTTGTACTATTCGTGACGTTCGTTTTGTGCAATCAACGAAAAACCACTATAAGCCTGACCGCCACATAATGTTGCGTTCGGTAACGCCCAAAACAACAAGAAAAATAATTTTAGTCAGTTATTCAATATGCGAGCGTTGTCATGTTTCACGAATCATTCCGCACACTCTTTTGGCGCGAGTTTACCTCCATCAAGCAAGGCGCTGAATATTTTCATGTGTCTAAACCGACGATTACCCGTTGGCTCGATGGCACAGTTCCTATCAATCCAATGGCAGAAAAACTACTGTTGATTAAGGCGCTTGGTTATTTGCCTAATGATTTGCGTTGGTCTGGGTTTCGTATATGTGAGAAACGCGCGGTGTTTATCACGCCATCCGGTCGTGAGTTTAGCCCTAAAGAATTGGAAAGTTTTGTGTTCTGGCGTGACGAACATCGTCAGTTTGTGGAAATGTACGGGCATTTTGAGTATCCCAAGGTTTATCCCGCTAAAGAAAACGTTTTGCCTTTTCGTGGCGGCCGTCGAATGAAAGCCGCCGAATGGATACCATCTAAGGACCGATGAATAGTAACGTTAGTTTGGACTGTGTGCTTGATATAAATAATGTTGTATATTTGAAGGTTTAATACCTTATTTATCAAACATAAGAGTCTGCAATGTCGCAACGTAGCTACCAAAGCAATGAGCCTATAGCCAAGTCTGGCAGAGCGTTAGTCATATCTTCATCAGTTCTGTTTTTGCATCAAATTGAAATCTTGAAGCTAGATAAACTACCCTTTATTGGAGCTAGTATCAACGGTGATAAAGACACTATAGGCATTCTAATATTATTAGTAACCACCTATTTTTTATATAAATTTTTCGTTTATACAATAAGCAATGAGGAATATTATTCTAGGCGAGATGAGCTATTGAGGTTTTACTTGGCGCAGTACTTTTCAAGTCTCGGGAAGAAGCTTGCAAAAGAAGTTAAACTTGCTGTTTTGTCTGGTCATGATAAGTATCTAGACTGCGATTTAGATCAACTTTTAATTCCAATAAAATCTAGCAAGCCTAAATATGCGTGGATTACTCGCTACCACCTTACTTCCTTTCGCTTCAGCTCCGCCTCTGATCCTGAGGAAGACTTTAACGCTTATGAGCGATGCAAAAGTAAGAATCTAACCAACGTTAATATTACTTATCTGTTTCATTACACATTTTCTGAATCAAAGGAAGATGGCGGTTACAACTCATCCTCTACGTCACTTACATACCCGATACCTGCTAAGGACTACATTAGGATATATCGGACTTGTGCTATAAAGAGTTACTTTTCTCTTCCAGATTTTCTTGAGCAAGTCTTCCCTTATATTATCTATGCAGGGGCGCTTTTGTCCTACTCCTTATACTAGAAATGAGACTAAAACAAAAAGCCGAACCCCATCGCTAAGGGTTCGGCTTTTTTAGGCTTCTGCTTTGGTGGCATCATTTGAAGCCTGTCGAGGTCAATCGACCCGCCCAAAGTATCGGCTCCCTACTCGCTGTGTAAATCGTCATTAATGACGTTTCGAACCAGTTCGCACGGTTTAAGCCTTAGCTTTCATTGTTGCGCGTAGCCGTTAGAACCAAAACACTTTCACGGACTTCTTGCAGCCCTTGGGTTAACTGCTTATTGATAGCAATCTGGTATTTCAGATTCATCCCCATCAAAGCAAACAGCACAAGCGATTCCGACGAAAAGCCCAGACCCGACAAGGCGTTAACTAGGGCGGTTTCCATCCAAGCCCCCTACACTTTTTGTCGGTTTCCAGCTGTCCGGCAGCGCTTCATACACACCAATCACGGCGGGAATGGCCAAGCCAACCGCACCGCCAAGGTTAACGCCCGTTTCGGTGATTTCGACACTGAATAAATGACCGTAGCCAGTGACCGCCGCGACGACGGAACCCAGTAGCGCCAAGCCTTTTAATGTGGAACGTTCAAACATGTTGTGTTTCTCCTTAAACCAGATTGACGCCTTTCAGCACCGTGTGTTTGCTATAGTGGCGACCTACTTCCATGATGCTCATGGCGTGAAGCACTTCGACCAACAGCGGTTTGTTGTTCACCAAATCAATGCGCTCATCCATACCGACGCCCACGCGACCCGCAACAAAGCGTGCGTAGTTGGCGGTGTGGTTTTCGTTTGGCGGCGCAAAGCGGTGAATGATTTCGGTTAGTGTGTGCAGTTCGTGGCGCAATTGGTAGTTACGCAGCAAAATCGCTCCGGCACGAAAGCCCCATTCGGGCGCTTTAAAGGTTTCAAAGGCTTTATCGCGTGACGGCGTCACCTTGCCTTTCCACGCATTAGAGGCAATGCGAATGTTAAGCGGGTTATGAATGCGAACCCCGCGAACGCTTGATGTGGTTGATGTCGTCATGGTAAACGCTCCAATCCCTAAGAGTATGATGACAAAGATAAACAACGGCATAACTACACCGCTTGATAGTTGACTGAGTTGAAGTAATTCAAGTGCACGGGCGTTTTCGAGTAGTACGCCATCAAATGCGCGTGTGATTGACCGCCCGCCGTATCACCTTGCACCTGTACCGTGTTGTGATTCACTTTGGTAATGGTCGATGCACTGTAAGGTGCCTCGGTTGTCGTTCCTGTGATTTGGCAGTTACAGAAAATCAGGTGCTTCTCCATGCCAAACGGCATTGAATAGCGCCCCACATCGACACTCACGCCCCCTGTTAGCTCTGCTTTCGTCAAGCGCCCTAACGAATCAACACAGCGCATCGTGTCTTTTGCTACTGGGCTCGGTGTTAGGTCTGGGACGACATTCGCTTGGCTTGGGTTTAGGAATACGCCTGCGCCTGTAAACGCGGTGCTCTTTCTGCCGTTGTTCATGTCAGACTCAACAAAAAAGGCATAAATGCCCCCTGGCTTAAGTTTCACGCCGTGAATCCAGCTGTGAACAAAATCCGGTGCTTTCGGTTGCGCGGTCATGCTTGTTGCCACGTAATCCACAAAGTCGCCGTTTGCATCGAGTTCAACCACACCAAAGCGGTGATAAACCGTGTCGTCGTGCATTTTCAGATAGACCGAGTACGACAGGTCAAGCAATACGCCTTTACCGTCTACGACTTCCAGTACCTTTTCGGTTTCCATTGGTGCGCTAAATACACTGAAATGCAGCGTCTTGGCTTTATCGCCACCCATCATAAAGAACGTGGCTTTTGCCGTTGGGTCGCGCTTTTCTACTTCACCGCCTCGGGTGTTGTAGTGCGCAGCGTGAAAGTGGCGCGCTTCGGCAAAGACTTCAACGCCCCAACCAAATGGTGCGGGACGGCCAAAGCTGCGCCCTAGGTGCATTTCGCTGGCGCTTTGGTTTTCGTAGGTGAATGCGCCTGTTGTCCATCGGGCATAGAATGCCGATTGCCAGTTGATGTCTAGCTGAGCCGCTGAGAAATCAGGGTTCACCAATAGATTGGGAATGACTTCTACACCGTTCGCTTCAGCCTTGGCATCATCAATGCAATCGGCCAAGTATTCGATTTTGTTGCGTGGGTTGCCGTTTGGCAGATTGTCACGTACTTGTCCCATGCGTTAAATCTCCATAATCGTGACAGCGTCACCCGCCGTGCCTGTTAATGTCATGGCGGCGGTGCTTTCAATGGTGATGCGCTCGCCCGCTTCCAGTTCAAACGCGTCAACAAACACCGAGGCGGTGTTGGCTTTCGACGCCTTAATCGTGATGGCTTTGCGCGTGGCGTTTTGTGCCATGTTGTGCGGAAACACGCTCACGGCTTCGGTGATAAGGTTGCTACTGACTTGCTCATCCACTTTGACCACTTGCGTCGCTTCGAGCGTGACCGCAGGCAACGATTGAACATTCACGGGTTGCGGCGCTTTGAACTCAACAGGCGGCAAAGTGGTGACGCCGAGCTGTTGATTCGCGGCCAATTCAACCGCGGGAAGCTGATTCACTGCCAATTGTTGATTGGGTGCGATTTCCACCGCGGGCAACTGTTCAATCACCACACTCGGCAAGGCTTGAACCACCACGCTTTGACCCTCAACAGGCGGCATAAATGATCCATAACCAAACTGAATTTCGATTTCGTTGTCGGTGCGGCTAGAGATAAGCAAACGCCCAAGGTGTTTACCCTCGCCCACGTTAAACACCGACGACTTGCCAAGCGTGACGCGCTCACCGGACGATTCACGATAGATTTCAATTTCAGCTTGCGCCGCTTTCAGATACAGCCAATTACCATCCGGCGTCAGCGGGATGGGTTGACCCGCGATAAGTTGCGTGTTCATCGTTTCTTCACCATTACGTAGCCAAGCACCAACACAAGCACGATTGCTAATACCACCATCATTTTGCTTGTTTCGACTTGCCCGCCGTCCTGTTTGAATTTCGCCAAGTCCATCATGGCTTCAAGGTTCTTTGAGTTTTGCGCCGCTTGGCTGCCCGCCAGTCCCGCCAACATATCGAGGTTTTCACTGTTGGTTGAGGCGTAGGTAGCCAATGAGCTGCCCGCAAAATCAACCACTTCATCAATCGCGGTTTCGGCGATGTCGTGCGTGGTGTCCATGGCTTCCAGCGAAATGCGCTCATTGCTGTTGAGCATTTCCCCGCCAAGCTCCATGGCAGCAGTCACGGCGCCGTGGTCGGTCATGGTGGTGTTGATGGTCGAGTTGTTCACACCCGAAATGGCAACGCCGAGGTTGTCACCACTAATGGCATTTTGACCGCTAACGTTAGTGGTGTTACTGGTATTACTCGACTTGGATTTAGAACTGCCCATCTACAACACCCCCAAATCTAAGCGGATAAAGTCACCGTCTTGCTTGGCAGTGACGCCAATCGAACGCACCAAACGCGCCACGCCTTGAAACGCCGTATCAGCCGATAAAGATTGCATCCCCGCGGCTTTGACGACATTAACCAGTTGTTTGATGCCCGAACGCAGACCGCGACCCGCGACGCCCCACAAAAAGTAGTTGTCACCGTCACGCTCACCCGCAATCACTAACGAACAATCGGCGCTTTTGAGGCGATACAGACTCACACGCCCCTCATTCACCGCTTTACACAATTCGGTGTAAGCCTGTGGGCAAGCACGAAACGCGGGCTTGAGCTCCCCAAGCGCCCGTTTCGATTGTGTCACCACTTCAATCACTTCTTTTTCCATAGCAACACCGCCACAATCACAATTACTGCAATCATCATCAACGTGGACGGGTTAAACACACTCGCGCCGCCCATGTTGATGCTGCCCACTGACAGGCTGCCGCCCGACTTACCATTGGCGCCACTGGTTGCGGGGCCACCGTTGGCACTAATTGGCATCGAACCGGAGTTACCTAATAGCCCACCAATCATAATTTGAATCCTTTCTTGTACAGGATGTAACAAACCAGAAGCAGAACGAGCACCAAGCCGATGCGGTCAAAGCCGCCCGACACTTTGACGCCCGCCCAAACGCCGACCGCACCTGCAATTAGGTATGGAATAAACGGCATTACTTCTTCCCCTTAGCGACGTAGAACACCGCCAATAACAACAGTACGAACAGCATCGCGCCCATCATGAGGTGCGTGGTTGTCACCCCCGCAAACGCGGAGGTGTAAACAGGCTCACCTGTGGGTTGTTGGTAGTCGTTATTGTGCTTGCGCTGTTCATCTGGATTGCTGGATTCGACGCGTTGAGCTTCGTTCTCAATCTTTACGCCGAGCCAGTCTTTGCCCAAGTCGGTGACGTCGGTCAGCAGTTCGCCGCCCGTTTCTAATACGCCATCCCAAATGGAGCCCCACATGCTTTGCTCTTGCGCCATAACGCCCCCTTACTGCGCGGTAGGCACCGCCACTTGTTCGATGGCTTCAATCAGTACCGGAATACTGCCCGCCGCCGTTTTTTCCACTTCAAACGCCAGTTGTTTCATGGCCGCGGTTGGCAGACGCGCTTCGCTACCAAAGCCGCAGCGCGTGAAGTCCAGCGAGAAAAAGCCCGCGTTTTGCTCACGACCCGCCGCGGCGAGGTCGTAGGCGTTGTCGGCCTTGTTAACGTTGAGCTCTTCACGTTCATCACGCAGCACACGAACGCGCTCAATCGTGTTGTCTTTTAGGTGCAAACGCTTGATAGACAGCGCGGCGCTACGCTCGGCAAAGTCAAACGGCGTGCGACCACTTGCCGCGGCGTACCACGTTTGTGAGTAAAGGCGTGGCATGTAGATACGCTGAGTTTGCGCCGCGGTGGTATGAGCGCGAGCGCGAATCATTGGCGCCGCTGTCCCTGTTTTGGCTTTTAGCTGGATGTACATAAACCAGATTTCACCCTGTAGGGTCACAAGCTCACCTGTACGGATACCCAGTTTGGTGCGCATCGTCATGTCAGAGAAGTTCAACACGTAGCGACCCGCTTGCACGTACTCTTTCTTGTGCTCTTGCAAGTCGATAAGGTCTTGACCTGTCACGTTAACGATTTCACGACCGTTCACTTTGACCGCAATACGTTCAATGTCCGCAGGGTCAAGAATGTCCGTGACTAGCTCGATGTTTTGGTAAGTTGGGCCCGATACCAAGCGCAATGTGGCTTGGTTGCCCCAGTTCACACCTTCAACAGGGTCAAGCTCGCGTGGACGTGGGTTAAAAGGCTGTTTTAACGCTTCCATTAGAACCATCCTTTGTCGCCGTTAAGGGTTTCACGCACTGGCGTCAGTACGCTGATGTTGTTGATAGCCGCAATCACGATGAGCGTGATAATCAGTGCCATCAAAAGGTTTTTATGTTGCTGTTTCATGGTGTTCCTTTCGGTTGTACACGGTTAAAAAGTGATTTCATGAAACAGGGAAACGGGCGGGCTTGGAAGTTGGAGCAACCTATAGGTTAAGTGGCTAACCTATAGGTTGAATGAGCGTTGAAATTAGCGGTGAATCGTTCCGGTCAGACAGTTAAATGAGGACTTTTCCACGTTGCCGATACCGTCACGAACCAACATATATTCGGCAATCGGTTTGCCTATCGCGGCTTTGTTGTGCTTGGCGGACTTCAAGCCCGCCAAGGTATCGACACACAAGCCCTTTTTATCGGCAAGCCATCGAGCATCCGCCATTGAGTTAACCGCACCAATCCACCACACAGGCGATTGCTCTGTCACGGTTTTTGGTACTTCCTGACCGCGTTGAAAAATCGAGTGCAGCACAAGCCCATATTGACGCCCACCGCGCCACAACTCGCCCGCCTTGCCTTTCAGTTTGCCGGACGTCTCGACACAGCTTGCCAGCTCTTCGATGATCACATGCAGTTGGTCAGCGTCGCCGTTGCCTACCGCCCACACCGCAGAACTGAAGAACTCCAATTCTTCCGAGCAAGCCCCATCTTTGGGGATATACGCCAACTTAAACGACTTGCCACGCTTGCGCGCCATCACCAAGGCTTTGACGAACGCCACGCGAGAACGGGTTTCAAGGCATTGTTGACCGCGGAATTTTGCCCCCGCGTAGTTTCGATATGGGTCAAAAAAAACCGCTTGCGCGGCCTTTGGCACCAAACCCAAGTGTTTTACGGCGGAGGTTTTACCCCCACCTGTGCCCGCCACGTAGATGACATGCTCGGCATCGTGTGACGGGTTCGAGTTGACCGGATTGGGAAATTTAAGCGGCGTCTTTTTCTTTTTGCTCACGCTGTTTTTTCTCCTCTATCGCTAATAGCTCTTTTTGGTATGCCATGGTTTTCTTGGCGCTGTAGACCAGCGACAACACCGCCAGACCGAGCACCGCTTCTTCCATGTAATTACCGAACATCGACGTGACCGTGTCACCATGCTTTTCAAGCACTGGCAACGCCGCATCAATCACCGCCGCTTTGCCTTTTTCGTCAAACTCAAAATCCACACCGGAAATAATCGTCGTGGCTTGCTCGGCAATGGTGAACAACACCGACAATGCGCCCTGAAACATCTCGCCCGCGGGTTTGCTGTCGTCGTTGGCGGCTTCGGTTGGTAAGTCGGTTAACTCGCTGACTTCGGTTTGTTCCAATCCACTGATAACCGCGGAGAAGTCGCCCCAATCGTCCATATCTGGTTGGTTTTCAATTTCACCCTGCATTGATTGGCTCTCCTTGTTCGGTTGGCTGTTTGGTTGGCATCAGTTGACGGATTGCCCAAATCAACAAGGCGACAAACGCAATCCCCGCTAAGACTTTTTTCACCGGAAACGGCGGTTTTTTAACGGGCGTTGCTACGGGTTCGGGGTCGGTTGGCGGCTCGGTTTCAACGCTTGGCGCTTCCACTGGTTCAGCTACCGCAATGCTAGGCATATCAGTGCTTGCAACGATTTCGGGCACTGGCTCAACCGTTGGCAATTCGACGTCAATTGTGACCGCGTCACTCACTTCCAGTTGTTCAACCGAGTCAACCATGTTGGATTCCACAAAGGCGTTAATGCTCTTGCTCATTGGGCTGTTGCCGCAGTTTGGGCACTTGTAATACAGCAGCCCTAAGTTGCGCCCGTTTTTGGTTGGTTCACCCTCGGCAATCAGCTTGCCTTCACCGACACGATGCACGGTTGAAGCGGTATGACAAACGGGGCACGAAACGTGCCCACGAATTGGGTTTGGATGTTTACTCATCGGCGGTCGCCTCGACACTTTCCAATTGCTGAATGTTGTCTTGCACACAACCGCGATATTTTTCACGCACCTTGTTATTGAGCTTGGTTAACTGCTCGATTTGCTGAAATAGCGTCGGATTCAAACCAAACGCTTCAAGCGACAAGTTACCCGTCATGAGCATCTTGCTTGCACGCTTGATAATCGCGTTGGTGTCCATGTTTTTGAACTGACTCAGTTCGTTTTCCACACTGGCGTTGAGTTTGTCGGCGGCATCGAGCGCCGCCATTGCTTGCTGACATTCTTTAAGGGATAGCATTTCCATTGTTTAAGCCTCGGCTAGTTCGTCGTCGGTATTCGGTTTTTTCTGAATCTGTTTGTTGACTTCTTTCATCCAGACCAGCAATAGACGCCAAAACACGCCGCCCTTGCTGCGCTTCACTTCGGCTTCCATTTCTTGGGTGATTTTGTCGATGGTACTCATTGGGTTGTCCTTTTACCTAGTTGCTGAAATCGTTGTCGCAAGCAATATCCCAAACGGGTTAAATCAGTCGTAATGTGTTGTTTTGTAATTTGATTGAGCAGTATTGGTCGATGGAAACCGTCGCCCCATTCGCCAACGGCTCTAATAGGCATTTCACTCCCTCAAAGCTCCATCCGGTGAGCTTCTTCAACTCCGTAATGAGTGGGGAGTTACAGTTATTTTCAGTGCTCCAAGACGTCGCTCCGCGACTTTTTAAAAGACGCTTTACGTCTTTCGTTTGCACGAGCGAATAGCACTCGCTGGCGGTTTCGATGACTTGACCGCACCACTCAAAACCAATGATTTTTTTGATTGGCTCGCCGTAGTCGTTTTTGTTTTCTTTGTAAGCCAACTTCGCGCCCTTAGCTAACTGACAAAACAGCGCCCATTTGGATGAGTCTGCCGCTTGTCTCAGTTCTTCTAGCTGATCATCTTTCTGGGTTTGTTCGGCTGTCGCTCGGCGTAAACTGCGCCACAAAGACACAGGCTCACCACCAAATTGCTGAAATTGGCGAATGCGGTGTACCGACGCCCAAGCGCGCACTTTAAATGCGCTTTCTTCGGCTTCGGTGTCTGGCATGTGTTTACCGTTGATGTTCTTCGAGACGTACTTGGCAATGTACGCCGTTGCGCCGCCCTTGCTTGGGTCGGCTTCTTTTACGTCAAAGCGTGGCGTGATGTCATCGCCCAGTTCTTCACGGTCTGGCGCAATCGCCTCACCGCGGAGAATACGAATGATGTTGGCTTTGTCTTTGTGAGAGCAAAACAAGAAATAGTGCGCGTGACTGGTTGCGTCTTTGTGCGGCTCGGCCACACGAAAGCCAAAGTATTCAATCTCCAACTTGGCCAACTTAGCGCGAGCAAGTGACCATTGGCGCATTAATTCGGCGTGTCCGTCTTTGACGCTTGAGCCGTCCCACTTTGGTGAATTGCGGTGATAACGGCTCGGCAGTGTCCACGTAATGAAAAGCGCGGTGTATTCCAGTTCGTCGGCCAGTTCTTCAAAGCCACGTGAGCGAACCATCATTTCAATACGGCGGTTCTCAGGGTTAGCAATGGTGCGCTTTGCCACTTCCTCTAATGGAAAGTGCTCGCCTGTTTCCTCGTTGTACACGCTCATCGACTTCATGTATTTCTCGGATTCGCGTTGCTTGCGCTTCCAGTTACTAAAGGAAATCTCTGACACGTATTTGCTTTGATGGCCTTTGTCACCCACACGGCTCATGGTGATTTGGGCGTACTCGATGTAGTCACCACGCAGACGCAGCAAACGACGTTCGACCCACTTTTCCGACTGCATTTTGAGTACGGCGGCTGTTAGCATTTGCTCTAACACTTCAACGTCTTTCGCGTTGAAGTTCACGTAAGGCGGCTTAATGTGAATAGTCTTAAGTAACGCTTTTTGCTCAGAATAAACCGCGGCTAACGCCTCAACAAAAGAGGCGTAACCCTCGGCATTTAGACTTGATAAAATCTCGGCACATTGGTCGGCGTACTTCTCCGCGAACTTAGTCAGCGCGTCGTCACGCATCAAGATATTGTGCGTCAATGGCTCGCTATGCGCGCCCTTGCGACTGTCGACAAACGAGTAACGATTCTCGATATGGTGTGCGCACTTCAAGCCAAATTTCACCGCGTCTTTGGCGGTTTTAATGACGTTTTCACGTGTGGCGTTTTGGCGCTGTGTGCGCGCCTCCACTTTACGGCGCACATCGTTGCGAACTATCGCGGGTAAACGTGGGAAGAATCGGCGTGAAAAGGCGCTTTGATGAATGGCATCATTGGCGAACGTCTTGCCCGCCATCTTGATTTCTATGGCTTTGGTGTCGAAATCCATGCATCCCCCTGATTAAAGGGAAGAATCCGCGCCCACTTGGGGCGCTTCATCTTGCTTGCGGATACGGTCAGCAACGCGCTCATTATTGCGCTTAATTGCCTGATATAATTTATATGCCCTTGCGCTCGTTGATGCGGTGGTGTTGAATTCAAAATTGCATAGACTGTTTGTATTCACTTCACTGTAACGGCGCAAATTGAACGAATAAAACTCAAGGCTATCAATATAAAGCGCAAGGTTGGTGGCTTCTGGTGCGCCTAATGTTTCGACCAAACGACCAAAGGCATAGTGAATCGCAGGAATGCTATTAGAGCGACGTGCGCCCCACATGTAAGAAAAGGCTTCACGAGCGGTTAACTTTTTCATGATTACGCCCCCTCAACTTGAGCCAATGACTCACCGTTATTTTGCGCGCCAAGCGTCGCCATACGTTGAGCCGTGTTAGTGATGTCAGTTAAGGTGTTGTTTTGTGCTTTGATGCAAGCGACAAGCGTCATCCCTTGGTAAAGCCAAAGCGAGGCTTCGACGGTTTCAAGTTCGAAACTGTCGAAGTAGATATGAGTTCCATTGTCTTGTGATGCAACAAGTTGGCGCTGATTGCGGCGCGATTTCCAGATACTAAGATTCATGCTACAACCCCCTGACGAAAACGTGTAGGAATGTAGGTCTGTTTCTTTTTAGGGAATTGCTCGGCGAACTTATCGCGTAATTCTGCGATTTTACGCAGAGATTTAGCCGTTTTGATTGGGTCTGGATTTGCACACCCTGCCATATCTGGGCAAGGTAAATGAATTGGGTTGGTAACAGTACGTTCCATGTTGTAGCCTCCGCAAGCTATTGATTTCCTGTCTCAAAAATAACGTTAAGGAAATCTTTTTAAGCACGCAAGTGGCTTGCGGTAGTGAAAGAAGCCAGACTATCCACTAAAATTTAACAACATTGCGAAAGGATGCGGGAACATGACTAATTACACAAATGTGCTTTTAGATAGACTGAAAACTCAGTTAGAGCTTACCTCTGACTATCAGTTAGCTAAAGTTTTGGACGTTGGCACAAGTAGAATTAGCAATTACCGCAATGGTCGCAGTGTTCTTGATTGGGAAATTGCCTTTAAAATCGCCGACTTACTAGGGTTGGATGATCAGGATGTGGTATACGGTTTACTCGAAGATAAGTCTATAAACCCCCGCTTAATCAATGCCTTACAAGCAGGGGCGCCAGCCTAGCCCCTCATTTACCAGCTTATACATAATACGAACTTAAAGGTTAGAAGATTAGCATTGGTGAAGTCAGTTTAGTTACACCGTATTTGGCTTTTGCTTCCTTGCAAGCTTCATCAGCTGTCTTGTATGGGCCATGAACTTCGATTCCACCACAGCGACCACTTGAACTGTATCTTTGGTTACGTCCGACACCATGCACGTTGGTTTTGCATCTTGCTCATTCAATATGAGTCAACATGGACACGCATTTGCTTAACCCAAACGTATAAGTACTAGATTACCTTTATAGGAACAAAGAATCTAACAGATGTAAACTCTCTACTTTTCAATCTATACCTAGATCTTTCTTCATATGTTCACTCAACTCGTTAGTGGTTCTTACATTAATCTTATGTTTGCAATGATGGATTCTCAACTCTTCACCAAATAATTTTGCTAGTGATTTGGTATACAAAGTACTAATATTATTTATTATTCTATACAATGTATCTTTCTGATAAACAGATCTTTTCGAATTTTGTATTGCAGTCTTCATATTTTAATATCCTTACACGTTTAACTTTATAATTTAAAAAATCAATTTCAACTTTTATTATTACTTTTTTCGATATGTAATGAGTCATTATCAATGATGCGCAATCAACAATTAAATCACCCGAATCCAACTTAGTAATTTCACGAGACAAAATTTCTATTTTTAAATCTTTATTTTCTATATTTAATCCGATTGAGTTAATTCCTTCAGGATATCGGTTTAACTTAATATCCAATATGGTTTTATTAAGATAGTAGTCTGCCATTATTTCATGGCGGCTTTTAAATATCATTGTCCCCCTCCGATGATGCAAGTTATACTTTCCCACCAGTTAAAAGACAACGTGACTCAGAGTTGCAAAAAGGTAACAATCATGGAATTGATGAACAATGAGCTGATCTGCTTTGCTGCCATTTGTAAACACCTCTCTCTTACAGAGGCATCAAAAGAACTTGGAAAGTCGAAAGCTCAAGTCAGCAGGCAGCTAGCAGCATTAGAAAAACAACTTGGCGTAACACTCGTCCACAGGACAACAAGGAAACTCGTTTTAACTGATCATGGCGAAAGCATTAGAGAGCTTGCTATCAAGACGTTAGAGAGTTTGCACGAGTTAAATTACAGAGCTAGCTCGTTGAGTGAATGCATTGATGGAAAGTTTAAAATCACAATGCCCAACTCTATAGCCTCTTCTATTTTTGGTTCTGTTCTTAAAGACTTACAAGAACGATATCCAAAAGTTGATTTTGAAATATCGTCAAGTAACAATGTAGAAAATTTATTAGAAAGCAATGTAGATTTAGCGATTAGGCTTAATAATGTTATTGATGACACTCTTATTGCACATAAAATTGGTGATTATAGTGATGTTTTGATATCTAGGGTAAGTAATGCCAACAACAAAACACTATTAATCTACAAACATCATTCGAATAAGGAATCAATTAAAAATCAATATACTGATGTTATCGAAGTTGATAACACCTCTATTTTAATAAACTTTGTTTCTGAGGGAGTTGGGGTTGGTGTCATTCCAAACTATCTTATTAAAAGTAACTATATAGACAAAAACATCCGAATATCGCAAACTTTTGATATAGAACGTTCCATGTATATTGCCTACCCTTATCAAAACCCTTTGCCAAGAAAGCTAGCTGAGATATCTACTTTTATTAGGTCTGAGTTATCACAAGTATTGAAGAGTGAGTCATTTTAGGGCGGTTGTTCAGATTTAGAATTTTGCGTTGTCTACTCAACTAGGCCTAACGCTAATCTTTGTAACATATTGTTTCAGCGGTATTTATTAACACCCCCATCTTTATGCTTGCTATCACAATGTGAGATGCTCTGCCGTCTTGTTATCAAGGTTTTGCGTGGAATAAATCACGTGGGGTAAACGATAGATTGACTTACATTAAAATTTTCATCAAAAGCAACTTTATATAAAATTGATTTCATACCAATCTATGTGTATCTTCTACCCATATCCCCACAATAACCAAGGAGAATGCCATGGATAAGCTACTCGCGTCTGCATTAGAAATTAAGCAGCGAACTATGGTGACTGGCTTTTTTGCTAGAAATGGATTCAAAATCGCTATGACCGATTTTGATGATGTCACTTTTGAGCGAGAAGGCGTGCAAGTTAACGTACATTTTGATCTGCAGTCAAACGCGGAGTCTGCATCTGTTTTATCTCATGAGGCATCAATCATTCCTGGCTAAAAACTTTTATTATCACCGATACACCAAGCCGAACATAAACGTTCGGCTTGTTAGTGACAAAAAATGATGAGTGCGAACAAGAGTTGTCGATCACTCGTCTAAATAGACGATTAATAAATCAGCTTCAACCTCGTTCACAACCTTTGGTATCGATGAAAAAAAGCGACTCAATAAGTTGTGATGATGACCACATACAACTAAGTCTATCCCCTCTTTTTTGACGATTCCCGATAGTTTTATATGAAGATCGCCGATTACTACCATGGTCTCGTTTACTGGATATAAGCATTTATCAGCGAGCTCTTGCAGCCTTCTTTCCAATTCTTGCTCTTCCTTCGCTTCCATGACTATGCGATCAACATCTACGTAAACAAATGAGAGTTTGCTGCTTGAGTTATCTGCTTGCATTATTGCTTTTTCGATAACGGCTTGGCTAGATTGAGATAAGTCGACAGCAACCAAAACGTGCTTATAACCCATCATTCCTCCCTAGGTTAGTTTTTGTTCTCATATTAAGTCTAGTCCACATAGAGCGAACACAACATCAAAACTACTGCTACATGATAGTTAAAGGAGTTTAGTGTAAAACAGGCAAATAGTTTTCATTGCAACCTTGTTGCTTCCTCTCATCCAAAGATAAACGATGTTTTTCCAATTTCTTCTCTAATTATCGGACTATTTAACAGGAAGGATGCCAGAAAACGTTACGTTGTAATGCGCGTTACTGCTCTTGATTTCTACTACTCTTGAGGATTCATATTACCCACTTCAACGTCGCCTAGTTTAGTAAAACTACTTTAGATTAAGCATATTCAATATGTAACGCTCCGCTCAAATCCAGGAGACGTATTTCGGCTAAAAAAGCAGCTCAATAAGATGAATTTCGATTCATCTATTACATATGTCTGCGAGTGCTTACTGTTCTTATATCGCTTATTTAATAACTCTAGTTTAATTATCGTTATAAGTTACGGTGTCTCTTTTTTCTTTTTTTAGCATAATCTTCTGTCTGAGAACGAAGCTCTCTTGGGTTTTGTAATTAAATTACAAGATCAATCGCGACCAATATGGTTGGCAGATTAAAAGACCGAGGTAAACAATTGATATAATAGAGTTTAACTTATAAGTTCTTTAAAAAATGCCTAACTACCTGCACTGTGTAAGCCAAGGTTAATATGATGAGGTAAAATTTTACTAACCCGCTATTTAGTTTTAAAGGTAATTGAACAAGATTACAATCATAGAGGTATAGTAAATTTTAGTTACAGCGTAACCAGGGTGGTGTTTGGGAATGTAAAGGAATAGAAAATAGAAAGGCAAAAAAACAGGGCGTATGCCCTGTCCATGAATTGATTAGTTTTGTTGCTGTTGTTTTTCTGCGTACTCAGATCGAATCCGTTCTGCAACAATTTTGATAGCTTCTGCAGTACTTGTGCCCTTCGCCATCAATTCTTGAATTCTCTCTACAGCTTGTTGTTGCTCTTGGTGAGATAGAGGGGGTAAATCGTCAAACATAAAAAGCTCCTCATTTTGAGGAGCTGACTATAACGATTCAATCAATAGGTAGCAAGGAAATTAATGGATGCACCCATAGCGTTCTCGTTTGTGTACTGAGCTGCGATATCCAATTCGAACAACTTAAGTGGAGACAACCCGATACCAGCAGTAATGGTTCCTTCGTCATTACTTCGAGCTAAGTTCTTCATATACCCTGCCCGTAATGCCATTTGACGCAAAATATCAAATTCAATACCAGCTCGAATCATTTGCGTATTATCATCAAAGGATGAAAAACGTTTTTCTTCGTTAAGATCGTAGTCAACACTCATCGTAAAGTAATCGGCAACAATCCCTGCCCCAACGGTGTATACAGGACGCATGCTATATTCGTATGATTTTATCGTATCGCTGCCATATTGGAATGATTTTGTTTTAACGTCTCTTCCGATCAAATTTTTCGCTGAAATACCGAGACGATATGGGCCAAAGAACCAAAGTGCGCCGGCGTCTAAGTTAAACATCGTTTCCGCGGTCTCATTTTCACGTAAGTCTTTAGTATCAAAATTCTGAAAACTCGTGGCGTATGAGTATGTGTATATACGCTGAAGTTTAGGAGTAACACCAAAAGAAAGGTGTTGGTTCATGAAATTAGTGTATTTAGCAAGTGAAATACCAGCTTCAGCCACGCCAATAGAAACACCTTGTACATAGCTATCATCTAATGGATTAGTACCTGAGGTATCAACATTTGGTTGTACGAATGATTCAGTGTATAGCTTACCGTATGCAGTTGCAGATAAGAATTTGTTGGGAATACCAATGGCAACGACACCACCAAGATCAAAGTCTGTCTTTTTCCCATCGATAGCATCCATCGATTTTTTGATTTCATCGACGTCTGTCAATTTGCTGATGCGTTCGATCTCATCAACTAGATCATATTGATCATCGTAGCTGCCACCAAAACTTGGCACGATCATGCCTGCATCGTCATTTCGGCGATAAATCGCAGTAAGAGCAGGGTTGAAAAAAGGCGCAGTTAGATAAGTTGCTGATACGGTACCAACGCCACCCATTGCATCACTACGAGCCTCTATCGCATAAGTAGCAGCAGAAGCAGCATTAGCGAAAAGAATAGTAGCAACAGAAGTGGCAAGAATTTTATATTTGTTTTTCATACTACACTTGTGATTTTAGTTCGTCCTGAACCTTTATCGGCACAAGTAGTATTTCTTTAACTATTCTTCCTGGGAAAGATCATAGGTTCGGCTAATAGTTTGAGCCTGCTCAACAATTATATCGCCCTGCCAACGGCGACTATTGATACTTACCGCCAATACGTATCTATCGTTTGGGACACCCGCTAGCTCCAATGAATTTGGATAGTTAGACTCATAAGTCTTTTTCCACATTTGCTCGTACTGGCCATCAATGTAGTCATACAAACCAACTTCAAGTTGCGGTAATGGACAATGGGGATTACGAAGTGCGCTCTTTTCTACTTTCCAATTCTCTTTAGATGTCCAACGAACATATTGAGAAGAGTTTGAATCTCCAAGTATTACCCAAGTTCGATACTCTTGTTTATCAGTAGAAACAACGGTTAAGTGATATAAACCAGCTTCAAGCTTGCCTGTTAAGTTATAGCGTTTCGAGTAACTACGCTCGTTGGCAAGTTCTGTCCCGTTCGGCTGTTGTTCATAGCTGAATGAACTGTCCGCGGATATAGAATCATCCACCCATCGATTAAATGAAATATTTTCGATGTCAGTTGTAGCTCTTAGCTTGATCACCAATCTAAATGTATCTCGCCCAGGGCTTTGAATAGTCTGACGAATAACGTTCACACCACTTATCCAATCAGGCAGCGTTACACCAGTGAGAGCCTTGCCACAGTTTTTAGATAGTGACTGACCAAGAAGATCATTAAGGTGAGGAGTCAAATCTTTACTTGGTTCCGTTTGCCAGAGTTCAACAAGAGAGTTGAACATACCCGCAAGATCATCTTCAAGTAAGTGTTGATGTGCCTGTGTTAAAGGCGTGTTAGTTTGAAACCAGTCCATCGCATGGACTGGTTTCACTAACGCTAATGAGACAACTACAGGGAGTAGTATTTTCATTACGACTTATGCTTTCATCTTGTAGCCAACACCACGAAGTGTTTCAATTTCCAGTCCTGGCAGTTTTTGACGAAGCTGTAATACATGTGTATCAACCGTACGTGTTGTCGGGAAGTGATTGTAACCCCAAACGTGGTCAAGTAGCTCATCACGAGTAAACACGCGACCTAAGTTTGACGCCAAAAATAGCAGCAAATCAAACTCTGTTCGAGTAAGCGTAATTAGCTCGTCTTTATAAGTCACTTCACGAGTCGAGCGGTCAATCTCTAAGTCTTTTGTAATCACTTTATCAGCGTTGCTTTGTTCTGCTGAATCCGGTGCTCGTAGCTGTGCACGGATTCTCGCAAAAAGCTCCGCTTCAGCAAAAGGCTTTGTTAAGTAGTCGTTCGCGCCGGAATCAAGGCCTGCAACTTTATCTTTTACGGTAACAAGTGCCGTTAACAAGATAACTGGTACGTCTTTAATCTGTTTCCATTCTGGGAGACATTGTACAGAGTCACCATCTGGGAGTTGGCGATCGAGAATTACCAAGTCAGCTTTTTTCCATTGTGGCTCTACGTCTGCAATACGCTCCACATGTAAACACTCATATCCTGCTTGTTCCAGGCTTACTAACAGGCCGTCAGCCAAGTTTTTATCGTCCTCAACGAGAAGCAGTGTCTGTTTCACAAGGTATCTCCAATATAAAAGTTGTAGGTGGTCCCATTAAGGACATTTTTCCGCCCATGCGGCCTACCATAGATTCAACGATTGTTAATCCAAGTCCTAACCCGCTCTTACTTACGAACGGTTTCTTCAAATTTGCCCAATCTTTAGCCGTTAGGCCTCCTGCATCTCGGACTTGGAATACTATTTTTTCTTCACTAGTTGAGGCATCCAATTCAACCGGTGCGACACCGTACTTAAGCGCATTACGAAGCAAGTTATCGATACAAGTTCCTAACCAGTACACATTAACTTTAGCAGCCACATCTTCATTGATGTTAAAAAGCACGGCACTATCAAATTCTTCTTCGATCTTAAATTCTAACCAATCTGCAACGGATGGTACCCAGTCTGTTGCAAGCATTTGGTTATCAGATTGCAAATAATCTTTACTCGCTTCTGCCAATTGACGCAGGCGGCGCGTATCTTCACACAATCTGCGGAATTCGTCATACACACTTTCAGGCAAATGCTCGAACTCTCGACGAAAGCCCTCAACCGTTAGTGATAGAGATGCAATCGGTGTTCTGAGCTCATGCGTTAAAATTTGCAACACGAGCATTCTACTACGTAGTTCTTCTCGCTTGCTATTCCAACGGTATACCGCCCAACCAATCACCAAAAGAATATTGGCGATTACCAGTATGATCATACTGATCCGCAAAACTTGCGAGTGATCTTCTACATCCCAACAAATATTGCCTCGTTTAACAAAGCAACTTTTGCTTTGAGAGGCTAGAGCGTATGACAGACCCGCATTCGCTACGTTCTCTTGCCAGATATCTTTCTCGAAAACAAAGTAACGGTCACCACGTCTTAGCCAAAGTTCATTACCTTCAATAAACATGCTCGCGCCTGCAATCAAAGCATTAATGGCGTCGTCATCCATGTTTTTCAAGCTTTCTAGCAACTCATCCCCTTCCTCGTTATCACGCTCTTTTATATGCATGTACTGAGATAGTTTGGGTTTGAGTTCTGGATACTTATCCACATAACGCGCCGCGTACGTCCCACCACCAGGGTGAATGAGACCACTACGCGAGAACCAACGAGGTGTCAGCTGCGTCCCTTTACAAATCGCTCTTGTAAATACTAAAGGCTCAGTAATTAAAGGACTTAATGGTAATTTGCCACGACAAGTATTCGCCAAGCTGTAAAGCTGTTGGATATCTTTTAACGGATAGTCAGACGTTTGCGGCAGAAGCGAATCTGGCGCAAGTAACTTGGTAGGATAATTTGATTGCAGAATACGAATATCGTACGACTTAAGAGCTACTTCATAGTTAAATAGCTCTGTAAACGTATCTATTCTTTCTGGTAGTGAATCGGAAAATGCAGGTGCCGAAAAAAGCGGCAATACAGTTGCAAAACCGAGCAAAAACTTTTTAATCAAACTGTTACCGTCACTTGTTACATTAGCCAAAACTATACATCAATCTACAAGCAATTGACATCAGCTAACAGAAGGATTTGCATTACTATAACATTGAAACGGAACAAAAAAGGGCCAGCGATTGCTGACCCTGTATAGTTTTAAATCAAGAATGGTTAAAGTGCTTTAAAAATAGACTCAACACTTTCTTTCGCATCACCAAATAGCATTGATGTATTTTCTTTGAAGAACAGTGGGTTCTGTACCCCTGCGTAACCCGTATTCATTGAGCGCTTGAATACCACTACGTTTTTCGCATTCCATACCTCCAATACGGGCATACCAGCGATTGGGCTGTTCGGATCTTCCAGTGCGGCTGGGTTGACCGTATCGTTAGCACCGATAACCAATACGGTATCGGTTTCAGCAAAGTCATCATTGATTTCATCCATTTCAAGAACGATATCATACGGTACTTTTGCTTCAGCGAGTAACACATTCATATGCCCCGGTAGACGACCCGCTACTGGGTGAATCCCAAAGCGAACTTCAATACCTTGTGAACGAAGTACATCAGTAATTTCATGAACAGGGTATTGTGCCTGAGCTACTGCCATGCCATATCCTGGAGTGATGATTACTGATTTTGAGTTCTTCAACATCTCTGCAACTTCTTCAGCCGTTGTTTCACGATATTCGCCCTGCTCTTCGTCACCTGAAATCACTATCTCTTGACCAAAACCACCGGCAATAACACTGATAAACGAACGGTTCATTGCTTTACACATGATGTAAGAAAGAATCGCACCTGATGAACCTACCAAAGCACCTGTTACAATCAATAGATCATTTGCTAGCATGAAACCTGCTGCCGCTGCTGCCCAACCTGAGTATGAGTTCAACATAGAGACAACAACTGGCATATCAGCACCACCGATTGAAGCGACTAAATGGTAGCCGAATGCGAACGCGATCAAAGTCATCACAATAAGAGCGAACATGCTGCCATCTGCTTTTACGAAGTAGATCATAAGAAGCGTAGAAATAACAACCGCTGCGAGGTTCATTTTGTGCTTATGAGGCAGGTTAAGTGGCGACGAAGAAATCACACCACGCAGCTTACCAAATGCGACAATTGAACCGGTGAAAGTTACGGCACCGATGAACACACCCAAGAATACTTCTACAAGGTGGATAACATGCTCAGCATGTGTTGCTGCTTCTGGCGCATCTAGGTAACTGTTGTAGCCAACTAAAACCGCAGCTAAACCTACAAAGCTGTGTAGAATCGCAACCAGTTCTGGCATCTCGGTCATTTCTACTTTCTTCGCATAGAAAATACCGATCGCACCACCTATCGCCATCGCGATAATGATCCAACCAAAACCTTGCGCATCTGGGCTAAAGATCGTCGCTATTAGCGCGATCGTCATACCAGCGATACCGTAGTAGTTACCATTACGAGCAGACTCTTGCTTTGAAAGCCCCGCCAAACTCATGATGAAAAATAATGCAGCAACAATGTAAGCTGCTTGTACTAATCCTGCAGACATTGTGACTCCTATTTATCTTTGCGGAACATTTCAAGCATACGCTTGGTGACGGTGAAACCACCGAAGATATTGATACTCGCGATCAATACGGCAATAAAAGATAGAAATGAAACGACGCCATTACCTTGTCCAATTTGCAGTAATGCACCAACGACAATAATGCCAGAGATAGCATTCGTTACTGACATTAGTGGAGTATGAAGTGCATGGGTAACATTCCATACTACGTAGTATCCGACAACACACGCTAGAACAAATACAGTAAAGTGAGAAAGAAACGCTGCCGGAGCAACCGATGCTACCCATGCAAAGGCTCCAACAGCCGCTGCCACACCAATAATTTTCTTCGTTGGAGACGTAGGTTCTTCTACTTTAGGCTCTGGCTTCACAGGCTGTTCTTGTTTCACTTGCGGCTGAGCTGAAACCTGAATTGGTGGCGCTGGCCAAGTAACTTCACCTTCTTTCACCACGGTAACGCCACGGATAACAACATCTTCAAAATCAATATTGATGTTGCCATCTTTCTCTTTACACAACAGTTTTAGAAGATTGACAAGGTTTGTCGCGTAAAGCTGAGAAGATTGTGTTGGCAAACGACCAACCATGTCAGTGTAACCAACAATTTTTACGCCGTTATCCGTCATGATAACTTGGTCTTTCACTGTATATTCACAGTTACCGCCATTAGCAGCTGCCAAGTCGACAATTACACTGCCCGCTTTCATGCTGTCGACCATTTCTTTGGTGATCAACTTCGGCGCAGGTTTACCAGGGATGAGCGCGGTCGTAATAATGATATCAACATCTTTAGCTTGCTCTGCGTATAACTCTGCCGCTTTTTTGTTGAAGTCATCAGACATTTCTTTTGCGTAGCCATCCCCAGAGCCAGACTCTTCTTGAAAGTCAACGGTCAGGAACTCAGCGCCCATCGATTCAACTTGCTCTTTTACTTCTGGGCGAACGTCAAACGCACGGACAATAGCACCTAAGCTACCTGCAGCACCGATAGCCGCCAAGCCAGCGACGCCAGCACCCGCAACCAATACTTTCGCTGGAGGTACTTTACCGGCAGCCGTAATTTGACCTGTAAAGAAACGACCAAACTCATGAGCTGCCTCAACCACTGCGCGATAACCAGCGATATTAGCCATCGAAGATAGCGCATCTAAGGCTTGTGCACGTGAGATACGAGGAACGGAATCCATGGCAAGAACGTTAATGTTCTTACTTGAAAGTTGTTCCATCAACTCAGCATTTTGAGCCGGCCAAATAAAGCTAACCAGTGTTGCTCCATCTTGCAGTAACGCAATTTCGTCAATGCCTTTCTCATCATCCACAATTGGCGCATTAACTTTTAAAATAAGGCCAGATGCCCAAACTTCTTCACTAGAAACGATTTTCGCACCAGCTGCTTCATAAGCGGCATCATCGAAACTCGCTAGCACCCCCGCTTGGGATTCAATCGCGACATCGAATCCCAATTTTATTAACTGCTCAACCGACTTCGGCGATGCAGCCACTCGCGATTCACCCGCGAGTATCTCTTTAGGTACACCGATTTGCAAAACGCATACTCCTTGTATACATATCAATAAATTAGTCCCAAAACAGAGCGTCGCTCTACTCTAATTCTTTTTTATTTCTATCTGTTTACCACGCAAGACAATTGCAAACGAAAGATGATGTTTGGGGACACCCATTTGCACAATAACACCTTGACTAACAGCCCTGTTATTATTCTGTTTGTATCGAACGCGTCTCATTACTTCAAGTGTTTTGTAATTTAAATACTAAATTTCATTACATATAACGCTAAGTAATGAATGATTGTCGCTCTGTGCACGAAAAATAACAACGCAACACCGTACTAGACTGAGGTCTAACCAGGTAACGATTAAATACTGACTTAACAGAGATTTAAGCGTTAAAAAGAAAGAGCCACTAGCATATACACTAATGGCTCTTTTTAAGATGACTGGAATCAAATTGCAGTAAATTGCTAGTCGAAGATTTTATCGCCCATTTGATCAATAAACATTTGAGATTTCTTCAACATAAGGTCATTGGCATCTTGCTCTGAGCCAAGCAAATCGGAGCGAATAAACCGATGTGTTTTCACTTCATCATTGTCATGCTTTTCTATTCGACCAGCGATGCGATATTGTCCGCCCTCTGAAAGGCTCTCTGGGTAAATAAGGAAACCTTTATATTCAACTGGTTCGATATTTTTGGCTTCAACCGTTTTCTCACTACCACCAAACAAACGCGAAAAAAATCCCACGATTCCTCCTTGGGTCAGCTCACTAGTCAACTGAGCGACTCTTACTTAATATTAACGTTAAGGATCGGTTTTTCATACCAATCCAACTCTTTGTCATCATCATAACTAGTATGGGAAAAAATTACAGGCACATCATACTCTCGGTTCTTACGCCTGTCTTCTTTCACCATTTCTGCGGCGTTTTTCACCGCTATATCCGCGCTTTGCTTAAACTGGCTTAATTTTTGTTCAGGAAGTGAAGACAAAAAATCAATATCATAACGGATATAGACAGGCTTGAGCTGGATAAGCGCAAGGCAAGCAATATCGGCTAACTGTTCGTTGTCATACTGTTCTAAAAATTCGGGCAAACTGAGAACCTGACCTACTAATGTTTCCATGTAATTGTGCACATCTGAGCTTATCTGCATCTGTAAATCTCCTTTTTCCTATGAAATGAGTATAGCAACGACTTGTTTATAACAACTTATTGATTGCTCTTAATTTAATCAATCTCTCTCTTTTTGCGGTAATGTCTTCCAAAATACTTGGGAAAAGGAACAAATAGACGTATTCTTGCTAGTTCTCAAAGTTCGAAATTCAATAACGGATAAATATCCATATTGATAAAACGATTTACCTAACCAATTATATAGTCAACTATTTTCAGGCAGTTTGTAATAGATGTCCTCATCGTCAATGACTTCATCAGGCTTCAGATTCTTATTCCCTTTTTTGCTACTGGGCATAGTGAGTTCGGGCATGGACAGCATTATTCAGATGACTCAGGCAAACTGGGGCATTGCCGCAAACTTGCCGTACATACTATTAGGTTGTGCGCTACTCCTTTGTTATTCATTTAAGCAAGGCAGAGAGTCCATGGTGTGCTTGGCAATGTTGCTAGCCTATTTCGTGATACAGCACCGCCTACAAGTCCCGCTTCAAAGTGGTACCGCTTTACTTGAGCTAACCATTTTAGCCACGTTACTTCCTGTCTCGTTTCTTACGGTATTTTTGTTTAGTAAAGAAGGTTTTGACTCTAGAGCCATGTTGACTTACATCTTGATGTTAGCAATGTTCGTTCTTTGGTCTTATCTAACGCTAGCATATTACGTTGAAGGAGGGTTTGAACAATGGACAAGCGGTATTTTATTTATTGTACCGACGGTCTCTAAACTGCCTTTCATTCTTGTTTTATATTGCGTGGGTATTGTCTGTTTTCTTGGAATTCTTGTTTTAAAGAAGAATGAAATTATCCATGCGATGACCTACTCTGCCATGGTATTGGCGTCTGCGACGTTCATTTTCTTTGATGTGCAGTACATATCAAGCACCATGTTTACGCTAACAGGGCTGCTTATCATTATTTATGCCGCTTCCGCTAGCCATCAACTGGCTTTCACCGATAGCCTAACGCTGATTCCGAGCAGACGTGCACTTGATCTCGATCTAAAACACATGGGTAAGAAGTTCACGATCGCAATGCTTGATGTTGACCATTTTAAAAAGTTTAACGACACCTACGGTCACGATACTGGTGATGACGTTCTAAAAATGGTCGCTTCGCGCCTCACTAAAACCCCAGGCGGCGCAAAAGTTTATCGATTTGGCGGAGAAGAATTTACCATCGTTTTTAAAGGCAAATACGCTGACGAATGTAAGAACTTTTTGGAAGAAGCTCGTAAATCGATTGCAGAATACGAGATGATATTACGCGATGAAGAATCTCGCCCTGAGAACCATAAACAAGGACAAAAACGTCGTGGTAGCAACAGCTCGAAAAGAAAGTCGGTTTTTGTTACCGCAAGTTTCGGAGTTGCTGATAGCCGGAGTGGGCAAGCTCCTCTGGACGTCATTAAATTAGCGGACGAAGCACTTTACAAAGCGAAAAAGGCCGGACGTAACTGCATAAAGCTTCGTTAGACCCTCACCAATCGTGAAAGTTAACAAGCTTGTCCGGGTTTAAAACAAAACCGAACTTCCCCATCAGCATAATAACAGCACTCATCGTTGCCACTATCCCGATGTTATCTATCTAATCAAAGGTATAAGGTATACGCCCGATTGCGACATTCCGTTCGCACTGTTTTGCCTATCTTACTTTGAGTTAGCTTTAAAATAACCACCAAAAAGTGACAACGCAACAAAAGGAGTAATATTCATAAGATTTTGTTTTTAAAAAGAATTAAGCACAGTATGTGTGTTTCTTCCCAAAGATTTTGATGTATATAGTGCTTTATCAACTGTCGCATACAAATCTGATTGCACTTCTTTCCCTGTCGGTTGAAAAACAAAAACACCCTGTGACACCGTCACTCTACTTGACACACTAGAATACTCATGTGGGTAATCGAGAAAATACATAGCCTCTTGTATACGCTCGGCTTCTCTTTCTGCTGTTTGAGTGTCGGTACACCCTAGCAACACAACAAACTCTTCTCCACCATATCGACCTACATATTCCCCAGAGCGACAAAAAGTAGCCTTGAGTTGATTCGCAATCGCTTGCAAGCAACGGTCGCCTTCAATATGACCATAATTATCATTAAACGGTTTAAAAAAATCGACGTCCAATAGAATCAAAGCCATTGGCATGTTGTGACGGCCATGCCATGCAACCATCGATTCCAACTTATGGTCGATATAACGGCGGTTATAGAGTTTGGTTAGGCCATCTTCATTCGCTTGCTGAGTCAAAAGTTGATTAACTTGCTCTAATTGAGCTGTCGCTTGCTTAAGCTCTCGTCTCATATGAGCAATACGCTGCATTGCGATAAGTTTAGAGTTCAGTACCAGTTTATCTACCGGCTTAATTAAATAGTCATCACCGCCCGCGTCTATGGCTTTAGCAATCATTTCTGGCTCTTCGTGACTACTCAAGAAAATAATTGGGATCCAATCCGGAAACGTTTCTCTTATATGAAGAGAGACTTCAAAACCGTTCATATCTGGCATTGATATATCGAGTAACACCAGTTCCGGATCAAAACTCTCGTAGGTATTTAACGCCTCTAGTCCACTACCTACGGCTTTTACAATATGTCCAAGTTGCTTTAGACGAATAGCCAACTGCATCCTGTCTAGCTGAACATCGTCAACCAGAAGGATTCGCATCGATGTCCCTGTCGGTTGCATAACGCGTTCCATTTTTAATTATGTCTTTATTAAACATATACCATACTCATAGAGTTGTTGCATTCGACTCATAATTAAGTGCTATATTTTTGTTTGAATATCACGGAATCCATTGCATAAAGCAGTTAGACTGGACGTTACCCTATCTAATCATGGCCTGTGAGCAGAAGTTCAACAAACTCATTCACTTTGGTCATCTTGTGGATTAATGGGTATAGCTATTTGATGCATTTGGTATTAATATTCCCGCCTTTTTGTAATGAGAGACACACCATGTCAGAAGCAACTAACAGCGAAAGCAAAAAAATCGATCTAGCCAGCATTTCTCCAGAGCTACGTAAAGTTATCGAATTTGACGAAGTTCCAGAGCAAATGTTCGAAATGGTTACCTCTATCCATGAAGTGTCTGAAGAAGCGGTACGTGAATCATGGGACGAAATGCCAGCAAGCGCACAGAACATTCTAGACAACTTTGAACAGTTTCATGCTCTAGTTTCTGTAGGCCAAGCATTCGCTGGTATTAATGTGATGGAAGAGTTTCCTACTCTTAATCTGCCAGAAAACATGACAGATGAAGATAAAGAAGAATACCGTGCTCAACTACTTGATAATGTGCTTCACAACTGTGTGAAAGACATGGTTAAGCAACTTAAGAAAGCACGTCGTGACCCACTTCTTAAGCGTGAATTCAAAGAAGTATTCGCGAAGTAATTCCGACATTCTTCTAGTAACAAAGGCCGCACTTTGCGGCCTTTTTTGATCATGAAGCGTAAATCAGTCTAAACGGTTAATGAGGCGCTAGTGCCATATCTTTTTGTGTCACACTGACACCTTTAATTTGTGCAAAAACACGGCTACCAACTTTTAGGTTGAGATCATCAAGGGCCCACGGTGTGATCGTTGCCCACAAATAACATTTCTCGTCTAGCTTGAGTGATACATTAATACTCTGCTTGTCATCGGCTGCGTTAAACGCCTCGATGGAATCGACAATAGCAGGCAAAATATTTCGAATCGACGTCGCCTTGGGTTGCTCGAGCGTGATAGAAACGTCGTTGGCACGCACTTGCAAGCGTATTGGCGTGTCTGGTGTTCCGTCGATCTTTTGCACCCACAGGAATACATTAGGTGCAAGGCTGATACAAGTCAGTGCATAACGTTCATGATGTTCAGCAATCCGGCCTTCAAATAAGCTGCTTTGATCTGAGAAAGATTGCCATGGACGCATAGCATGAGAAGCCCACACTTCCTCAAGCTTACCTGAACTCGAAATTTTACCTTGGTCAATAATTGCAAGGTGCTGAGCAAGCCTTAAAATTTCCTGAAGACTGTGTGTGACATAGATAATAGGGATATTTACCTTCTCCGACAACTCCTCGAGAAAAGGCATTACCTCACGCTTTCTTGGCATATCGAGTGAGGCAAGTGGCTCATCCATCAAAAGCAAATTGGGTTTAGATAGCAATGCGCGCGCAATCGCAACACGTTGCTTTTCACCACCAGAAAGTGATACCGGAAAGCGCTTTAGTAACGGTTTGATAGACAAGAGTTCGGTGACTGCATCAAAATACTCGTCATCTTTTTCTTTAACGCCATATAACAAATTGCCTTGAACCGAATAGTGAGGAAACAAACGTGAATCCTGAAACACATAACCAATACCACGCTTGTGCGTTGGTAGGTTGATTCCCTGTTCACTGTCAAACAAAACATGCTCACCAACCGCAACATACCCTTGCCTTGGAGTGACCAATCCGCTGATGATGTTAATCAACGTCGTTTTACCTGCACCAGATCGTCCAAACAAGGCACTAATTCCGTTACAGGGTAACTTAAGTTTGATGTCGAAGTCAGTCTCACCAAGCATTTGTTTAAATTGGACTTTAATCGTCATTGCTTCGCACCCAATCTGCTTGCCGCTTTACGATTTAGCCATTCAGAGATCATTAATGTAGACAAGGCTAACGCGATAGAAATGATACACAGACGAGCCGCCTGCATTTCTGCACCTGGCGTTTCAATAAAGTTGTACATTGCCAGCGGAATCGTTTGGGTCTCACCCGGAATGTTAGAGACGAAACTGATCGTCGCCCCGAATTCGCCAAGACTACGAGCAAATGACAGCATCGTGCCCGTAATAATTCCGGGAATGGTCAGTGGTAACGTGACGGTGAGAAACACTTTTAAAGGAGAAGCGCCTAACGTAGAGGCTGCGTGCTCCAATTTAGGGTCGACGCTATCTAAGCTTAAGCGTACTGAACGAACCATCAAAGGCAAAGCCACGACAATACAAGCGACTACTGCCCCTTTCCAATTAAAGCTAAATACTACCCCTAAGTTTTCATAGAGCCACTTTCCAAGGAACCCTTGTCGTCCTAAAGAAATCAACAATAAATAGCCGATTACCACTGGCGGCAATACCAGTGGTAAATGAATTAAGCTATCGAGAATCGATTTACCAAAGAACGTTTTTCGAGAAAGTAGCCAAGCAAGAAAAACGCCGAGAGGAATCAGCCAAAGTACTGCGTACGCGCCTACTTTGAGGCTTAACATTAAGGCTTGGTATTCCAGTTCTGTCACGCTTCGTTCCTATAATTGAAGGCCGGTCTATTGCTGAAAGCCATATTGAGCAAAAACGCGTGCGGCTTCGTCCGATTTTAGGTACTGGAAGAACTGCTCCGACTCAGTAGAATCATTCACAATTGCAGCCGGGTAAACAATAGCCGCATGCGTATCACTCGCAAATTCGCCGAGAATTTTGACTTTATCAGTTAACTGAGCATCGGTTTTGTAGACCACACCTAAAGGCGCTTCTCCACGTTCAACCAACGCCAAAGCTAAGCGCACATTCTTTGCTGGTGCGACGTGAGTTTGAACCGCTTTCCATACACCCAGTGTAGTCAATGACTCTTTCGCGTACATACCAGCAGGTACTGACGTCGGATTGCCTAAAGCAAGACGATTTCCATGCAATGCCTTCTCCCATGCCTTTGCATCAGAAAAGTTAAATGAGGTTAATTCTGAAGACTGAGGAGCAATCAACACTAAGCTATTGCGCACTAGATTTGTGACATTGTCACGATAAATGACGTCTTTATCGACCAAATAATCCATCCATTTCGTGTTCGCAGAAATGAATACATCCGCTGGTGCGCCATTGATAATTTGTCGAGCGATAGAAGAAGAACCACCATAAACGGGAGTGATAGAAACGTCATACTTTTCTTCAAAGTTTTGCGCGATTTCGTTAATCGCATTCGTCATAGAAGAGGCTGCATACACTTTTAGGTTCGTTGCTGCGTTTGCTGAAAATGAAATGCTTAATACTGCCGCAAGGCAAGCATACTGTTTCCATGCTTTCATAGAGATACTCCAATACAAGGCAAGCGAAAGAACAGGTTATTTAAATATAAAGTTCAATCAGTTAATGGGCTATTTAAACAAAAAATCAAGGCGTATATGTTGTTCTATCGCATCTGCGATGCGATTAATGCCTTGCTCCTTTAACTCTTCAAAGTCTTGTTGTTTGATTTGGGTGCCGTTTACCCATTCTGATACCAGGCTCAAGACATCTGCCTCGTCAAAGAACCCGTGAAGGTAGGTTCCCATGATTTGGCCACACTCGCTGATCGCCCCCTCCGCTTCACCGGAACTGAATGTAAAAGGTTGCAGGCCCCGTACTTCACTTCGCCCTACGTGGATTTCATAACCCTTTACATTGGCTGTTTTGCCGTTAAGAGAAAGCTGTGCTTGTGTGTTTGTAAGCTGTTTGCTGTTAGTTAGCGTCGTAGTGATATCAAGCAAGCCAAGTCCTTCGCTTTGACCTGGTTGGCCTTCGACGCCGTTTGGATCATCAATCAAGTTTCCAAGCATCTGGTAGCCACCACAGATACCAATCACTTTTCCACCAAGACGAATATGACGCAAGATATCTTTATCCCACCCCTGGCTTCTTAGATAATCCAGATCGTCTCTCACTGATTTGGTCCCAGGCAAAATAACCAGGTCGGCTTTATCTATTTTTTCGCCTTTACCTACATAACGTAGATTGATGTCTGGATTCAATCGCAGCACATCAAAATCAGTATGATTACTAATCCGGGTTAAAACAGGCACAACAACATTCAGTTTTACCTCAGAGTGCAACTCTTGCTGCGCAGTGATCGCGTCTTCTGCTTCTAAATTCAAACCATGAAGAAAAGGAAGTACACCAAGTACAGGTTTACCTGTTTTTTCTACTAACCAATCGAGGCCCGACTGCAATAAACGAATATCACCTCGAAAACGGTTGATAACAAACCCTTTTACTCGCGCTTGTTCAGATTCAGAAAGTAACGCAAGTGTTCCGTACAAATGTGCAAACACTCCACCACGATCAATATCAGCAACAATGATCACTGGTACATCAGCGGCCTCAGCAAAACCCATGTTTGCAATATCGCCTTCTCGTAAATTGATTTCAGCAGGACTCCCCGCGCCCTCGATAACGATCGAATCAAATTCTTGAGTCAGACGAGAGAAGGAATCTAACACCGTGTCCATCGCCACTTTCTTGTAATCATGAAAGCCAGCCGCATCCATATTGGAAATCGCCTTACCCTGCAAAATGATCTGAGCACCAGTATCACTGTTAGGTTTAATCAAAACCGGATTCATATGTACGGTTGGCTCAATATTACACGCCTGTGCCTGAACGGCCTGTGCTCGACCTATTTCACCGCCATCTTTGGTTACCGCACTATTTAGTGCCATGTTTTGTGGCTTAAATGGGGCAACATTTATCCCTTTTCTTGCTAATACACGGCATAAACCTGCCACAAGGACACTTTTTCCGGCATCCGAAGTGGTGCCTTGAACCATTAAAGATGGGATCGCTGATTTCATGAACATTTGTAAGGAATAGAGGAAGATGAACAATCATAACGTCATCGTCCCCACTTACTCAAGCAAATGAATAGAATATGAATGTTGAAATCATCATTGGTTCAAACAAGCCCTGTTTTAATGAACCCATCAAAACAAACCGATGAGGATGTAACATGAAAAAGAATACAATTATCGCAACAATCGCCGCCTTAGCTATTGCTCCTTCTATCGCGTTCACGAAAGATAACGCTCAAAACCAATCAAACTTGCAGTTTAACGGTCCTGTCACTGTGGAAAAATTGGATGCCTTGCTAAACGACTCCAATATGTTTACTGAAAAAGATGTGGTCGTTGAAGGTAACTTATTGCGTCAAGTTCGCGCGGATAAGTTTGTCTTTAGCGATGGTTCCGGTGAAGTGATGGTCGAACTCGATGACGATATTCAGCTAAATACTCCGATTGATCACACGACTAAAGTCCGTCTGTTTGGCGAATTTGAAGGCGGGAACAAACCAGAGATTGAAGTCGAACAACTCGTGGTCATGTAAAACAAACCCCGATTGCTGTGCATATCAACATGATGTAGTGACGATTACAGCTAAATAGTGACGGCAAGCACTTAAAATGATAGCTTTATCAATCTTGGTCTGCTTTTTGCAGACCATTTTTTGTTCATTTTAATCATCTTGCCCGGAGACACCATGCTAGGTAAAGCTCTAAAGGTTGCAGCCTTTGGTTTGTGTGCTATTTTGCCACTTTCCGCACATGCAAATAATTTCAACTACAACACGATGGAATTTCGCATGGGCACTAGCCCTGGTACATTTGGTGGCGAGTTCAATACCTACTTTACAGAGAATACCCATTTCATTGCCCGCGCAGACAGTGAATTCAGCGGAGACTGGGACATTGCTGGTGGTATAGGCTTTAATGGGCCAGCAGGCCAATTTGCAGATATTTATGGCCAAATGTTGGTACACAACATTAAAGAGAACGGCAGTGATAAAGTGGGCGACGAGTGGCGCACGGAAGTGAATATTGGCACTCGTATTTGGTTTATGCAAAATGTTGAGCTACATGGCCGTATCGGCCAAATCATAGATAATGACGATTCGAACACCATTTACAATCTGGGCGCACGATTCCACTCAACTCAGCAACTATCGCTTGGTGCAGATTTCAAAAATAATGGTGTCTATGGCCAGCAAATTGTAATGTCTGCTCGTTTTGCATTTTAGTGGACATGACTATGACTATGACTATGACTACCAGGGCATCACAAGCAAGCATATGATTCAATAAAAATGGCCTCCAATTTTGGAGGCCATTTTTTGTTAATCACGAATTATTAGCTTGTAGCAGAAACTAGCTGTAATACATCAGTTTTTAGCGGTTTTTTTAGGTTTATCTTGCACATATTTTTTCGATACATCTACAACGGCGATATCTCTAAAAAAGCTTCGACCAAGCAAAATTGGAAACGTCATATGTCCGCGATCCGCTAACGTAAACTCTGTCTTTTCTTTGTGATCCCCAACGGTAATGTAGGCTTTTACCACCGCTCGTTTATCCACCTCTTCTGACGAAGACTGCTTAACTTTAGCCCAGCGCTCAACGGGTACTTTAAATTCTTTGGTGTCTTTGTCACCTAAATCTATCTTAAATTTAACCCAGTCCTTACCATCACGCTCAAACGGAACAATGTCAGTCGCACTAATTGATGATGTTGTCGCACCTGTATCGACTCTAGCCTTGAAAGTCTGGTCAATTTCAGGAACATAAACCCATTCTTCAGAACCAAGAATTAACATGCCATCGGGTGTTTTTGTGACCTTGACTGGCTTCTTAGGCTTTGGTTCCGGCTTTTTCTCAGGTTTCGCTTCTGGTTTGGGCTCCACCTCTGGCTTTGGATCTACCTCAGGTTTCACTTCTGGCTCGACTTTAACGGGCTCTTCGACCTTTGGCGACTCTGGCTCAACAGGTTCCTGCGTCGTTTGAGTTGACGTACAAGCAATTAAACTGCCGCTCATCATAAGCGGCAGAATCAGTTTCCAGTTTTTCATCCACACTCCAATTAAGCTTGAGATACTTTCTTAATTGCGTCCGCTACGTATGGAATATGAGTTTCGGTAAGTCCGGCAATGTTAATTCGACCATCGCCAACACCATAAATGCCATAATCTTCACGCAGTTGCGCCATTTGGTTTCCACTAAAGCCTAGCACAGTAAACATGCCTTTGTGACCCTCAATGAAATCAAATTGATCTGTATTATGGTTGTTTCTCAACTCGTTACACAAACTTTGACGAAGGCTAACCAAACGATGTTGCATTCCACTCAATTCTTGCTTCCAAACGGAAGTGAGCTTGTCATCTTGCAGAATGGTCTTGACTAAAGCTGCACCATGGTCGGGTGGCATCGTGTAAGTCGAGCGAGCTAGAGTGAGGAGTTTACCTTTTGCATTAGTTACATCATGCATGTTCTTACCAACCACAATCGCTGCACCAGTTCGTTCACGGTACAAACCAAAGTTCTTCGAACATGAAGTAGTAATCAACATCTCTTCAACGTTATCTGCCATAAAACGAAGACCTTTTGCGTCTTCTTCTAGGCCATCACCGAAGCCTTGGTAAGCAATGTCCACAAATGGGATGAAACCGTTCTTCTGCGACAATTCTGTAATGGCTTGCCAAGCAGAGAAGTCAATATCCGCACCAGTTGGATTGTGGCAACAACCATGAAGAAGTACCACATCTGAAGGCCCAGCTTTCGCAAGATCATCCATCATTTTTGCGGTGTCTACTTGTTTCGTTTCCGAAGAGAAATAGTGGTAGAACTTAACTTTAAGGCCTGCTGCTTCCATTACTGGCTTGTGGTTTACGTAGCTTGGGTTGGAAATCCAAACCGTCGTATCTGGCTGTGCGATCTTCATCAGATCACCGAGCATACGCAGCGCACCACTTGCACCTGGCGTTTGAATTGCTGCAACACGATCCATTGCAGACGTTCCCGTCAGCAGCAAATCGATCATGCTTTTATTAAATTCTTCGCAACCCGCAAGACCAACATAAGACTTGGTTTTTTGAGTTTCAACAACGACATCCTGCGCCATTTGAATGGCTTTCATAATCGGCGTTTCGCCTGCGCTGTTTTTGTATACGCCAATGCCAAGGTCAACCTTGTTTGGACGTTCATCGTTACGGTATGCAACGGATAGAGATAAAATAGGATCTAATACGGGAGTTGGGAGATTAGAAAACATGAAAGTCATAACCCTTTGAAATTCAAGTACCGAACCTCACGTTAACACCATCGCAAAAAATGACGAAATGATTTTTCACTTATTTCATCAATTAGAGAACAAAATTCTGGCTTACGGTGAGTTTTGTGCGCTCTATCGTTCAGAAAAAGAACGATTCACTCCTCGTCGTACCAATCCACTCTACCGTTTTTTCTAAACTCTCTTGGTGTCATGGTCGACCACGCTTTAAAACGTGTACTAAAGTTTGCGCTGGTCGGATATCCGACTATTTCTCCAATATGCTGAATTGGCCATTCTGTTGAACGAAGTAACCTAGCAGCATATTCCATGCGCATACGCGTTAAATGTGCCATTGGGCTTCGACCAAACTGCTTTTGAGTCAGTCGATGCAAATGAGGCTCCGAACATGGATATAGAGCCGCCACCTGCTCAACGCTCCAATCCTTATGGAGCTGACGTTGGACAAGGTCAAATACACGCCGAAGCCTCAATTGGCTGCGTGATATCGACTCTGAGGGCGGCATGTTTAACATCAGCTCTAACTGAGCCACACTATGCTCACCTACCGCACCACCATAATCGATTGGAAGGTGAATGCTGCGTAGTAGTGTTTGGATACATGCATACATCACTTCAGGTGTAGATGAAAGCTGATAGCGAACATCACATTCTAATATCGGCCACTCTCTATCAGGAGCAAGAAAAAGCCACGCGATCTGCCAAGGTTCTTCTTCTATACCAAAACCGTTTTCAACACCTGCGGGTACTGTAATCAACGAGCCCGGTTCCAAATCGTATCGATAAGTCCCACTCTCTAGCCACCCTTTACCACGCACCGTATAGAGCAGCATGTGTTTCTTTTGGTTTTTACGATAAACAGAGAAGAAGTCACGACAAGTGGCAATGCCGCACTGCACAATGCCTCTCTCCTCAAGTGCTAATACTCGACTGTGATCAATAAACTCTTGATAAGTTTTTTCTGAAATCGCGTAGCGTTCTTGTTTATCTTCCATGATTTATTGGCTCACATGTGCGTTAATAGAGAGTTTTACAAAGGTTTTGGATTCCTTTGAAAAATACACCGCCAAATCATGAGGATAAACTACTCGCATTAATCTTTAAGGAGAAATGCGATGCTCTTAACACGCGAATACATCGATAAAGTATTTTGGCAAAAACTGATTACGATTGGCCTACCTGTTTCACTTCAGTCCATGCTTTTTGCTTTGCTCGGCGTCGTGGATATTTTCATGGTAAGCCTACTCGGTGAATCTGCAACGGCAGCAGTTGGAGTTGGAAATCGTATCTTTTTCTTCAACCTAGCGGTTGTCTTTGGCCTATGCGGTGCAGTTACCGTACTTGCTTCTCAATACTACGGCTCAGGAAACCTAGCCGGAATTCGCAGAACGTTGGCGCAATCTTGGTTTATTTCCATTTTGGTGACGCTGCCGTTTATCGTTCTTTATGCGATTTTTGATGAAGAGATCGTCTCTTTTATGTCAGACGATCCTGAATACGTCACTTATGCACGTGATTATCTTGTGGTTACGGGCTTTAGCCTCATTGCTACGGCGATAGTAGTACCGATTGAAGCGGTATTGCGCTCCGTGGGCCAAACCAAACTGGCAACCAACGTTAGTATCTCCGCCATTGTCGTTAACGTCGCGCTTAATTATGTTTTGATTTTTGGTTTATTTGGTTTCCCTCAATGGGGCGTATTTGGTGCAGCCGTAGGTAGTTTTGTTTCTCGATTTTTCCAAACCGCCGTCTTGATTTATTTTTTCTACAAACGATATGCTTACCTAATTCCGACTAAGTTCGATTGGGTACAAGGCCGCTTAAAACAGTATCGAAAAAAGTACTTTAAGGTTTCTTTACCCATGTTGGTCCACGATGCGCTTTGGACTGGTGGATTGATCGTTTACAGCATCATCTATGGTCAATTGGGCGTTTCAGAACTGGCGATCATCTCATTCTTATCACCGATTGAAGGGGTACTGATTTCAACCTTTATGGGATTTGCGGTCGCTGCATCCGTTCTTCTTGGGAATGATATTGGTGCAAAACATTATGACCGAGTCGAGAAAACAGCGTGGTGGTATGTGTTAACCAGCGCAATCTTAGCCACCTTACTGTTTTTCCTAGTGTGGTTGAGCTCGCCCATGATTCATCACCTATTGGTACTGAGCCCGTTAACCGATGCAGACATGGCACTTAACGTATGTTTAGTCATGGCGCTAGGTATGATTTTGAGGGTGTTTAACATGGTTGGGATTGGCGGCGTACTAAAGAGTGGCGCTGATATTCGCTATAGCATTTTCATCGACACGTTCGGTCAGTGGGCTATTGGCATCCCCCTTACTTATTACACAGGCATGGTGTTAGGGCTGCCTTTGCATTTTGTCTTGATGTCTCTGCTCGCGGAAGAGTTAGTGAAAGGCGTACTGACGACTTACCGTATTCAATCTAAACGTTGGATAAATAATATGGTTGAAGATAACCAATCGGTGACAGCGTAACCAAAAAGACATTAACGAACTCACACCAAAAGGGCTCACCCGTTATGCACGCGTGAGCCCTTTTTATGTGCGGAGAATGCTTGATTAGATGTCCGTAAAGCGATGAATGATTTGGTTTGAACTGCCACGCCATTCGAGATTGAGGTCTTTCTTGTCTTGTTCAAACTTACCATCAATCAAAACATCGATGTATTGCACCACTTCCCTTTGCGCGTCATTCAGTTCCGTCAGCGTGTAGCCAGTCCAAACCCAAATGTCTTTACCTGGGCACTCCTCTCTCACCCTTTTCACTATCTTCAAAATATGAGGCACATTAGCAGGGTGAAGCGGATCTCCACCCGACAACGACAAGCCACGGCGTTTGATACGCGTGTCGTTTAAGTCAGCGATGATTTTGTCTTCCGCTTCTTGCGTGAAAAGTACACCAGAATCCAAACGTTGCGTCGACTGGTTATAACAGCCACGGCACTGATGCACACAACCCGACACAAACAGCGTACAGCGCGTACCCGGTCCGTTAACAACGTCAATTGGATAGTATTGGTGGTAATTCATAATGCGTCTCTGTGTTATCGCGAAAGAGAAAATCAACCTGTTTAAAGTTGATTTTCAAAGTGTAAAACGAGTGGTAGTTAACCTTACAGGTGTTTAACTCGGCGCTTCACTTCTTCTTGCTTACCGAAGTTAAACGGGCGTGCATCTGGGCTGCCTAGGTAGCCACAAACACGACGTGTCACTGACACTTTGGTTGAATCATGGTTGCCACAGCTTGGGCAAGTGAAGCCTTTACTTGTACAGTCAAACTCACCGTTGTAACCACACTCGTAACACTCATCAATTGGCGTGTTAGTTCCGTAGTAAGGCACTCGGGTGTAACTGTAGTCCCATACGTTTTCTAGTGCTTCAACGTTACGTTGCATGTTCGGGAACTCGCCGTAACAGATAAAGCCGCCGCTTGAGATTTCTGGGTAAGGCATCTCAAAGTCGATCTTGTCGTATGGGTTCACCTTCTTCTCAACATCTAGGTGGAAGCTGTTGGTGTAGTAACCTTTGTCTGTTACGCCTTCAATTACGCCGAACTCTTTCGCATCGATGCGGCAGAAACGGCTACATAGGTTTTCACTTGGCGTTGCATATAAGCTGAAACCATAACCTGTTTCGTCAGCCCATTGATTCACAGCATCTTTTAGATGCTTGATGATCGCGACCGCTTTTTCACGCAAAACAGCGTCATCATAAACGTGCGCTTCTGTACCGAATAGCGCGTTAATTGTCTCGTGTACACCGATGTAACCAAGAGAAATAGACGCACGACCGTTCTTGAAGATATCTGCGATTGAGTCGTCTGCTTTCAAGCGAACACCACATGCGCCTTCCATGTATAGGATTGGGGCCACACGTGCTTTCACGTTTTCAAGGCGAGAGATACGTGTCTCTAGTGCTTTACGAGCAAGACGTAGGCGGTCATTTAGAAGCTCGTAGAATTTCTCTTCGCTTCCGTTTGCACGGATAGCGATACGAGGAAGGTTCAAGCTCACGACGCCAAGGTTGTTACGACCTTCGTGAATCAGCTCACCGTTTTCTTCGTAAGTACCAAGGAAGCTACGGCAACCCATTGGGGTTTTGAATGAACCCGTTACTTCCACTACTTTGTCGTAGTTAAGAATGTCTGGGTACATACGCTTAGACGCACACTCAAGCGCAAGTTGCTTGATGTCGTAGTTTGGATCTTCTGATTTGTGGTTCAAGCCATCTTTGATGCCGAATACCAGTTTAGGGAATACCGCTGTTTTACGGTTCTTACCTAGACCTGCAATTCGGTTCTTCAGAATCGATTTCTGGATAAGGCGTGATGCCCAGCTAGTACCAAGACCAAAACCAAACGTAACGAATGGTGTTTGACCGTTCGCCGTGTGTAGCGTGTTTACTTCGTATTCTAGAGATTGGAACGCGTCGTAACACTCTTTCTCTGTGCGTGCTTTTGCGAACTCTTCTGGCTCAGCAATGTTCCACTCTTTTGCGATCTCTAGGTGTTTCTCGTAGCTTGTGATTACGTACGGCTCTAGAACTTCATCAATACGGTTGATGGTTGTACCGCCGTAAATGTGGCTCGCGACTTGAGCAATGATTTGTGCTGTTACCGCTGTTGCAGTCGAAATTGATTTTGGCGTATCAATCTCAGCGTTACCCATTTTAAAACCATGCGTCAGCATGCCTTTAAGATCGATAAGCATACAGTTAAACATTGGGAAGAACGGTGCGTAGTCTAAATCGTGGTAGTGAATGTCACCCACTTCGTGCGCTTGAACCACATCGCGAGGAAGGATGTGCGTCTTCGCGTAGTGTTTCGCTACGATACCAGCCAACAAGTCACGTTGAGTCGGAATTACTTTGCCGTCTTTGTTCGCGTTCTCGTTGATTAGATCCAGATTACTTTCTTCAATCAAACCTTCGATTTCGCGAGTTAGTGCACTTTGCTTCTCACGAGCGATGTCGCGATCGTGGCGATATTCAATGTAAGAACGCGCTAGGGCTTTGTAAGGACCTTGCATGAGTTCATTTTCGACTAAGTCTTGAATCTCATGGATGTGAACTTCATCGTGTTCTCTTAACTGTAACTCGACAGCAAGAGCCACATTAAGAGCATAAATAGCGACATCCTTATCTTTGTTTTCCGCTGCTGCTTCAACTGCTGCTTGGATACGATCCCTGTTGAACGGAGCTCTTGATCCGTCGCGTTTGATTACGATTGGTTTCACTTTGTTCTCCTTACCCGAGCATACTCACAGAGTTATCCACAAACACACTATATGGGGTTGTTTTTTATTCTGGCAACACAATATATTGTGGCGTATTTAACGAGATGCACCACTCGAAAACATTGATTTTGATCAATAAAGATTGGCTAGCGAACAAGAAGAAATCGATCTTATTGGCGTTGATCTCAGTTGCGAAGAAAACCATGAAAATTGCAAAATTGGTACTAAATCTACTTGCTATTTTTGGAGGTCTTGTAGGATAAAGGATGGAAAGGAATACGCTAAAAGATAGGAGTGCAACAGGCCAAAATGCGATCACTTTTTGTTACGTTAATATTACTTTTTAGTTCTCTTTCATTTGCTCAAAACTCCATCAATCTAACCAGTTGGAACATAGAATGGTTATCTATAGATGGTGGAAAAGTGTCGAGAACACCACAAGATTTTGAAAAGCTGACCCACTATGTGGATAAAACACAAGCCGACATTTTTGCTTTTCAAGAAGTCGAAAGTGCTGCTGCCATCCAAAAAGCCGTTGGCAATGACTTCACTATTTATCTTTCCGATCGTTCAAACGCCTCCAACCGACACCTTCAGTTTAACGACACCAACCAATACACAGGCTTTGCCGTGCGCAATGGCGTAAGCGTATTAGACAAGCCAGACTTCTCTATCACACGAGGCAACAGCAAGCTTCGCTTCGCGAGCTACCTTGTTTTAAATCCAAACCAAGAAAACGAGACTCACCTACTCTCTGTACATCTGAAAGCGGGTTGCAGTGGCGCGTATCGTAATAACCGCGATTGTAAGATAGTGAAACAACAAGGACAGGCACTAGCTAAGTGGATAAAGGCGCGCGAGGACAACAAACAACATTATGTCGTGCTTGGCGACTTTAACCACAACTTGGGTTATCAAGGAGATTGGTTGTGGGACGTGATATCGGACAATACTAGTGCAAAGCTAGTGACTAAAGACACTAAAGCGGAATGTAAAGTGCGCTCTAATCGTAATCCGAATAAAACCCACCAATTCCGCTCGGTGATAGACCACATCATTGCGAGTGGTGATTTAAAGGCGTCGTCTGGTGTTCAAACCGTTTTCAAAACACAAGATGTACTCGACTATAAACTGAGTGACCATTGCCCGGTTTCTACGACACTCACTTTTTAGCGTTTAAGTACTCTTTTTAACGTTGAAGTACTTTCTTTATTGACGAACCACTCTTTTAGCGGTGAATGACCCAACCAACATTGCCGCTATAAAGAGCAGAACTTGTGTGTTGCCAGTAAAAAGGCTGGCAACCGCAGGACCAGGACACACACCCAGTAAGCCCCAACCAATACCAAACAGTGCTGCACCACCGACTAACTTTTTGTCTATCGTTTTAGAAGTCGGACAGACAACCTCATCACCAAACACAGATTCGCTTCTTGGCTTTATTAATAAAAGATAAGCAGGAACGAACACAACAAGTGCTCCGCCCATTACAAAGGCTAAGCTTGGATCCCATGCTCCAGTAATATCGAGAAAGCCAATCACTTTTGCCGGTTCAGCCATACCAGAGACCACCATACCAATACCAAAGAGCACACCAGAAAATGCAACAACGGACATTTGCTTAATACTTTTCATTACATGAGTTTTCATAACGGCACTATTCCTCACGATACTAGCAAGACGGTTAACATGGCTGTGGCCATAAAAGTACACGTCGCGACCACAGAACGGATTGAGAAACGCCCTATCCCACAAATACCATGGCCACTAGTACAACCATTGCCGATACGCGTACCAACACCGACTAACAAGCCAGCAACGATAACTAAAATAAGAGAACCGCTGTACTGATCTGGTACATGCCCGCCAAGAACATAAACAGCAAACAAGCCACCTAATACCATCGCAATTAAAAAAACAATTCGCCAAACGCGGTCTGCGCTCTCAACGGCACCGTTTAAGATCCCACTGATCCCAGCAGTCTTGCCAGTAAATAGCATCAGTGTTATCGCTGATACGCCAACTATTATGCCGCCCAAAAGCGACATCCAAGGAACTTCAAACATAGCATCCGCCAAACTAATTACTTACAGAAAACTTGCTTAAACGCTTCAACCAGCGGACCAACTCTTTCATCAGAAATTGAATAAAATACCTGCTGAGAAACCTTCCTAGCTTTAATGATGTCGTGCTTTCTCAATACGGTGAGATGTTGTGAAAAAGCAGATTGGCTTAATGATGAACCTTCAAACAGTTCACCGACCCCTTTCTCGCCTTCAATCAGCTTACACATCACGATTAGGCGCTCTGGATGAGCCATAATTTTAAGCAGCTCACTCGCTTCGGTCGCACTTTGTAGCATACTGTCGCCCATTCTTATGCCTCTTCATTACTACATTACATTTCATTAGATATTACTAATTAATATTATTAAGTCAATGCTAATGTAGATTAAATAACATTAGACTCAGCTAATTTATTTAAGTAAGGTGTAGGCGTTTTCGATCATTCAGCAGGAGAAATCCATGAGCAAAATCGTGATTATTGGTGGGGTTGCTGGAGGTGCATCTGCAGCAGCTCGCGCTCGTCGTTTAAGTGAAGATGCAGAAATCATTATGTTTGAACGCGGTCCATTTGTGTCATTTGCAAACTGTGGCTTACCCTATCACATTGGTGGTGATATCCAAGAGCGCAGCAAACTGCTTCTTCAAACGCCTGAGAGCTTTTTAGCGCGTTTCAATGTTGATGTCCGTGTGATGAACGAAGTGGTTTCTATTAACCGTCAAGACAAAACGGTTACGGTTAAGAATTTGCTTGATGGCTCGGAATACCAAGAGAGCTACGACTTTCTTCTACTCAGCCCTGGCGCAGGTCCAGTTGTGCCGCCTATTCCGGGTATTGATAACCCGTTAACGCACTCGCTGCGCAATATTCCAGATATGGATCGCATCATTAAAACGATCGAAACCAACAAAGTTGAACACGCTACGGTCGTTGGTGGTGGTTTTATCGGTTTGGAAATGATGGAAGCCTTCCACCAGCTAGGCATAAAAACCACATTAGTTGAAATGGCGGATCAAGTGATGACGCCCGTTGACCGTGAAATGGCTGGCTTCGCACATGCTGAAATTCGTGAGAAAGGCATCGACCTTAAACTTGGCGTCGCACTTGAGTCGGTGAAATTCGTACCTAACGAGCACGTGGCAAGTTTCGACTCTGGTGAGAGCGAAAAACACCAACATCTAGAAGGTGAATTGGAATTAACACTAAACAACGGTGAAAGACTCACCACCGATATTTTGATTATGGCAATTGGTGTTCGCCCCGAGACCAAATTAGCGAAAGAAGCTGGCTTAGAAATCGGCGCTCTTGGTGGTATTTATACCAATGAATACATGCAAACCAGCGATCCTTCGATCTACGCTGTCGGCGACGCGGTAGAAGAGAAAGACTTTGTGACTGGCGAGCAAACTCTAGTGCCACTTGCGGGCCCGGCAAACCGTCAAGGCCGAATTGCAGCAGACAACATGCTTGGCCGCCAAGAAACTTACCAAGGTACGCAAGGCACGGCGATCTGTAAGATTTTTGATTTAGCCGTCGCTTCTACTGGTAAAAACGAGAAACAGCTGAAACGTGAAAACATCGCTTATGAAAAAGTGTATGTGCATACAGCAAGTCACGCGAGTTACTACCCAGGTGCAGAAACCGTGTCATTCAAAATGCTGTTTGATCCAGTAACAGGTAAAATATTAGGTGCGCAAGCAGTAGGTAAAGACGGTGTTGATAAACGTATCGACGTAATGGCAGTTGCTCAGCGTGCTGGTATGACGGTAGAGCAACTGCAACACCTCGAGCTAACTTACGCGCCACCTTATGGCTCTGCTAAAGATGTAATTAACCAAGCGGCGTTTGTGGCAAATAACATCATCAAAGGCGATGCGACCGCGATTCATTATGATGAAATGGATTCACTGACAGAAGACCAACTGTTACTTGATGTTCGTAATCCTGGTGAATTGGAGTCCGTTGGTTATCTTGAAGGTGCAATTAATATTCCTGTCGATCAACTACGTCGTCGCATGCACGAACTTCCTAAAGACAAAGAGATCGTGATTTACTGTCAAGTTGGGTTACGCGGTAACGTAGCATACCGTCAGCTGGTCAACAATGGTTACAAAGCCCGCAACTTGATTGGTGGATACAGAACTCTCAAATTTGCTCGCTTATAACTTGATAATAAAAAAGAGAAAACCACGTGCTTGGTTTTCTCTTTTTTTGCAGGAAAGAAAGCGTAGATCATTCACCTTCAATTGCCAAACGGACTGCTGCTTGAGCATGGATAGAAGTGGTATCGAGTAGTGTAACATCGGTGTGACTTTGGTTTACAAGTAAGGCAATTTCAGTACACCCGAGAATCACAGCTTCAGCTCCCTGCTCTTTTAGTTTTTCAATAATTTGCAAGTATATCGTCCTTGACTCCTCTTTGATTTCACCTTGGCATAACTCTTTATAAATAATGTTATGTACTTTAGAGCGGTCGTCTTGATCGGGAATGATGACATCAAGCCCATAGAGGTCTGAAAGCCTTCCTTTATAAAAGTCTTGCTCCATTGTGAATTGAGTACCAAGGAGTCCGACCTTTTGAACCCCTTTCTCACGAAGTAACTCAGCAGTCGCGTCTGCGATATGTAGTATGGGGATATTAATACTGGCTTCAATTTGAGGCGCAACTTTGTGCATTGTGTTAGTACAAATAAGAATGAAGTCAGCGCCCCCTTTTTCTATTGAAGATGCAGCATCAGATAGAATGCTTGCCGTTTCTTCCCATTTACCTTGATGTTGAAGCTTCTCTATCTCTGAAAAATTCACGCTATACATACAAATTTTTGCAGAATTTAGGCCGCCTAACGCCTCTTTTACTCCTTCGTTGATCAATTTGTAATAGCTAAGCGTCGACTCCCAGCTCATACCACCTAGAAGGCCGATAGTTTTCATATAACTCTCCAATCGTTATACACCACCGTGTCAGGGGGGTTACAAACAAAATTAACCACTTAAATAAGAAGCATTCAAGCGTATTCACTATTGAGCATTGGGTAACACGAAAATAAAATCATTCCCACAGGGACCGCTACGCGATTCTCATATATCCTCGCAATATCGTTACCGCACTTCCAGAAAGTTTAACGTGCTCAGTGCTTAACAACTCTGTATGAACGACCCCACTTCTCTTAGAGGCTTGGAAGCCTTTCAGTTGCTTTTTGTTGAGCTTTTTAGCCCAGTAAACACATAAAGCACAATGTGCAGAGCCTGTAACTGGGTCCTCGTTAACACCCACCCAAGGCGCGAAGTATCGAGAGACAAAATCGGCGTCAGTGCTTGATTGAGCAGTGATGACGACGCCACGGCCTTTTTGTTTAAGCAGCGCACCAAAATCAGGGTCGAGTTGTTCAAGCACAAATTCATCATTAATGACGACCAACTGCTTATTATCAAACTGACCGTAGGCGACTACATTGGCGGCATCTAGCCCCAAACCATGAAGTAAGTCTTTGTTAATACTAGCTCGCATATCTAAAGTTGGAGCAGGAAACACCAAATGAATTTCTTCATGATCGAGTTGTGCAGTTAAAACCCCAGATAGCGTAACGAACTCAATCGTATCTCCAGTATTATATAACCCCTGCTCTTTCAGAACGTGCGCCGTTGCAAGTGTGCCGTGTCCACACAAAGCAACTTCCGTCCTCGGTGTAAACCAACGAAGTTGCATTGTACTGAGTGACAGAAATGCCGTTTCAGATAACGACATCTCGGCCGCGATGGCCAACATCGTTTCCTCATCAAGGCTTGACTCTGTGATACAAACACCCGCGGGATTACCTTTGAAAACCTCTGATGTAAACGAGTCAACCTGAAAAATTTTAACTTCCACGAAATATCCTTAAGTTCTATCAAACACGTAATTCTGTATCACGTGATTTTTAATATCTGTTGTTTGAGCGAAAAAAACCTATGAAATTTTCTACCAACCTTATAGGTCTTGTTGGAAGCGCTAACAAACAGGAGAATGTAGTTAATTATGCAAAACGTAAAAAGCCATCATCAATGTGACTCAATTGGATATCTTATCGGAGTTTTCGGCGTTTCTTTAGTTCTAATATGGATTGGTATTTATAAATTCACACCTACAGAGGCCAAGCTTATACAACCGCTCGTTGAAAATCATTTTCTGATGAGTTGGTTGTATGATGTGATGTCAGTTCAAGCCGTATCAAACATCATTGGCGCAACAGAAATCATTGTCGCTATTGGATTAATCGTTGGCCTTAAAAACACACGAGTCGCTTATTTTTCTGGCATAGCCGCCGCAATTATTTTTCTTGCGACACTCAGCTTTCTAATTACGACACCGAATACATGGAAAGTGTCTGATGGGGTTTTGGTGACAAACTTCTTTTTAGTAAAAGATATTCTATTTTTAGCTATTGCGATTAGCGTCATCGAACGAAACAAGCCAAACAGAGAATAACTCTAAATAGTTCGAAATCTTGTTTTTCCAGAACGTAGCCTGAAAGGTGCAAACGACTTACAAGTCGAATGGTTCTGTCAATAACTCTAAACAAAGGCTCTTAAATTTAGAGTGTTTAAGAGTCTTTGCCTCTTAATTATGCGAAACAACATCCTAGCGTAAAGTGAAAAGAAAAGCCTTTCACTCTACTGCTAAGGTTTATTGATACTTTGCCGAAGTAATGAACTCACCGAATGTCTCGCACCATACAACAACCGTATTGTATTCAGAAATTGAAGTGCTTTGAGGAACCTCAACAACGAAGTTATCGAACGTTTTGACATCACCAATTAAGCTCATCTCAGATTTAAGGTCATTAAACTCTTGTTCCGTTTCGACAAACTTAGGAGATAGATAGAGTTTATAGTCTGGTCCGGGAGCGAGTTTTCCTACCAACGTAATGACTTCAGAACTCAAATGAATTTCTCCCTCTCCCCAATGAAAAGCATCGCTACCTTTGAGTTCCCTCTTAAACACTGCGCTGTATTCTGCACCTTGCTTGCTCTTAGCAACTTGTTCATCGGTCGGCGCAGGTGGTGCAATAAGGATCGGTAAAGTATAGATACCTATCGCAATGCCAATAGAAACTGCCACTAAGTGACTGATTGTTAATTTAATTATATTTTTCAAGGTCATAAGCATCTTCTTATTAGTTTTACTACTTGAAATTAGATTCAAATCGGCCTTATCTGTCTATTATCGAGCAGCATAATGTCATTAACATTATACACAAGCTATGCGCACTAAATGCAGACTGAGCACAATTAAAAACGGCTGATAATTAATATCAGCCGTTTGCTTATCGGAAATGTCGTTGTGCCGGTTTGCTCACTATTCCGCTTCCACCAAAGCGATCTTATCGGATGTCGATTTTTCCAATTTTATCGCAATAAACTTAGAGGTTGGCGTAAACGTTCTATCCCCATAACTTTCCAAAGGAACTAATGGGTTTGTTTCTGGATAGTAAGCCGCCGCCTGACCTGCTGGTACATCATAGGCAACAAGCGTAAATCCGCTCACACGGCGCTCAACGCCATCTTCCCACAGTGACACCATGTCCACTTTGTCGCCCGGTTCAAAACCGAGTTTACGAATATCCGCTTCATTGATAAACAGCACTTCGCGCATACCAAATACTCCACGATAACGGTCATTCAAGCCGTAAAGTGTCGTATTGTATTGGTCGTGTGAGCGCATGGTTTGCAAGATCAAATCTGGCTTTTGGCCTTTTTCGAGTATCGCTTCGCTGATCAACTGTTTCGGCAACTCGCTAGAGCTGAACTGTGCTTTGCCGCTTGGTGTATTCCATCGACGCTCGGCAGCTGGGTTTACCAAGTGGAATCCACCCGGGTGTTTAAGCTTATGGTTAAAGTCGGTAAAGCCCGGAATCGTGTCGGCAATCAAATCGCGAATACGGTCGTAATCTTCAATCGCCCACAACCAATCAATTGGTTTTGCCCCGAGTGTCGCATTGGCAATACCGGCAATAATCGCTGGTTCTGAACGCAAATGCTCCGAACGCGGTTTTAGCTGACCAAATGAGATATGTACCATGCTGAAGGTATCTTCAACCGTCACGCCTTGTGGGCCAGTCGCTTGCTGATCAATCTCAGTACGGCCTAAGCATGGAAGAATAAGCGCATCTTTACCTGTGACAAGGTGAGAACGATTTAACTTCGTCGAAATGTGTACGGTTAAATTACAGTTTCGCATCGCGTTGTGCGTACGTTCTGTGTCTGGCGTTGCTTGTGCAAAGTTACCGCCCAAACCGATAAATACTTTCGCTTGCCCTTCTTCCATCGCTTTAATGGCTTGCACAGTGTTGTGGCCTTCACCACGCGGGACGTCAAAGTTAAATCGACTTTCAATGCGATCCAACAACAGACCTGAAGGTTTTTCATCAATGCCCATCGTACGGTCGCCCTGAACGTTACTATGACCACGCACTGGTGAAAGACCCGCGCCCGGCTTACCAACGTTACCTCGTAACAATTGCACGTTTGCGACTTCTTTAATGGTTGGTACAGAGTGACGATGCTGAGTCAACCCCATCGCCCAACACATGATCACACGTTCTGCACGTCGATACATGCTCGCTACCATCTCGATTTCACTTAAATCAAGACCCGATTGTTCCGCGATGTGTTCCCAAGAGGTTGCGTCCACTTCAGCCAAATACTCATCAATACCTATCGTGTGTTGCTTGATGAACTCACGGTCAAATACCGCTTTGCCACCGTTTTGCAATGCCTCGCGTTCCCATTGCAACAAGAATTTCGCGATGCCACGAAACACTGCCATGTCTCCACCTAAAGCAGGACGCAGGTACGCCGTGTTGGTAGGCTCTGAGCCGTTACTCAACATCTCAATCGGCATTTGTGGGTTTTGGAAACGCTCTAATCCGCGCTCTTTCAGCGGGTTTAGACAGATAACCTGTGCACCACGTTTTACCGCTTCGCGCAGAGGTTCAAGCATTCGTGGGTGATTCGTGCCCGGGTTTTGACCAATCACAAAAATCGCGTCGGCTTCTTCAAAATCATCAAAGATCACTGTGCCTTTACCAACGCCAATGGTGTCTTTCATCCCTATTGCACTGGCTTCGTGACACATGTTGGAACAATCTGGGAAGTTGTTGGTACCGAATGCGCGCACAAATAGCTGATACAAAAACGCCGCTTCGTTGCTTGCACGACCAGAGGTATAAAACTCAGCTTGGTGTGGCGAATCCAATTGATTGAGATGTTTCGCGACAAGTGCAAAAGCCTCATCCCAAGAGACTGGCACGTAGTGATCGGATTCAGCATCGTATCGCATTGGGTGCGTGATACGGCCTTGGTATTCCAACCAGTAATCGGTTTGAGTTGAGAGAGAAGAAGCGCTGTGATTGGCAAAAAACTCAGGATCAACCAGACGATTGGTCGCCTCCCAGTTTACCGCTTTCGCGCCATTCTCACAGAAATTGACTTTACCACTATCTGGCGACTCACCCCATGCACATCCCGGGCAGTCGAAACCGCCATTTTGGTTGGTTTTGAGCATAGTGCGAATGTTTTTAACTGCATTTTCACTGCCCCACCAACTTCTGGTTACGGCTTTCAGTGCACCCCAACCACCAGCTGGACCTTTGTATGCTTTTATTTGTTCTTTTTGGCTCACGACTTTACTCCTCGCAGATATACCAGCAAGCAGGGTGCCCGTGAAAACAAGCGCGTTATTTATTGAGATAATGCGGAAGTATTGAAGGGCTTAGTTTCTAATCCATGTATTTTTTAATCCAAATAAGTAACCACTCAACATGCTCTCGCTTGTCCGAGCGTTTACTTATCTAGATTCTTGATATCGGATACCCGCCTACTGTTTCTATGACTGGTAGATTCAATTCGCATTGTTGCGTCTTGATCTAAATCAAAGATTAAGTCGATATTCAATATGCGTCCAATTGATAATCCTGACCGAGTGATAAACAAAATCTATGACGAATTTTTCCACTGACGGTTATCACATTTTTAATCAATACAATTTATGAGGTTAATCGTTTTCCCATTCGATTCCACCTAGTTCGATTAACGAACTCAATAAAATCGGCACTCTTGATAATAGATAATATCTATCACACTATAGATACTTTAAATTTGACCCTAATTAATATCAGGAATAGCCTTGATTCAGATCAATTTTGAGTGTGGTTTTATTCTTGACTTGGTTTTGGTTTTCCATTCCCTAGTTAAAACGCTCCAGCGCTTAAAAAGTACGGTAGTGCTGTGCCCTTTTTAGGGAGTTCCCCCGTACATGTGACTCACAACGCAAGGTTAACAAGCCATTATGGATATCAAACAACTTAAATATCTCATCGCACTTGAACAGACCAAACACTTTGGTCAAGCCGCCGCATTGTGCCACATTACGCAGCCTACCTTGTCCATGAGGATCCGAAGCTTAGAGGAAGAACTCGATCTCGAATTAATCCAAAGAAGTCAACGATTTGAAGGATTTACAGAAGCCGGAGAACGCATTTTGGCTTGGGCAAAAACCGTCTTAGCAGCTCATGATGGATTGCAAGCCGAAGCCGCCAACTGCCGTGGTCAATTGGTCGGCTCTCTTCGGCTTGGAATGGTGCCACTCGCCAGCCAAAACCCTATGCAATTGCTCAAACCATTAGCTCAACAGTTCCCTGAGTTACGCTTTCAAATACTCTCCATGACGACCGAACAGATCATAGACCAACTCAATCGAAATCAACTTGATTTGGGGATGTGTTATGTCGATCAAGTTAACACCGCTTACTTCGATGTTATCGAGCTCGACTCGACCAAACTTGGCGTTTTATTCGATGAGCGTCATTTTGATTTTGCCGAATCTGAAGTGTTATGGGAGTCACTCAATAACATTCCGCTAGGGCTGCTTTCGAAGGGCATGCACTATCGCCACTCCATTGATCTTAGCTTTGTGAGTAAAGGGCTGGTTCCGCAAACCGTCATTGAAAGTAACTCCACCTTTCACTTGATCCAAGCAGTAACCAGTGGCCTTTGTTGCGCCATTATGCCGCTGAATTGTGGATTGGAAGAGTTGAACGATACGCTTCGCATTATCCCTATCGAAGAAGCCGCCGTTCACGCCCCGCTAGGTTTGTTAAAGCGAAAACAAGAACCGTTCTCCGCGCTAACCGATCAGTGCTTCGCAGAAGCAAAAAACATATTCAATCGATAACAAGAATCCACACGTCAATTTTTGGCATACATAACGGCTTATGAGGTGATTTCATGAGATGTACTACTCAATCTTATTTTGAACTGTCCGATTTCAATCAAGCACCACCTCAACCAAGTGCGTTCAATTACCGAGAATTGATTGATGGCCGCCCAGTGCAACAAATGTCGCTGGCGAGTGAATCCGCCTTAGCTATCAGCTATAACGGCATTAGCCAAGCGGTCATGATGGTGACGCCAGGCCATCTGGAAGACTTCGTGAAAGGATTTAGCCTAAGCACAGGCATCGTCCACGATTTCAAAGAGATTAAAGACATTGAAATTGGTGGCGATCACGAATCTCACTATGCGGAAGTGGAAATCAGCAACCGCGCTTTCTGGGCGTTAAAAACACAGCGCCGAAATCTTGCCGGCACAACCGGATGCGGCATTTGTGGTGTAGAGGCTCTGGAACAAGCTTTGCCTGATTTGGCACCGCTAACACCGTCTCTTCCTCCGCGCTCCGATGTATTTGAAGGGCTGCGAGACAAAGTCGCACTGCATCAAGAAGCCGCACGTGAATCTGGCGCGTTACACGCCGCTTTATTTGCAGATTTACAAGGCAACATCAAGTTGTGCCGAGAGGACATCGGCCGTCACAACGCGCTAGATAAGTTGATTGGCGCATTGGCCAACAATCACATCGAGCCTCAAAGTGGCTTCGCTATCATGACAAGCCGTTGCAGCTTAGAGTTGATCCACAAAGCCGTTCGCGCGCGTATCCCCACTCTGGTTTGCTTATCTGCACCTACAGCGTTAACTGTCGAATGGGCAAGAAGAAACCATTTGAACCTAATTCACTTACCAAAACACGGCTCGCCACGTCTATACAGCCCTGCGCCTTAACACGTCAACCTAGCCAAATTCCTAATATTTCTAACAGAGACCTCCGGGTTTCTGTTGTTTGCTTCTCGTTCCCAATTGATACTTAGCGACAAGCCACTATTCTCTCCAACCAAACGTGCTCACCCCTTGTCAGCACTAAGCTTGCGTATATTAACCTGCTTGCATTTGAACGCTTTCCAATCCGATAGAACCCTGTCAAAGACCCATAGATTAGTAAGGATTTTGTGTGACTCTTTTCACGCTTTTCCGCCTTACTAGGCATTTCTAGGAATTTTTCCTAGCCGATCTAGGCAACCATCTCATGTGCCTCACAAAACCACTCTCTAGAATTCCGCTCAGTCAAAGGTAACAAGAGCGCATAACGGTCTCCGTTGTGTTTCTAAAACAATTACAAGAGAGTTCATCATGTTAAAATTCCTCGAACAGGTGCGGAAGCCGACCCTCGATCTTCCCGTCGAAGTTAGAAGAAAGATGTGGTTTAAACCGTTCATCCAATCTTACTTGGTCGTATTCATCGGCTACCTAACCATGTACTTGATTCGTAAGAACTTCAATGTCGCGCAAAACGACATGATCTCAACTTACGGTTTGAGCATGACAGACCTAGGTCTTATTGGCCTTGGCTTCTCCATCACATACGGCATCGGTAAAACCGTTGTGTCTTACTACGCTGACGGTAAGAACACCAAGCAATTCCTCCCTTTTATGCTGATCCTTTCTGGTCTTGCAATGCTTGGTTTCAGCTTCAGCATGGGCGGCGGTAGTGCAAGCCTGTTCTTGATGGTGGCTTTCTACGCTCTAAGTGGTTTCTTCCAAAGTACTGGTGGCCCTTCTAGTTACTCAACCATTACAAAATGGACACCTCGTAACAAACGCGGCTCTTACCTCGGCTTGTGGAACATGTCACACAACGTTGGTGGTGCGGGCGCAGCGGGTGTTGCTCTTTTCGGTGCCAACTACCTATTCGACGGGCACGTAATCGGCATGTTCGTGTTCCCTTCTATCATCGCGATCATCGTCGGCTTTATCGGTATGCGCTTTGGTAGCGACTCTCCAGAAGCTTACGGTCTAGGTAAAGTAGAAGAACTTTTCGATGAAGCAGTGAGTGAAGAAGACACCGCCGCTGAAGAAAACCAGATGACCAAAAAAGAAATCTTTGTTGAATACGTTCTTAAAAACAAAGTTATCTGGCTACTTTGCTTTGCCAACATCTTCCTTTACATCGTGCGTATCGGTATCGACCAATGGTCAACGGTATACGCATACCAAGAGCTTGGTCTTTCAAAAGAAACGGCAATCTCTGGCTTTACTCTGTTCGAAGTCGGTGCGCTTGTGGGTACTTTGATGTGGGGTTACTTATCTGACCTAGCAAACGGTCGCCGCGCATTGGTAGCTTGTGTGTCTCTTGGCTTGATCATCGTATCGCTTGAGTTCTACCAACACGCCACTAGCGAGTTCATGTACTTAGCCTCTCTATTTGTATTGGGCTTCTTGGTGTTTGGTCCGCAACTTCTTATCGGTGTTGCCGCGGTTGGTTTTGTCCCTAAAAAAGCAATCAGTGTGGCTGACGGCGTAAAAGGTACATTCGCTTACCTAATCGGTGACAGCTTCGCGAAACTTGGTCTCGGTATGATTGCAGACGGTACACCTATCTTCGGCTTAACAGGTTGGAAAGGTACCTTCGCAGCCCTAGATACCTCCGCCATGATTTGTATTGTTTTGCTTGCTTTCGTCGCTATCGCGGAAGAGAAGAAGATTCGACACGCGAAGAAGCTTCAACTTGCACAAAACCAAGCCTAACTTCTCTGCGCGCTTTACTTCGGTAAAGCGCGCAAGATCATTAAAAAGCATGGCTCAATTCAGTATCATTAAAGATTTTTCTATTGGCTCCTGTTGGAGCTTATTGTTGTTAGTCGTCTGCTCTATTTGGTTGTAATAATGATTCATGTTGCTCTAGTTGATGATCACGTCATCGTGCGTTCAGGTTTCGCACAATTATTAAATTTAGAAAGTGATATTACCGTTGTTGGTGAATTCGGCTCTGTCGCCGAAGCGCGAAAAGGCTTGCCTGCGGTACACCCTCATGTCGTCATCCTAGATATCTCCATGCCAGATGAAAGCGGCTTAAACTTTCTCAGCGAAATACCAACTGGCATTGCCTGCGTGATGCTTAGCGTGCATGACTCCCCTGCGATGGTGGAAAAATCACTAAAGCTAGGTGCAAAAGGCTATCTTAGTAAACGCTGTAGCCCAGACGAACTTATTCAAGCCGTGAGAACCAGTGCTTCTGGCGGCTGTTACCTCACATCAGATATTGCACTTAAACTTGCAACGCCTAGAGACAACACCACCTCTCTATGCCAACTGACAAAACGTGAAAACGAGGTATGTCAGCTACTTGCCACTGGGTTGGATGTAAAGTCTGTCGCGGCAGAGCTTGGCTTGAGCCACAAGACTGTGCATGTTCATCGTGCGAATGCCATCGACAAACTCGGCGTGAAAAACAACGTTGAGCTCGCCAAACTATTTTCTCAAGAGTCCTTTTAATGCGAGCTTATGCTGTTACCACCATTTGCGGACTTTTTGTTATGGCTTGCGCCTGGTTTTGCTTGTGGGTGATTGCCTATTACTTTGTCAATGATCCCGAGTTGGCGATCTTATTGTTTCCTTTCGCTTTACGATTAGGTGTCGCCCTTCACACTCGTACCGCTTATTGGCCGACGATTTACCTTTCGGAGTGGGGACTTTCCATCGCACTTGCGATGTTACTGGGTCAACCGCAGTGGCTTACCGTGCTGATTGCGAGCATTGCCAGTATCCCGGTCACACTGATTGCGAAAAAATACTACTACGGTGACCAAAACCGCCACTTAGCCGTAATGGGCGTTGTGATCATCATTACCGCCTTCATCAACGTAATGGCGGTCGGCTTTCACGTGCCTTCTGTTTACATGGTGTGGTTAGCCAGTATTTCTGGTGGGCTGATGCTGGTTCCTATGTGCTACCTGTTGTGGAGCTATTTGTTCCAAAGTCGTTGGTCTCCGCTTAGCTCTCTCCTACTTAGTAATGCCGTTGTATTTCAGGTGCGTCATATCGTGCTTTATGCGCTGCTTTTGATCGGCAGTATTTTGGTGCAAACCAGTTTACCTGAAGAGCTAAAACGATTTGCGCCATTTTGTATGGCTATCCCAATTATCGTGTTGGCACTTCGTTACGGCTGGCAAGGAGCCCTGCTCGCCACCATGCTCAACAGCATTGCGCTGATTGCGGCTCGCAGCGGCGTATCAAATCTAGAAATCACCGATTTGTTATTATCTCTCTCGGCGCAAACCATCACCGGCATTATGCTCGGCTTAGGGGTTCAGAAACAAAAAGACCTCAATCACAAACTGCGCGGCGAACTTGCACGCAATCAGAATTTGTCTCGCCAGCTTATCAAAGCGGAAGAATCGGTAAGACGCGATATTGCGCGCGAGCTACATGACGAAATTGGACAGAACATCACGGCGATCCGCACACAAGCCAACATCATTAAGCGGGTAAATAACACAGAAACAAGCGTGGGTTGCGCCGACATGATCGAAGGGCTTTCCCTCAACGTGTACGACACCACTAAGCGACTGTTAAGCAAGCTAAGACCAAAAATGCTGGATGATTTGGACTTGAAAGAATCCGTCGAGCAACTGACGCGAGAGATGGAATTTGCCAATCACGGAACGACTGTTCAACTGAACTGGCAAGGCGATTACACCAACTTGAGTGACACGCTCAAAGTCACCCTATTCCGTTTATGCCAAGAGTCATTGAATAACGCCGCCAAATATGCAGAAGCGCAGTTGATCACTATTGAACTGACGATCGGAGAAGCGGCGGTGTCATTGATGATTCACGATGATGGTGTCGGCTTCAAAGTTCAGGACAGCATGAAAGGCATGGGCGTTCGCGGCATGCAAGAGCGTGTGCACGCGTTAGGTGGAAAAATGGTTATCTACTCCACCAGCGATCAAGTGATCGGCACACAAATCAGCATTACTTTACCTAAGGTGTAACTCAAGATGTTTGGATTTTTACGTTCACCTAAATTTACTCAACCGAGTCTGAGCAACGAGCAAATCGACCAGCGTTACCGCCATTGGCGTTTGCACATTATGTTGGGGATGTACATCGGCTACGCAGGTTTCTACTTTACTCGTAAGACCTTTAACTACGCCGCACCAGCGATGATTACCGATCTTGGCTTAGATAAGGGCGATTTGGGCCTTATCGGTACGCTTTTCTACATTACTTACGGCTGCTCGAAGTTTATTTCCGGTACGATTTCAGATCGCTCTAACCCTCGTTATTTCATGGGATTAGGATTGATTGCGACAGGTCTGGTCAATATCGCGTTCGGTTTTTCTAGCTCACTCGCGGCTTTCATTACTCTGTGGATCTTAAACGCGTGGTTCCAAGGCTGGGGCTGGCCTTCATGCTCCAAGCTGTTAACCACTTGGTATTCACGCTCCGAGCGTGGCTTCTTATGGGCGATTTGGAACACCGCACACAACGTTGGTGGCGCTCTGATCCCTATTTTGGTGGGCTATTTAACGTTGCACTACAGCTGGCGTGAAGGCTTTATTCTACCCGGCATCATCGGGGTATTACTCGGTCTATTCGTTTGTTGGCGATTGCGCGACAAACCCACAACAATGGGCTTACCAAGTGTCGGACAATGGCGCAACGACGCACTAGAACTTGCGCAAGAAAATTACGGACGTGGCCTCACCTACCGAGAAATTCTGAAATCGTACGTATTTAACAACAAATACATCTGGCTACTCGCGTTCAGTTACGTGTTGGTTTACATCGTCCGAACCGCAATCAATGACTGGGGAAACCTGTACTTGACCGAGCAGCATCACTATAGCCTGATTAATGCCAACGCTGCTCTGTCGATGTTTGAAATTGGCGGTTTTGTTGGTTCATTGGTTGCGGGTTGGGGCTCAGACAAACTCTTTGACGGTAACCGTGGACCAATGAACTTGCTGTTCGCGATTGGGATTTTCTTATCTGTCTCTGCGCTTTGGCTAATGCCTCTGACCAACTTTGCATTCCAAGCAGCGGGATTGTTCTCCATCGGCTTCTTTGTCTTTGGACCACAAATGCTGATCGGTATGGCGGCGGCGGAGTGCTCTCACAAAGACTCTGCCGGCGCGGCAACAGGATTCGTGGGCTTGTTCGCCTACATGGGCGCAGCATTGTCTGGTTATCCACTGGCGTTAATTCTTGAAGAATATCATTGGACGGGTTTCTTCATCACCATTTCAGTTTGTGCAGCCGTCATTGGCCTTTTGTTGCTGCCATTTTTGCAAGCGCAACCATCACGAAAACCACTCGAACCAAAACCTCGGTTGTAAATCGACTTATCGCCCTTCGGGCAAATTGGCGAGTGACCTAACCGCGCTCGCCCACCTTATTTAACGTATCTCTGCTCAATTTTTCTTCCGATTCAGTTCGGAGGGTTAACTATGGGAAAAATTCATGAATTTGAACACTATTTCATCGCATAGCTTCTTTCAAATGAACAACAAAATCCAAAACTACGCTTGGGGAAGCACCTCTTCTATTCACGATTTGTTTGGCTTTTCTAACGAAACGAATGAGCCTCAAGCAGAAGTATGGATGGGTACTCACCCAAACGGCTGCTCTGAAGTTCAGATTGAGCAGAACACGCTGCCTTTGTCTGAACTGATCAAACAAAACCAACCCGCTTACTTATCAGCAGAAACCGCAGCGAAATTTGGCGACCTGCCCTTTCTGTTTAAGATCTTAGCGGCCGAACATGCACTGTCGATTCAAGTTCACCCAAGCAAACAAGATGCCGAAATAGGCTTCGAAAAAGAACAAAGTGCCGGGATCCCACTAAACGCAAGCCATCGTAACTACAAGGATCCAAACCACAAACCAGAGTTGGTGTACGCGCTGACAAGTTACCAAGCCATGAACGGTTTTCGCTCGTATGCCGAGATTATTGAGGCATTTAGCCTTTGCGATATCGATGAGCTACGCGCGCCTCTTGACACATTCAAACGCGAAATCAACTCACAAGGTTTACGCGATTTCTTTGTGCACATTCTTACCATGGAAGGAGAAACAAAAGAGCGAGCACTGAAACAGCTTCTTGCCCACGCTTCACGTCAATCGGAACAAGGCACTGACAGCGACGTTTACCAGCTCATCTTGGATCTATCCACTCAATACCCTGGCGATGTCGGCTTGTTTTCGCCATTACTGTTGAATGTCATCACGCTGCAACCTGGCGAAGCGATGTTCCTGAGCGCAAGAACGCCACACGCTTACATTAAAGGTACGGGATTAGAGATCATGGCGAACTCAGATAACGTTTTGCGTGCAGGACTCACGCCGAAACATATGGATGTTGAAGAACTGGTTAAATGCACAGATTTTGTGCCTAAGCCGTTTAACAGCCTTGTTCTTAAACCCAATGCCAATGGTTGCCAAAGCCTTTATCCGGTCCCAGTGGCAGACTTTAGTTTCAGCATTCTTAACCAACCGAACAATGAAGTGGTTGATGCCAATAGCGCAGAGATTTTGATGGCGATTGATGCCGACCTGACACTCATCAGTGATAACGGTGAGACGTTAACCGCCGCGAAGGGACAATCTGTATTTGTTCCTGCTTACGTTGGCCATTACCGTATTCAAAGTGCGGGACGTGTGGCTCGCGCCTTCAACTAGTTTTTGAACAACCGATTCAAACTAACGTCTGACCCAAGGGACTGGGTTAGACAATTTATTCCTTTCATAGATTGAACCATTCCGCTTTTAAGGCGCTCATGCTTACACCTTGCCGAATCCAAACACCTACAGGCCAGTTTCTCTAAAAGCCATAACCTCCCGGATCTGCCATTTACTGCAACATTCATTGTCAAAACCCATTTATGTCCGGTAAATTCGTCGCTCCAATATCAAATCACTTGGATAATAAAGGCGCTTGCATAGTGGTATTTGTTGCAAAACGTATAATCAACGTTGTAATCAAAGCCTCAATCACTACAATCTCTGGTTCGATTTTTCAGTTAACGTTTGTATGCCGAAGTTAAACCAAGATAACCCTGTTCAAAGCTCCGCCCTTTCCGATATCGAAACCAGCAGTAAGATTCAATCGGCATTAGAACCGAAGTTTCACAAGCCAGAGAAACGTCTCTGCTTAAGCCCTGGCCTATCGGATAAGCATTTGGCGCGCCGTTGGCAAGTATTGGAACACGTGACCAATAAAGATCATCTCCTTGATCCTTTCACGCAGTCACATTGCGATGCTTACTCCAACAACATCGAGCACTTCATTGGTACTGTTAATGTGCCGGTCGGCATTGCAGGCCCTTTGCGCGTCAACGGCTTGTATGCGAACGATGACTTTTTGGTTCCGCTCGCAACGACAGAAGCCGCGTTAGTCGCTTCCTACAACCGTGGCGCAAATCTTATCACCGCCGCTGGTGGCGCGAGCGCATTGTTGCTGAGTGAAGGGGTGAGCCGAACGCCAGTGTTCGCCTTTAATAACCTTGCCGACGCTGGCCAGTTCGTCAGTTGGGTTGTGACCCAGTTTGACGCATTTCGTCAAATAGCGGAATCCACCACCTCACATGGCAAACTCAAAGACATCAATGTAAATATCGAAGGAAACCATGTTTATTTGGTCTTTGAATACGTGACTGGTGACGCTTCCGGACAAAACATGGTGACCATCGCAACAAACGAAGTGTTCCATCATATTTTGGCGACCAGCCCAATCAAACCAACTCAAGCATTCTTGGATGGCAACTTATCAGGCGACAAAAAACCAAACGCACACACACTGCGCTCGGTACGCGGTAAGAAAGTATCCGCCGAAGTGACCATTCCTGCTGAGTTGGTGGAAAAATATCTGCATACGACGCCGGAGTCTATGGTTCAATTTGGCAAAATGACCACAGTGGGCGGTTTACTCAGCGGGACAATTGGCGTCAACGCGCATTACGCAAACGCGCTTGCCGCGCTGTACATTGCTTGTGGTCAAGATGCCGCTTGCGTTGCAGAGTCTGCCATTGGAATCACTCGTATGGATGTGGACGCTCAAGGCAACTTGTACGCGTGCGTGACCTTGCCAAACATCATGGTGGGGACGGTTGGTGGTGGTACTGGCCTTCCAACACAAAAAGCATGTTTGGATATTTTGGGTTTGCACGGCAACGGCAAAGCGAAAGCGTTAGCCGAAGTCGCAGCTGCGCTTTGTCTGGCTGGCGAACTCTCGATTGTTGGCGCATTTTGTGCCGATCACTTTTCTCGTGCTCACCATAAGCTTGCCCGAAAATAACCTTTGTTGCTTTGTACAAGAGAACATCCGTGTGGTTTTCTCTTGTGCAAACCAATGGACTTTATTTATTGGCTCAATAATTTCTTGAAACTAACTTAAGCCTTAACAAACATACCAATCTCTTGTTAACAGTACTTTAGCTGTCCCCCTTCTATATCCATTGCGATATCTCTTCTTATTACTCTTCACTGGCCATATTTAATATCAGTATCTTAGAAAAAATAGCATCAAAAACTTCTAGCACTATAGTACCAAATTCACCGTTTGAGTTTTTTGTTCACCACTTATAGCTACTATACTCGCCTATGCAGCTGCTTGATTTTCATAAATTTACTAAACAGCTCAAAAGAGCTTAATAACTCCCGTTAAATGGACTTAAATCGTTACTTCGGGTAAGCGAGTTAACTATGAGACGTCAGAAGCTAAATAAAATCTCTGCTTGGGTACTAGGATTGGCTATCTTATTGCTGAGCCATGTGCCTAATGTATCAGCACAAATACAGCAATCCCCATCCGATCAAACCGTTGCGCGTTTTCTCTATCAAACCTCTTTTGGACCAACTCCTGCGTTAATTAATGAGGTTAGGGAAAACGGGTTAGAGGACTGGATACAGGAACAAATCAACCTGCCAGCAACCTACCATCAACCACTTTATCAAACGCCTTTTTCTAAAGGCCTACAGTCAAACCGCGAAAATGCTTGGTATCAAATTGTTGTTACTGCTGAAGATCAGCTCAGACAGCGAATGGCTTATGCATTGAGTCAGATCGTAGTCGTTTCTCGTTATGGCGGCGTTCTTTCCAGCAAACCTACAGGGTTAGTGAATTACTACGATCTGTTGGTTGAACATGCGTTTGGCAACTACCGAGACCTGTTGTATGACGTTTCCATCCATCCAGTCATGGGGAGCTATTTATCTATGCTCGGTAGTGCAAAAGAAAATAGTGCGACAGGAACGCTTCCCGATGAGAACTTTGCTCGAGAGTTAATGCAGCTATTCACTATCGGTTTGTATGAACTCAATTTAGATGGCAGTAAAAAACTAAACCACGCAACAGGCAAACCTATCCCCACGTACAATCAAACTGATATTCAAGAGCTCGCGCGAGCATTAACTGGATGGAAAAATTCCGACATCGCATTCGTGAAACCGATGCGAGTTATCAGTCAGCGACACGACACCGGCGAGAAGCGATTTCTAGGGAACGTGATCCCATCGGGTCTAACCGCACAAGAAGAGCTTTCAAAAGTGATTGATATGTTGATGTCTCACCCAAATGTTGCTCCATTTGTTTCAAAATTACTTATCCAACGTTTGGTCAGTTCAAATCCAAGCCCAGAGTACGTCGCGCGTGTTGCTACGATATTTAACAACAATGGGGAAGGAGAAAAAGGCGATCTAACCGCCGTTGTTCGAGCCATATTGCTCGATCCTGAAGCATTAGGGATGACGGATACACCGCCTATAAAAGTGAAAGAACCGATACTGGTCCTGACTAATTTTCATCGAGCATCAGGTTTTACGGTTAAAGGATCACGTTACGAAGACGCAACAACGATGATGAACATCGCTAATCAAGGGCCGCTTCGTTCTCCTTCCGTGTTTAATTTTTACTCTCCAGACTATCAGCCGTCTAACGAGTTTACGGAGTCTGGTATTAACTCTCCAGAGTATGAACTTCTCAATTGGTCTGTTTATACCGATTTGGTCAACTATATGTTAACCAGCACTCGTAGAGGAGGTGGTGATTCCTACCACTTCGATCTTAACGAGTTTTATCTTCTTCTGGACGATCACCGTGCCTTAGTCGAATTGGTTAACGAGCGTTTCTTTGCTGGAACGGCTTCTGCTGAATTGAAAGAGCTCATGCTCACCGCCCTGAATGATTATCGTGGGGACTATGTGCCAACAACAAAACTCGCTCTAGTGATATTTACCGCCATTTCTGGCGACGAATTCTATATTCAGGATTAGGAGTGAATTATGGATATTTCACGACGACATTTTATACAAAGCACGCTATCGATGGGCGCACTAGCCTCTCTTAGTCTGCCAGGTTACTCTCTCGCAGCGCCATCCAATGACTTTCGAGCATTAATATGTGTGTATTTAGCAGGCGGAAACGATGCATTCAACACCATACTGCCATTATCGGAGGCGCACTATCGTCAATATTCCAAAGTCAGAGGGCCACTCTCTGTCGCCAAAGAAGACATACTCCCTATCAATTTGAGTGCTGTCGATAGCTCAAATCACCCAGTGAAGCTCGGCTTACACCCAAAGTTAAATGCGTTAACTTCCGTTTTCGAACAAGGCGATGCCAGCATCGTGCTCAATAGTGGCATTCTCAACCATCCCGTCACCAAACAAGCTATTGAGCAAGGTGAAGCATCACTTCCCGAGCAACTGTTTTCTCATAATTCTCAAACAGACGCTTGGTTACTTGGTGGAATGAGCGAGTCTAAAAATCTTGGTTGGGCTGGCAGAATGTTGGATGTATTAAACTCTGAATCAGAAATAACACCGCTATACAGTGTGCATGGCAACTCGCTTTGGTTACGGGCAATGAAACACCGCCAAACCGTCCTGAAAAAAGATCGCGCAGTTCAGCTTACCGCGATTGATAACCCGCTATACAAGGGGATCTATGATCGCCTTCTCTCTCATCAAACTGACAATCCATTTAATGGTCATTTTAATTTGATGGTTGATGAGTCGATGGTAATGAGTAGTGTACTGAGCGAGCAACTCAACCACATTGCTGACGAGCCGTTGTTTACGTCATCGACGCTCGGCAAGCAGATGCAAACCGTGTACAAATTGATAGCAAGCCAAGATGTCCTGAAGCAGCAACGACAAGTCTTTTTCGTTAAACACTCTGGGTATGACCTGCACGATTCGCAATTGGCACGTCATCCAGTGTTACTTGAGGATCTCGCGACAAACCTTTTAGCAATGTATCGTGCGGTCGAACGGTTAGGGCTAAACAAGCAAGTCACCTCTTTCACTATGTCTGACTTCGGTCGACGGATGATGAGCAACGGAAATGGTACCGATCATGGCTGGGGTGGCCATCAACTATTAATTGGAGGCGCGGTAAATGGGAAACAACCTATCGGTACATGGCCGGAACTAATACTGGGCGGAAACGATGATTACTCTCAAGGCCGACTCATACCCAAAATTGCCGCTGATCAAGTTGGTTCAACACTAGCACAGTGGATGGGCGTGAGTGATAACGCTGCACTGGAATACGTCTTCCCGAACATCCGTAATTTTACTCATTCAAACCTGGGTTTTATGTCGTAAGATATTTTACAGGTAGCTGTAGAACACATCATCAAATAAGGGAGCCTCGCGCTCCCTTACTCATCTTATGTTTGCAAAGTGTCCGTTACACCTCGTCGCGACGGCGTTCGTTACACAGCTTAATGGCACGCTCAAGTAATTCTAGCGCGGATTGCTCACATTCAGGCAGAACCGCATCACTTTCACCAATTGGCGTTACGCGGTCACCCCATTTCAATACTGCCGCACCCCATGTCAAACCTGCACCAAATGCAGCAAGAAGCATATTATCACCTGGGTTAACTCGACCTTGCTCTACCGCTTCACACAATGCAATTGGCACCGTCGCAGCTGAAGTATTGCCATAGTTTTGAATGTTAACAAACGCTTTGTCGTGTGGAATTCCAGACAGGTCACACAAGGTTTGAATAATACGAATATTCGCTTGATGCGGAATCACAACATCGATTTGTTCCGTCGTTAACTGTGATGCTTTCAGTACGGTTTTCGCAGCTAGCCCCATGCCTTTTACTGCACGTTTGAAAATTTCTTGTCCTACAAAGTTGAAATCCCAGTAACCGTTGTCTTCCGCAAAGCGATCCATACAAGTACCAAACTTTGGTACGGACAGAATATCGCGGCCTTTTGCGTCACAACCGATTTGAGACTGTAGTAAACCCGTTTCTTTTTCCGTTCTTGATAACACAACGGCGCCCGCACCATCACCAAATAGAACAGCGGTATCTCGCATTGCCCAATCGATGTAGAAAGACAATCTTTCCGCACCAATAATGATCGCGTTACGATAGTTACCTGATTGAATCAAACGTGTGCCCGTTTCTAGGCCATAGACAAATCCCGTACATGCGGCATTTAAGTCAAAGGCAGCGGCTGCACGAATACCTAGGTTCTGCTGTACCTTAGACGCGATATTTGGAATCAATGAATCTGGTGAACAAGTCGCCACAATGATTAAATCCACGTCTGTTGCATCGACGCCTGCTCGAGCTAATGCATGTTTAGCAGCAACGGTCGCCATGTCTGACGTGTTTACATGACTAATACGGCGGTTTTCGATACCAGTGCGGGTACGAATCCACTCATCGGAAGTATCGAGGAAAGTGCTAAGATCATCGTTAGAGAGCACGGCTGGCGGAACACATTTCCCCCAACCTGTAATTTCAGCGTAGTAATTTGTCATCGCAGACCTATTTATTGTTGTATTTTAATAAAATTTCTTAGAACCTTAGGCTCAAATACAAACCTGCGCTGCGTTATTTCGGCAGGTTAAAAAATAAGTATACAAATAATGAGGCTGACTGGTAAGTCATGTTTTCATCAATACGTAATAAAGGAAGAAGTCATGTCATCGTTTAAAACTCGCTGCCCTTCGTGCGGCGGTCTAAATCGTGTCCCTAATGAGCGCGTTGCCGAATCTGCAACTTGCGGTAAATGTAAAAGTGCACTTTTAGACGGCTCGCCTATCGAAGGTACACAAGATAACTTTTCTGCTCTATTACAAAGTGATATGCCTGTTGTAGTAGATTTTTGGGCCCCATGGTGCAACCCGTGCGTTGGTTTTGCTCCTGTTTTCTCTGATGTTGCTCATGAGCAAGCCGGAACGGCTCGTTTTGTTAAGATTGATACCGAAGCTCAACAACAACTTGCGGCGCAATTTGGTATTCGCAGCATTCCTACCATTATGGTTTTCAAAAATGGTCAACGTGTTGATATGATCAATGGTGCGTTACCTAAAACTCAATTTGATCAATGGTTAAATCAAGCACTTACTAAATAATCTTCCACGCCAACCTTGTTTGTAGGTTGGCGTTTTTATGCAACTTATCAACCTATCTAGTTAATAAATATTATTTGTCGAAACGACTTAAATTTATCATTTTACTTGCCTAACTATTAGCCTCATATTCGCGCCGAATAACCCTTAGATTTCATTTAACTTATAGGCGCAAAACAGTGGAAAACACAGTCGTTCCTGCAGCATCACCACGAGTTACAGTTCCAGTCGTCGCACTGTCTCTTTATGCGGTGGCTTCGGGCTATTTAATGAGCTTGATCCCTCTCATGCTCGGTGAATACAACATCTCAGCAGATTACGCGAGTTGGTTGGCGAGTGTGTTTTATGGCGGCTTATTAACCGGTGCTATTTTTATTGAACGTATCGTACGTCAAGTTGGTCACCGTAACGCGTTTATTGGTTGCTTGGCCGTATTTTCGCTAACTATCGTCACACTACCCGTGTTTGCTAACGGATTGATGTGGCTTGCCGCTCGCTTTATTGCGGGTATCGCGGTTGCTGGTGTTTTTGTCATTGTTGAGTCTTGGCTAATGTCTGGAGACGAAGCATCGCGTGCGAAACGTTTGAGCTTGTACATGCTATCGCTTTATGGTGGTTCAGCATTAGGCCAGTTTGGTATTGGCGTGCTTGGCGTAAGTGGCGGCGTTCCGTTTATTGCGATCACGACGTTGATCCTAATGGCTATGCTGGTGTTAATGTTCATTGATTGTGAGCAGCCAAACAGCCATGAATCAACCGCTTTATCATTTAAGCAAATTGCCAAACTAAACCATGCAGCAATTATTGGTTGTGTTGTTTCAGGTTTGACCTTAGGTGCGATCTACGGATTAATGCCAGTTGAGTTAACTAACCGTAAAATTAGCCATCAAGACATTGGTACATTGATGGCGCTAGTGATTCTAGGTGGCATGCTAGTTCAACCAATGGTGACCGCGTTAAACAAATACATGAGCCGCACAGTGCTAATGGCGTTTTTCTGTATTTTGGGTATTTTTTCGATCGGTATGACCTTTATTTCCTCGTCAGCCGTGGTATTGGCTGCTGCATTATTCTTTTTAGGTGCAGCTACTTTTGCCTTGTACCCGATAGCAATCAACTTAGGTTGCGAAGGACTTGATGAACGCTTTATTGTCTCTGCGACACAAGTCATGCTGTTTAGCTACAGCATCGGCTCTGTTGCTGGCCCAGTTGTCGCTGATAAATTTATGGGCCAAGAACACGGCTTACTAGGCTACTTGTTTGCCGCTTTGGTTGCGACTGGCGTATACATGCTACTTGCTGCGAGCAAAACCAAACAGCGTATGGCCGCTGGCCTCTAATCACGCCGCTTCTACTCAACGAAAACGAGGGCATGTCGCCCTCGTTTTTTTATTCTTCGCATTTTTGTTTAGATAAACGCTTGTGACGGTTTGACGCGTTCGCTGCAGGCTTTTCCGGTACCATTCGCTTTTCATGAAGCAAATGACGAACCGCCAAGATGGGATGTTTCAGTAACATTCTGGGGCCAGAGTAACGCATGACCAAACGCATTTGTTCTTTCGGCTCTGGTTTGTAGCAGTGAATCGGACATTTATTACACGTCGGTTTATTCTCTCCATAAGGACAGCGGTCGAGGCGCACTTCTGCGTATTCAAGCAGCTCACGACATTCTGAGCATAAGTCACGTTTTGTTCCATGATGGTCATGACAGTAAACCTCTACCATGGCTTTTACTGTCTTAAATTCAGTGGCGAGTTTGCCAAGTAAAATATCGCTCATGCGCTATCCAAAAATCACAACATCATTGTGTAAAGTTCTAACGTGCGGCCATTATCATATTGCTGCTCAACTCGTTCAAACTCAAAGCCCAGTTTTTTGAGCAAACTTATACTACGAATATTGTCATTGTTGGTGATGGCAACCAAATTATCGAGTTTCATTTCCTCTCTAGCGTATTCCAGCACTGCGGTTGCAGACTCCGTTCCGTAGCCGTAGCCATAAGCGGAAGGTAAAAATCCATATCCGAGATCATAGTGTTGTAATGTGTCACGTTTAACCAACCCACAAATCCCGATGGGTTGCCCATCTTCTTTCTTCTCTACAACGAGTAAACTCACGCCTTTAATTTGTTGCATGCGTAGCATGTTTTCTTTTATGTAACGCGCCGCTTCATATTCGGTACGAATTTGTTTGTCTCCGACAAAACGGTAGAAGTCTGGGTGGTTATAAAGTTCTAGTATAAATGGTGCATCATCTACACTCACAAGACGCAGTATCAAACGTTCGGTGTACAGTGTTTTCATTTGGGCTCCATTAAAACGCGATAGATGATTGGACATAGGAACGTACTTGAATTTTGCGACCGATACCGGCGCTTATTTAGTTGTAACTTGATAAAAAAGTAACTATCCTGCCTCGCTAAATTAAAGGACCACCACCATGAACCGCAAGAAGAAAATCAATCAGATCTTGAAAGCGAAGCAGAAGAAGCATAACGCTAAGCTACATAAGAGCAATAAGCCGCGTTATATCTCCAAAGCTGAACGCGCGAAAATGGAAGCTGAAGAACAAAACCAAGCTTCAGAACACACGGAAAACGTTGTAGACACAGCGAAGACAGATCAAGCCTAAAAGAAAAGCCGCTTCAAGCGGCTTTTTTGATATTCGGAGATAGTTAGCTTTAGTATTCGACACTGTAGTTCAGTGTGAATGTGCGACCTCTTCCTTTGTAGTCGTACGCTGCTGCATCGTAGTGTGCTGCATAAAGAATCTGCGCACGTTGTCCCCAAGCGGTTGTGTAGTCTTCGTCAAATAGGTTTTGAATACCAAAACCTAACTGCCCGATAGGTAGTGTTACGTTACCAAGAAGATCAAACGTAGTGTATCCATCTAGTTTATTGTTTGCGTCATCTTCGTAATCAAACATCGTCTGGCTTTGTAAACGTACTGAATAGCCATCCTGATAGTAAGCCGCCCACGCGTTCGCTTTTGATGTACTTGCTTTACCCGCGCTTAGATCTTCCCACTTACCGTTGGTTTTCAGCTCAGAAACCACATAGTGACCTGATGCACCTAACAAAATATCACGGTTTACCCAGTAGTTAATGTTTGCTTCGGCACCGTATACACGTTGCTCGTCATCAACATTGGTGATTAGGAGCGTCTTCTTGTCATACTTGATTGAGTTATCCGAAACCGAGTAGTAACCCGCCGCTTGCAGTGCGACAGTATCCGTATCTAATCGGTAACCAATTTCATAGCTGTCCGTTTTGATGCCCGACATTTTTGAGTCAGATACATTAATGCTATTGTTCAACGCGTAGTGACCATTTGCATCCGCGGCATCGTAGCTACCTTGGCCGTAGTACTTTGCAGGATCAGCGAGTTCGAAACCTTGAGAGAAGTTCGCCCAAAGCTGAGATTCATCGTTAAGCTGATAAATGGTGCCCAAATTAAATAAGCTCACAGAGTAGTCAGTGCTGCCACCTGGTACCGCATCCGCTGATACACCATTACCCGATGCGATCTTCTTTTGTATACTATAGGCAACAAAATCATCAATCTTATTGTCCATGTATTGGTAGCGGTAGCCTGCTTGTACTGACCAATCTTGATTGATTTGGTAATCCCCTTGGACAAATATTGCGTAAGACGCCACATCAACATCTGGGTAACGCCCCACTTCGGCATAGGTTCGATTAATTAAGTTCCCAGAGCTGTTCGCAATGGTTGGATCGAACAGAGCCTGGTTACTTTCAAAACGGTCTAAGTACGCATCGACACCATAAACAAGTTTGAATGACTCCCAGCTTTTAGCTAACGCTAAGCGCCCAGCAAAAACTTCTGTTTTTTGTTGAGAGGCACTTTGGTAATAAGGAGTAAAGGTTTGGTCTTCACTACGGTAAGATAACTCGCCTATCAGTTGATGACCGAATACGCTGTCGTGAGCGTAGTTCGCACTTAAGAGAACTCGCTCTGTACCATGTTCACGGTCGGAATCGAACCCCTCTCGTACATCAACAAATTTATTGTTAACAATGTACAAACCGTATGGCGAATCTTGCTGGCTGTCATAGTATTGTGCGACAAGGTTTAACTTGCTGGCATCGGAGATTTGAATCTCGGTCGATCCCATAACATCGAGCGTTGAATTATACTGCAAGGAGCCCTGTGAAATGTCTGGGGTGACAATGTCGCCATTTGCGTCAAATGCACCTTGTGTCTCGGTGTACACAACCGAACCTCTAGCGGTAATTCGCTCATTACCACCCGAGATAGACTGAGCGAGTTTGTAATCAAAGTCATCGCTGCTATTAAAGCCTGTAGTGCCACTCACGTAGGATTCAAACGACAAGTCATCCGAGTACGTTTTCTTGGTGATAATGTTAATAACACCACCAGTAGCGCCTGCACCATAAATGGAGGTTGCACCAGATAGTACTTCAATTCGCTCGATGTTGAATGGGTCTATTGCGTCTAACTGACGACTAATCGGGCGAGAAGACTGTAACGAGACACCATCAATCATTACCAACATTGCTCTACCGCGAAGGTTCTGACCATAATTAGTTCGACCACCGGTGCCGACGTCTAAAGAAGGGATGGTTGCAGAAAGAATATCACCCAGTGTCTTGCCCGCACGATATTGCTGAGCAATCTCTTCTTGGCCAACAAACCAAACCGTTCCTGGAATATCGGAGATCGATTTCGGCATCACACTGCCTACAACAACCAATTGCTCATCGCTCGGAGTCGATGTTTGTTGAAGATCTTCTGCTGCTATTGAGCTAACTGCGTATCCACTGCTCATCGCAAGTACGATGAGATTGAAAGAAAACGTCCTTTTCATCATTGTATTTATCTTTTTGTTGTCAACAAGAGTATGCAATGATACTTATTCTCACTCTCAAATCGAGCATTGTTACACAAGTTAAATAAATGTTAATTAAGCACCTTCTTGCTCATAAGCTGTCGATTTTCCTCTAAACGAGGACAATCTGCACAAAGCTTTCTGCCTTCACACTTATAGACTAAACAACAACTTTTTCTTACTAACTTTAGCGACTGATCTGATTCCGTCTCATGAAGTGAGCGGCTATTATCAACATCCAAACCCATTGCGCTTAGCCACAAGACCGCATGCTCCTGAAGTGTCGAGTTAGTCATTTGCGGAAAGCGCTGTTGGAGACGAATTAAACAAGCCATGATTCCGTCCGACATCAATTGATGGGTGAAGCCAGGACGAATGCGTGTCCATTGACTCATCTCTTGTTGATAGAAGTCGAACAGTTCTCGGATTTGACGCCCCGCCTGTTTTATCAACGCTTCTGGCTCGCCATGTATATGCGCTTCGTCGGCGAATCGGTACCCAGAAACAAAACAAGGTTTGAGGTGCTGCGCTATCTCGCGAATGTTTGGCAACGTGTGGTAACCGTAAATAGAGATGAATGCGACATAAACTGGCTGCCAACAAAGTAAATCCCACGTTCTTGTCAACCAATATGCTTTTCCCGCTTCCGGATGAGCCTCCGAGATTTGCTGGTAAAGGCCTTGGATGATCGGGTTGATATCATTCTCGATATGGATAGCTTCTTGCCCTATCTCGCCGATATCACCGTGTAGGTAAGGTGTAATCTCACTCGAAGTTTGAAACAGTTGCGGGAAAAATTGCTCAGACATGATGGCTTATTGTTGGTGTAGTCATTCTGACACCTTTATACCCAAGCACCAATCGCAATGCAAACTATTATCCTTTGCGTTTTCATAACAAAGAAGCACTCTTAGGGTTAGTTATGAATGTATTTCCGAGTTCTGTGAAGCTGTAAGGTCTGGTTAAGTATGCGATGAATAGCAACAAACTCTTAAACCTCTTCGCATTTAGCGCTGACATGACCGCAAAAATACACAGCATAAAAACACCCTGATAAAACTGTGTTAACAGTTTCCCTGTGTAGCGTGAGTTATTGCCAATAATTGAATATTGCTGTTTCTTATCCAGCGGATTGTGAACAACATGAAGTATTTTCTTTCTGAATATCGAGACAATACAAAGAGGTAATTTGGCTATGTAGCCCTCTGTTTTGAATAAGGAAATCCACATGTTGTATCTTGAGTTTCTATTTTTGCTCGTGATGCTGTATATCGGCTCACGTTATGGTGGTATAGGCCTTGGGGTCGTATCCGGAATTGGCTTGGTGATTGAAGTCTTCATCTTTAAGATGCCGCCAACCTCTCCTCCTGTCACCGTTATGTTGATCATTTTAGCGGTGGTAACATGTGCTTCCATTCTTGAAGCCGCTGGCGGTTTGAAATACATGCTGCAAGTTGCCGAGCGTGTGCTTCGTAAGAACCCAAAACGCGTCACCCTTATTGCTCCGTTCGTGACTTACTTTATGACCTTCCTACTTGGTACAGGTCACGCGGTTTACTCTATCATGCCAATCATTGGCGACGTTGCACTTAAAAATGGCATTCGTCCAGAGCGTCCTATGGCTGCCGCTTCTGTCGCGTCTCAAATCGCAATCACAGCCTCGCCAATTTCAGCAGCAGTGGTTTACTACTTGGCGCAACTCTCCGACATTCAACACGAGATCACTCTGCTCTCAATTCTGCTCGTTACTGTACCTGCAACGCTATTCGGTACGTTGTTGATGTCACTTTACAGCCTAAAGCGTGGTAAAGAGCTAGACGACGATGAAGAATACCAAGAGCGTTTGAAAGATCCAGTGTGGAGAGAAAAAATCCTCAACACAACTGCAACGTCTCTTGATGAAGTACTACCAACAAGTGCTCGTAACTCTGTATTGCTGTTCATTGCATCGATCTTGGTTATCGTCATTATCGCGATGTGGCCAGACATTCGTACCATCGTAGATGGCTCGAAGCCAATCAGCATGGCAGTTGTGATTCAAATGATGATGCTCTGCTTCGGCGGTATCATTTTGCTTGCGACCAAAACTGACCCGCGTGACGTACCAAATGGGGTGGTATTTAAATCTGGTATGGTGGCGGCGATTGCTATCTTCGGTATTGCATGGATGTCAGATACCTACTTTCAGTACGCTATGCCTCAATTTAAATCTGGCATCGTAGAGATGGTAACCAACTATCCTTGGACATTCGCGCTTGCGTTATTCATTGTGTCGGTTGTGGTGAACTCTCAAGCTGCAACGGCTCGCATGATGCTGCCTGTTGGTCTCGGCTTAGGTTTGGAACCTGCGCTGCTTATCGGCTTGATGCCAGCGGTATACGGCTACTTCTTTATTCCAAACTACCCTTCAGATATCGCGACTGTGAACTTCGATACCTCGGGCACAACTAAGATTGGTAAGTGGTACTTCAACCACTCATTCATGTCTGTGGGCTTAATCGGCGTGATTGGTGCGTGTTGCTTGGGTTACTTGCTAGGGCAAATGATCATTCCTTCGTAACTAGCCAAATCAACGATAAATTAGAGGCGAGTCATTGTACGTTTTCGTATAGCCTGAGTGACTCGCCTTTCTTTATTGCACTATTAACTACAGCAAGAAATCGTCATCAATCGCGACAAAATTGTCGGCACAATCAATCAGAGTTTGAGATGTAAGTTTAGGTACACCATAAACGGTCACCGTTTTATTGAAGCGCTGCTGAATTCTCTCTACTAGCAGACTGAAGTCTCCATCTCCCGAAACTAGAATCACTTCCTCAACTTCGGGAGCAATTTCAATTGCATCGAGAGTAATACCCACATCCCAATCGCCTTTCGAGCTGCCATCACGACGCTGGATGTAGGGTTTAAGCATCACCTCAAATCCAACACCACGAAGAATATGGTGGAACTGACGTTGCTTGGGATCATTGCTCGCAATAGCATAAGCACGAGCACTTACCACCTCTTTCCCTTGTGTGGCAACATACCAAAACTGGTTGTAATCAAAATTGCTTCGATACGCTTCGCGACAGGTGTAATACACATTCTGTACATCAACCAAAATGGCGATTTTTTGTTTGCTTTCCGAACTCATCTATTTCTACGCTCAATTTATTTGCTGCCTACCCTATGCCAGTTTTGGAAAAAGCACAATGAGCCAATTCCACTAAACTTAACGTATAAAAAGTTATTTGGGTTTCTAGGGGAACTGTCATGGGCGGAAAGTTACTAGTGATACTGCTTTCTTGTATCTTGTCATCGACAGCATTTGGTTATCCAGCGCACTCCAAATACTGGCCACATAGAAGTGTGCTCTACTTTGCGCCAGAAAATGATGAATACGTCAAACAATTCTTGCTAGAAACACTTATGAATGAGTGTGAGTTGGAAGACAGAGATGTCGTCACGCTGGTCATTACAGAACAAGGTTATACTTTTCCTGCTTGGCTTAAAGAAGAGTTCGACCTAAAAATGCTAGCTCGTCTTTATGAGGTCGAAAAAGGTTCTCATACCGCTATTTTGCTTGGTAAAGATGGTCTAGAAAAGCACCGCTGGGGCGCAGAAACAGACTGGTCGTTTATCAACAACCTCATTGATCAAATGCCTATGCGTAAGCAAGAAATGCAGAGGCAACAAAGCCCCTGTAAAATATAGTCACTTCTGGGCAGTATTACTTTGCGAACCAATCCAACTTGTTGTGAAGTTGAGTCACGCTGCCAACCACAATCAATGCTGGGCTCACGGCTTGCTCTGCCATGATCGATAGCTCGTTCAACTTTCCTTGGAACACGCGCTGCTCTGGGCGCGTACCGTTTTCAATAATGGCGCATGACATCTCAGGATCTAACCCATGAGTGATCAGCTTATCCATAATATGGCCGCTTTGCTTCAAACCCATATAGAACACAAGTGTGTTGTTGGATTGCGCTAGTGAATGCCATTCAATCTCACGACCATCTTTTTGTACATGACCAGTGATAAATTGAACGCTTTGTGCATGGTCGCGGTGTGTTAATGGAATACCTGCGTAAGCCGTTGCACCCGCAGCAGCTGTGATACCCGGAACCACTTCGTATTTGATGCCGAATTCTGCTAGCTCTTCTAGCTCTTCACCGCCACGACCAAAGATAAATGAATCGCCGCCTTTTAGACGTACAACGCGTTTACCTTCTTGCGCTTTTTGCACCAAGATTTGGTTGATTTGATCTTGAGGCACGCAGTGAAAATCGAGCTTTTTCCCAACATAAATCATCTCTGCTGATGCATGCGCCAACTCAAGAATCTCTTTTGATACCAATCGGTCGTACACAACAACTTCAGCCGCTTGAATGGCTTTTAAGCCTTTTACTGTGAGTAAATCAGGGTCACCAGGACCTGCACCAACAAGAGAAACAAAGCCGCTGTTTAAAGATGAGTTAACAGTTGTCATATCAACGCCTATCGAAAATTTGGACATAAAAAGTAACACTCAAGTCATTAACTCAAGGTTAAAATCACCCCAAGGAGTTATTACTTTTTATAGCTAAATCAATACAATACTTATCGAAAGTTAAATGAGTTGAACAGCCCTACCTACCATAGGTAGGGCCAGATAAAAGCGGTTTATTTTGCGATTGCAGGCTCTGTTTTTACTTCTTCTTCAACTACGTTGATAGAAGGCGCTGTTTTTGCGTGAGTTAGGTACAGTGGAATACAAGTCATTACGAGACCACCGACAATATTACCTAGAATGGTTGGAATAAGGTTGAAGTTCAACCAAGTCGCGATACCAAAATCCGCACCTAGAATCATACCTAGTGGGAATAGGAACATGTTTACTACGGTGTGTTCAAATACTAGCGCAAAGAAGATGAAGATTGGGAACCACATCATTGCTACGCGACCAGACACCGAACGTGCCGTCATGTTGCCGATAACGCCTAGACACACCATTAGGTTACAGAAGATGCCGCGTACGAAACATGTGATCCATCCGTCCATACCCATGTTTTCAAAACCAAGGCTACGCGCGGTAGAAACAGCGACAAATTTCTTCGCTACTGCGTTCAGTTCTAGAGAAAAGTTACCTGTTAGAGAGATAGCCACTAGGTAAGCAACGATCAGAGAACCGATAAGGTTACCCAAGCCTACAAGACCCCAACAACGGAAGATACGACCCCAAGTGATGCCCGGACGGTTCGCAAACTTAGCCAGAGGCGCTAGACCAAAAACACCGGTTACTAGGTCATACCCCATCACACTTAGAATTACGAAACCAACGGGGAAAACAAGTGCTCCTACAAGGCCGATACCCGTTTGTACAATCGCGGTAATAGCAACCACCACCGCAAGCGAAAGAATAACGCCAGCCATCGTACCGCGAAGGAGAAGATCTCGCGTGCTTGTATTGGTTTTCGCTTCACCAACATTGATCATGGTTTGCACGAATTCTGCAGGCTTAAAATCAGTAGACATGAATGTGTCCTTATCCAAAATTGAAAGTTAAAAAGTTAAAGATTGAATAGAGAAAGGCTTCCCGTTGACACCTGAACGCTGTCTACAACACCTCGCTTCCCTGTTCCCCTGAGTTGATGCTTGGAAAGCCTTTGTCTATTAAATCTAGGTTTCAGTTCATTCCCTCCCCCTAAGAGGAGGGAATGAAAACCAAGCTTACGCAGAGATTTCTACTTCGCCGTTGGTTACGCGGGTTTTGTACGCTTTCACGCTAAAACGCTCGTCTTCCATGCACGCACCTGTTGTCAGGTTAAAGCGTTGCTTCTTAAGTGGGCTAGCCACCCAAAGCTCGCCTTGGTGCTCACAGATCAAACCGCGAGAAAGCACGTTTGATTGGAAGAACGGGTCTGTGTTGCTGATCGCCAGCACTTCTTCTGCTTGTGTTGGGCGGAATACCGCAACTTGCTGACCATCAACCAAAGCACAAACACCCGTGCCCGGTACGATGTCGCTGATTTGGCAAATCTTTTCAAATGACATAATCAACCTTCCCTTATGCTTCAGTGATCGCTACGTGTAGGATGTCGCCTTTCGCTTCAGGGTGCTTTTCCGTGAAGGTTGCTGGGCGGTGCTGCTCACGCTCTTGTACAAACACAACGTTGTCATCGCGCTTGTCAGAGTTGATGAAGTGCGCGAAACGAGTCAGTTGTGATTCGTCGTTGATGGTCGCAGTCCACTCACACTCGTACTCGTCTACAAGCTTCGCTACGTCTGCTTCTAGTTGAGCGTTGATGCCAAGTTTGTCGTCAACAATCACTTCGCGTAGGTAGTCAACGCCACCTTCCATGTTTTCCATCCAAACTGATGTGCGTTGTAGTGGCGCAGCAGTACGGATGTAGAACATCATGAAGCGGTCGATGTACTTGATTAGCGTTTCTTTATCTAGGTCACTTGCAAGTAGGTCTGCGTGACGAGGCTTCATACCACCGTTACCACATACGTACATGTTCCAACCTGCGTCAGTCGCGATAATGCCAAGGTCTTTACCTTGTGCTTCCGCACACTCACGAGTACAACCAGAAACACCGAACTTCATCTTATGAGGTGTACGAATGCCTTTGTAACGGTTCTCGATGTAAGAACCTAGACCAACAGAGTCTTGAACGCCGTAACGACACCAAGTAGAGCCCACACATGTCTTGGCCATACGAAGTGCTTTTGCGTACGCTTGACCTGTTTCGAAGCCAGCATCGATAAGCTTGCGCCAGATCTCTGGAAGATCGTCTTTTTGAGCACCGAACAGACCAATACGTTGAGCACCGGTTACTTTGGTGTATAGGTTGTATTCTGCAGCAACGTTCGCTAGCGCACCCAATGCTTGAGGTGTTACTTCACCACCCGCCATACGTGGGATAACAGAGTAAGTACCGTCTTTTTGGATGTTACCTAGGAAGTTATCGTTCGTGTCGTGCAGCTTAACCAGTTGTGGCTTAAGGATGTGCTCACCCCAGCAAGAAGCCAAGATAGAACCAGCCAGTGGTTTACAAACTTCACAGCCGTAACCTTTACCGTATTTCTCTAGAAGCTCATCAAACGTTTTGATCTCTTCAATACGGATTAGGTGGAACAGCTCTTGGCGTGAGTATGCAAAGTGCTCACACACGTCGTTCTTCACTTCGATACCAGATTTAGCAAGCTCAGCATTTAGAACAGACGTCACTAGAGGAATACAACCACCACAGCCTGTACCCGCGCCCGTCACGGCTTTGATGTCGCCCAATGTGTGGTGACCATCAGCAACCGCTTGTGCGATCTTGCCTTTGGTTACGTCGAAACAAGAGCAGATCACTGCACTTTCTGGTAGAGCATCTGCACCTAGTGCTGGTTTCTCAGCGCCTGCGTGTGCAGGAAGGATCAACGCATCTGGGTGTTCTGGTAGGTCGATTTCGTTCAACATAAGTTGAAGCAGGTCGCCGTAGTCAGACGTATCGCCAACCATAACCGCGCCAAGCAGTTTCTTGTTGTCTTTAGAAACGATAAGACGTTTGTAGACTTCTTGTTCTTCGTTCTGGTAAACGTAACTCTTACAACCTTCAGTACGACCGTTCGCGTCACCGATTGAACCTACTTTTACACCTAGAAGTTTCAGCTTCGCAGACATGTCAGCGCCTTCGAATTTGCTTTCTGTGTTACCTAGTAGGTGATCAACAGCAACTGTCGCCATCTTGTAGCCAGGAGCAACAAGGCCGTAGAACATTTCGTTCCAAGACGCACACTCACCGATAGCGTAGATGTTCTCATCAGAAGTCTGACAGTGGTCGTTAATAGCAACACCGCCACGAGGTGCCACTTCTAGCTCCATTTGGCGTGCTAGTTTGTCTTGTGGGCGAATACCTGCAGAGAATACGATGAAGTCTGTTTCTAGCTCTGAACCGTCAGCAAAACGCATAACGTTGCGTGCGTTTGTGCCTTCTGCCGCAATCTCAAGCGTGTTTTTGCTGGTGTGAACGTTCACGCCCATACGCTCGATCTTTTGACGAAGTTGGTTACCACCAGCCAGGTCAAGTTGCTCAGCCATTAGTTTTGGCGCGAACTCAACAACGTGCGTTTCTACACCCAGTGCTTTCAATGCGCCTGCTGCTTCAAGACCTAGCAGACCACCACCGACAACAACGCCTGATTTGCTCTTCTTCGCACACGCTTCGATCGCTTTAAGATCTTCGATAGTACGGTAAACAAAACAGTCTTTGCTTTCGTGACCTTTGATAGGTGGAACAAATGGGAATGAGCCAGTAGCAAGAATCAGCTTGTCGTATTGAACTTCGCGACCAGTGCTTGAGTAAACAATGCGGTTTTCACGGTTGATGTTAATCGCGCGTTCGCCGATCAGCATGTTAATACCGTGTTTCTCGTAGAAGCCTTCTTTTACTAAAGAAAGTTCATCTGCAGTATGGTGAGAAAAGTAAGAGGAAAGGTGCACACGGTCGTATGCGACACGAGGTTCTTCACAGAAAACCGTAATGTCCATATTAGACATATCAGCTTTCTCGACTAAGTCTTCAATATAACGGTGCCCTACCATACCGTTACCGATGACTACTAGCTTCAACTTGCTCATTATAATTCCTAAGGGTTAGGTTCTTATCACTGAGCTCATTGTTAATTGTGAAAGAAAATTAATACATGATGTAAATCAATTACAATTTCAAACTACCCCAAAGGGGTAGATGAACGTATTTATCTGACTATTGCGAAATAAAAAGTAATTTATTAACGGATATTGGTAGTTTTAACAAACTGAGATAACCGAAGCCATGCTAGCAACGGACTATACCGTTTTGCTTTATGAAGTAAGGCTGACCATCGAAACCGAGCACACCTACGATAAATCCTGTTTTGCTTCTAAACGACGCACTCACTTGACTTCACCGTTTCAAGGTGATCAGAGAACAATATCTGAAGTGATTGAAAGATTTAGAAAAATCAAGCTTCACAACAAAAATTTTTTACTAGCTAAGTCGCACTATAAAGACTAAAATCGGGTTTAGTTCATATGGAATAGCGTCCATATGATTGATACCGTAATTGACATATAGAGTGCCGTCCCATTTTTGTGAGGCGGCCTTTTATTTGGGAGTCATAAAATGTCAGAAAACAATTCTATCTACATCTCAAGCTTAGATATGAACCGAATCACGGCTTTGTTGGATAAAATGCCAAACATCGCAGCGGAGCTTGTGGAATTAGAAGCAGAGCTCGACCGAGCAACAGTTCTTGAGCCAGAACAAATGCCAGATAACGTGGTCACGATGAACTCGACTGTAGAGTTTAAATTTTCAGGTGAAGATAGAACCATGACAAAGACACTGGTTTACCCTTCTGAACTGAAAAGCAGTGATGATATCTCTATTTTTGCACCCGTAGGCAGCGCACTGATCGGTTTGTCTGTCGGCCAAAAACTTGACTGGCCAATGCCAAATAATCAAGTGAAGACAATTGAAATTGTCGATATCACATACCAACCTGAGCGTTGTGGTGCACTAAACCGCTAACCCTCAGTAGTCCCGGTGCAAAGGCCTCCATTTAAGACTTTGCACCAGGAGAGTTATCCACCTTGAAAAACACTCTAAAGCCCCCTTCAAACCAACTAAAATTTCGACCTATCATATACACTGTCATCTACCTCTCTATTAGACTCACCATACTTTGCAACTCAGTAGCGCATACGAATTCCGGGCCCAACCGACTAAAGCTATTCACTTTGTGAATTGTGGCAGTGGAGATTAAGGGAGCCATAACCCTCATGTGTAACACTGCTGAACACTGTGTAACATTGCTGTGGACATTTTTACTTCGAACTTAAATCTTCCCAATCATAGAGTTAACTGAAATCAAAAATACGCCTGCATAAAACTGTAAAAAGCGCTGACACAATTTTATCATCAAAAATCACAAAAATAATGCAAATACAAATAGTTATCTAATGGCATGCTCTGTGCTTTTATTTTCACCCGAAGTTGACGTTCCACAACAAATAACAAACTAACAACGAGTTTTGGTAAGCAGTACCCCCCAGGCTCAACGGAGGTTTTATGGAAAGCAATATTAATTCATGTTGGATCACAAACGTATTGAGTTGTGCCAACATAACCAAGGCAAAACTATTGGCTTTATTACTAGTTGTTCTAAGCTTTGTTTTAAGCACGCAAAATGCGTTAGCTAACGACCCTGGTGAACCTACAGACAATGGGGTACACCCTATGTTTGTAGAGGGCAATCCAACTTGTTCGGATCTTATGGGCAATGTTGAAGGGCTCGTGGAGTATCGCATAGATGGAGATCAATTGGGCGATGGTGTGCTCGGCGATGGGGAATTAAGCGTTACTATCGATGTTCAACCAGATAAGACATTTGATTGGTCAAGCAGCGGAGGTATTGTCCACTCTATCTTTGTTAAAGGCGGACCAAATGGTAATTTCTACGAATATTATAGTGACGGTGGTGTAATAACTTATTCCGACGGAAACTTACACTCTCCCGTTAATCCTAAAAATGGTAACTACTACGGTCTGAGCCATGTGTCATTCTGTTACACACCAGGAGAACCAGAAATTACTCTTGTTAAAGAATGTACATTTGGCGAAGTTGTTGGTGGTGATTCATTGCGATTCAATTACAAGTTAACCGTAACAAACTCAGGAACCGTGCCGCTATACGATATTGTCGTCACTGATGATACCGCAGAAGATATAGATGGTTTAGGTAGCCACACAACCAATATAGGTATGCTCGATCTGGACGACTCACAGGTTATTAATGGCAGTTTTGTTATTAACCAGAATGGTATCCTGAACCATGCTAGTGCTAAAGCTGCAACTGAAGTAGGTGGCGAAGTGGCAACTCAAGACACGGCAAGTTGGGATTGTCCTGAACAAAACCTTATCGGTTCATTATCACTTGAAAAAGATTGTGACGTGCTCGTAGTGCTTAACGACTATGGACATTACGGACTACAAGTGAATTACAGTGGTGAAGTCTGTAACACATCCGAAGTAACCATAAATAACGTATTTGTGACTGACGATAAAGACGCTGATCCTCAATTTATCGGTACCTTAACCCCTATGGGAACTATAGGGGCATGTGCTCCATATTCAGGTAGCTACGTTCCTGTTCCAGGAGAAGACGAATTGGGTGAAGGTACTCCGGGATTTTATGTAGGTGCCTTTAAAGATATGGTAACTGCAACGGGTGTTCCTGTGTTTGGCGATCTAGCACCAGTTATGCCTGCTGAGGCAGAATGTACCTTGTGTCCTCAATGTGTAGATCTCGAGATGTGCCCTGCGCCCGCATCGGACCTTAACCTATAAAATGCGTTTCTAATTATTAGAAATAGGAAAATGCCTGACTCAAAGAGTCAGGCATTTTTATGTGATTCTGCTACTTGTTTTTTCATTTACCTGGCTTGCTGTTATCACCACCATCCGACTGTAGCTTTATCAACACATCGGCCGTTGAGCGACTATTACCATCGCTAATGGTATAACTAAAGCTATCATTATTCTTGAACCTTCGGCTTGGTGTGTAGCGCAAAGAACCATCTGACAATAGTTCGACACTGCCTTTATTAGGCTCTGTAAATGAGACGACTGAGGCCGAAGCTTGCGCATCAATAATATCGTTTACCAACACATCTATTAGAACAGACTTTTTTTCATTCAAGATAACGGTATCATCAACAGCAGCCAGTTCAGGCTTTGTCAATTCATCTGCCATCACAGCATACATTACTGATGTTGCAGCATCATAAGATAGATCAGCTGAGTGCTGAGTTTGAATAGATAGTGAGTAATTTTTTGCTTCAGTTTCTGTTGCTGAGGTCACAACGACTACTGCTTGTCCGGACTCACCAGAAGCCAGTGTTAACTGATTGTCACTAGCTTGCCAACCAATCGGTACCACGGTATTGATATTAAAGGTAGAAGTTCCGCAATCTATAGAGTCATTGTTTGTTATGCTCACCTGATACTGCACATCTTCACCTGCCAGAACTGAGTTTTTCGTAATCGCTTGAGCCGTTATACTCGGTGCGTTAATAGTGCAGTTACCCATGCCACCACCAGGCTCAGAACCACTTAGCGTTACCGTCACCTCAGCCTGAGTACCATTTGCGCTATTTAAGTTGATCGTCGCTCCAGAAAGCGGATCAGTATAACTATCACCAACTGGCATGGCTGGATCGTACCAGTCGTTTGAGCCAGTAATGGCATAATATTCAGAGCCCATTTTAAAATGAAGCAGATTGCTACTGCGTTCATCACCTTCTAGTGCTGAGCGAATGACAATGCCGTCCGTTACATCGCCACGATAAAAAATGTAAGAGCGTGCATCTAAAAAACTGTCGTAGCCAACTGATTGGCGATACTCAATATAAAACCAGCTTTTCTTCCCCGTAGTCGGATCAATACCACGTGGTACCTTGATGGTTACAGGAGCGCTACTTTGTGTTTCGTAGTTTGCAATTACATAAGTGCCACTTTGAGTAACTTCAATTGTTTTAGCAGCATGACTACCTTCTAACCAACCTAGCTGCTCTCTCTGGAAAGTATTGATATAACCATTAGAGCCCCCCATCACATCATAGCTGTCACCATATTCACGTCTTGTACAGTGATCTGAGATAGGTTGGTCACCACAGTCAAGTGCACCCGAGTGACGCATTCCAAGATTATGTCCCAATTCATGAGCAATGTTCATTGCGGAAAAGTTGCCATTAATCCAAGCTCGTGACGGCTTACCCTGCATCGTCGCTGAGCCAGCAATGCTGCACGCCGTTTTCGTCATCATATAAACGATACGATCATACTGGCCCAAGTCTATACCTGATGAAATAGCTTTCTGATCTGCCGCTTCGCGCACGGCGCTTAAGTCACATATCTGGTTTGAAACAGGCAGTGTATACCAACCCACAACTTGACCAGAAAACCAAGTCTGGCCAAAAGAATTCTCGCGATAAAAATCATCCACAGTATCAAATACTAAATGATTTGCTTCGGCCTTGCTCAACGGTTGCTCATTCGGGTTCTCTTTGAAATTCAGCAACATAACTAGTGTATTTTGTTGTCCCGTCGTATTTGCTGTTGCATTGGCGTAGTGGGTACTCTGTAGAAAAGATAATATTACCAATAAAAATGACAACCCTTTATTTAGAGTTTTTCTATTTATTTTAATATTTTTTATCACTGCTTCACCTAATTTAGAATAGTAAATAATTCATTTTTCAATGAAAATACATAATGTAAATAATATAAAATTTAGACAATAAAATGTCCTAGCCTACTAGTCCAGGCATGTCCTCATTTAACATGAATATGTTCATAAATGAATAATAAACAAAAATATATTCGCGAGAATCATAACAAAACAAATGGTCAAAATTCAACCACAAAGACGAACAACTTAAATAAAGAGCATAAACAAAAAATTTATCTTACCTATCAAATATTTAATTGAATATAAAAACAATTTTATATAAACAACATTTATATTATAAAATAAATTTAGCAATTAAGTTTAACCGCAAAAATTAATTCTTTAAATATCAGTAGAATAGAGGCGAAAACCAAAATAAATAAAATACACAACAAAAGTTATAAGCTTTAAAGTCATTAACTTAATAACGGCACATAATGTTAATATTATTCATCATTCCCTGAACCACACTAACTCATTCTATTGTTAAATTTAAGTCAAATAAAAACAATGAAACATCACAATACTCACCTATACTCATATTTATTAAAAGGTTAAACCGAAGTACAGAGCACACTAATAAATCAAGAAAAATATATTTAAAAGGAGATAAATATCAAAATTAAATTCAGTATTAGACTAAGTTAACTATAATTATATAGAGAGAAATATAACTAAGTTAGATATAATAATTAATTTAGGTCTGTAGTTTATACACAACTACTATTTAGATATGTATTGGAATGGTTTGAAATGCCAAATATAAAAAAACCGGCTATAAGCCGGTTTTTTTATAAATATTGGAGGCGCCTCCCGGAGTCGAACCGAGGTCCACGGATTTGCAATCCGCTGCATAGCCACTCTGCCAAGGCGCCTTTCTGATTTTTTATCTCTGTCACCAAAGATTTTGATGGTGCCCCGGGCCGGACTTGAACCGGCACAGCGCGAACGCCGAGGGATTTTAAATCCCTTGTGTCTACCAATTCCACCACCAGGGCAACGCAATCATGCGATGGGTTAGACACCATCTGTCTCATCGACCTTTGCCGTGAGAACGAGGCGTACTTTAACGGATTAATTTATTAGGTCAACAATAAATTTTATCTTTTTGATTCATATGGTTAAGAAACAGTCCGAAAGAGTAAATAACCTTCAAATTGTAGATCTATTATCCTAATTATATCCATGTAGCTTCTCAGAATAATCCTTTCGATAAACATCTAATTGGCCATCCTTCCACCAGATTCTTAAATAACAGTATTCCGTATTTATTCAGCATACCCTTTAGCATCGAATACCGACAAAGTGTTCACTTGTAAACTAGAAACACATACTAAAGGTATGTTCTTCTGCCTCCTTGTAACTTATTGATATTAAATTTAATTCTCGTTTTCTGTCTTCCATGCGAATGCGAACAAGTTAACACTCTGTTCACAATGTGTATTTTAAAGACACTTGTCAAAAAACAAAAACAATAAAAATCAAACAGTTAAGCTTGGTTTGATTTTTGCTCTCTTATGGTCACCGACAACCGCTCCAAAAGCACAGTTTCTAGTTATCCACTTTGGAGTAATTGTCTTAGGACTAGGGGCACAGCAGTTCGTGTACTCAATGATGCCGAAGTCCAGTGTTGGCATCATTGGGTATTCACATCGCCCTTTTATCAACTTTCAAGAAGAAAAGAAGGTAGATGATGGAACATTTAATAAATAGCCGACATAAAAGGCTGCTTAGCGCCATGTTAATAGGTGCCGCGGCATTTTATGGGCAAACCGCATTCGCGCAAGACCCTGGTATACAAAGTATTTGTATGGAGGATCAATATGGTAAGAATTTGAATTGTACCGCTAATGATATCAATATCGCAGAAGCTACAAATATCGAAGTTACTGCAATCGGTGGTAATCCGGTAGACCCAGGAACGACGGTCTGTGTAGCTCAACAAACCGTAACGTTTACCGCTGACTTTGAAGTTGTATCAACTGCAAGTGATCGTTATGACATCGGACTTTACTTCCAGAACGAAGGAGGACCGAATGCACTTAATGGTAGCTGTAACATCTATACTTTGAGCGATGAATACTCTCAGAACGCGAACGACACCGATGGTGACGCTTGTTTTGACGTACAACAAGCACAAGTCGTTATCCATTCTGCCGAGGTAACCACGCTGTGTGAAGATACTGACGGAGATGGTCAACTCAACCTACCAAACTGTGTTAGCTGGCGCCAACCTGGTAAAAATGAAGTCTGTGAAGATGGTAATGATGCCTACCCTGGCGCTCCATCAAAATGTAATTGTGACGACAATTACAACATTCCAATTTTTATTCAACCAGATCCACCCGTTTCCACCAAATCGGTTAATAAAATGGCGGGAACAGAACCTGGCGACGAATTTATCTACACAATTAAAATCGTCCCAGCTGAAAGTACTGGTAACAGCGTTTTCGTGACTAAAATCGAAGATGAAATATCCTCTAGCACTAACTCTGATTCACAAACATTCTTGCTAAACAGTGTAGGTGGCGGTAATGATATTGGCATGACGAAAGGTCACTACACATTAATGTCAAGTGAGCTAGCCAACGCTTGTGAAAACATCGTGCTTCCTTATGAGATTCCGCCAGAAGCGGTTGGTTTAGAGTGTACATTCAAAATTGCTATTAGTGACGACGACTTACCAGATATCCCTACTGACGAATCGTTTGAAAACTATGTTCGTTCCACTATCGTCGATGAATATGACGAACCTGTCGGAGACAACACTTGTACCGTCGCGAGTACCGCTGGTACGCCAAATCCAAACTGTAGTAATGAGATCATCGTAAAACTCACGAATGTATCTCCTGAAATTTCTGTTACTAAATCAGCTAATCCAACAACCGTTGTCGAAAGTCTTGCTGGTGAACCTGTCGAATACACTGTTGTTATCACCAACAATTCGTCGGTTGACGAGGTAGAGATCACATCTATAACAGATGACCAATACAACATCGCAACTGAAGCAGCAACGTGCTTGGGAGCAATGCTTGGAATCGGTGAGTCTTGTCAATTTAGCTATACACGAAATGTTGCAGGTAATGTGGGTGATCCTGCATTTGTGAACAACGTTACTGCTATCGCTTTTGATAACGAAAACGACTCGGATGAAGACTCTGGTCAAGCGAGTGTGTCCTTTAGTAACAGCCCTGGTGCTATTGATTTGGTCAAAACTCCTAACGCTTTAGACGAGCCACCATATTCTGTAACCGAGTCTGGTGATAATGTAGACTTCACGTTTACTATTACCAATACGTCCCCTGTAGACAGTATCACTCTCACAGAAATGACGGATGACAAACTTGGTGTGTTATTCGATGCAGGAAGCTTCCAAGGCAATTGTAACTTCTATGGTGATATCTTAGCTCCTGGAGAAAGTCGATTCTGTACTGTTACGACTTTCCTATCGGGTGAACCAGACATGCCACATATGAACACAGCGGAAGTAACAGGTGAAACCGATGATTTCATTCCTGAAATCGTCACAGATACCGATAACGGTAAAGTTGCATTTATCAATGAACCAGCTGATATCAACTTGAATTTCGCTCTGTCATTAACATTGAGCCTTAACATTGAGAACGCCTCTAGCTATGAAGCGGTTAATTTAAATGCTCTTAGTATTGCGGGCACTCCAATAGAAGCTGGTCAAGGTAATACACATTACTTGATTACCGCAAGTAATTGTCCAGTTGCGTTCCCATTCTCTATCGCAGCGAACGGTAGCATGAACTGTACATTTAGTGTTGATTTGCTCACACCGGATGCTTCTGTAGATAACCTATTTAGGTCTGCAGGCTCTGGAGGCTTATTGGTAATCTCAGTAGCAGATGAAGATGGTGGGCCAGCAGTAGAGCCAGTGATTGTTGTCAACGCACAAGCCGTATTGGCGCCCTAACTAATGATGATGAGGTAAATAAAGTTATCGGCTTACCTTAGTTAAAAAAGGTGCAATGATTTAACACATTGCACCTTTTAATCTTACTGAGCCTTGTTTACAGAAAAATTATTTTCTACCCTTTCCTTTATTGGTATTAGAGCCTGAAGTGCTCGCCATACTAATATACACTAGCGCTGACGCAGTAAGATCGCCATCACTGATGGTATAACTGAAACTATCACTTCCTTTAAAGTTCTTAGCTGGCGTATATATTAACTGACCATCTGACGTCATTCGTACCGCTCCTTTCGAACCCTGAGTTACAGATGTTATCGTTAGTTTATCCCCTTCAGGATCGCTATCATTTGCGAGCACATTAATACTTACTGAGTCTTTTGAACTTACTTCCACTCGATCTGTCTGGGCAACTGGTGCGCTATTCACCTGGACTGGAACTGAGATTCCGAAGCTCACCTTTTTGCTAATATTCAGGCTCGTATCTGCTGAATGCTGAGCGTTAATGGCGATATCGTATGTTCCATCTGTTGCTTCTGCGCTTGACGTAACATTCATTGTGAATGATTGAGTTTCACTAGGGCTCAAAGTAATACCACCGCTATTAGCAGTCCACCCACTTGGTACACTCGCTGATAGGGTAAATGTACTCGAATCACAAGTTGCACTATCTTGGTTGGTCAGAGTTGCTGTGTAACTAGCAGTACTGCCCGGTTCAAACTCCCCCGTTTGATTTGCAGATAACACCAACAAAGGCGTTCCACGTGAACAGACGTCCACTGGCGTTTTGATAACAAAATTTGCTTCTGTATTTGTGTAGTAATCAGTATCAATACTGTTTATTACGCTAAATAGCATCGAGTAACTACCATCCGTCGCCGTTAAGTCAGAAGTCACATCAATGACCACACTCTCACTGTCTCCTGGCGCTAAACTTAGCTTAGATGAGGTGGCACTCCACCCACTTGGTACCGAAGCTTCAACGTCAAACTCTGAGGTATCGCAACCTTCTGCGTCATTATTAGTGACTGTAACACTATAACCGAGCGTGCTCCCCGACTCCGCTATGGTATTTTGGCTAGGAGAAACGGCAACAGTGGGAGCATTTTTATGGCATGTTGGCTGCGTAAAGCTGATATGGACACTTGCTCCGGTATTGTCGGCCCACTCGGTGGTAATGGTTAACCCAGCCTCTATATCTGTATAACTTTTTCCAACAGCCAAAGCAGAATCGTTCCAGTCAGTTATTTGGCTAGCCGGGGTTAAATCAATAAGTTGGCTACTGTTCATATCGGACTCTGTACTTAGGCGCATTGTTACACCAGACGTAAGATCCGAATAACTCGCAAGATAGCTGTCAAAACCTTTAGGCTGCCGATACTCTAGGTAGTACCAAAGTTTCTTTCCTGTTGAAGAGTCCACACCTCGCTGAATCTTTATTGCTTTGGCTTCCCCCTCAGGAACGGACTCATAAGGCTCAAGTATGTAACTACCATCAGAATTTACTTCAATAATTTTACCTGCAATTGATGATGGCTCAGAAGAAAACCACCCTAGACTGTCTTTGTTGAAAGCACTGAAATGTCCGGTAAAGCCCGGAGCTCCCATGATCTCCAAACTATCACCGTATTCAACTGTGTAACAATCACCACTAATCACCTCAACACCACATTCAAGCTTTTTCGCATGATGCAATCCAAGGTTATGGCCAAGTTCGTGGGCTACAGTTCTTAGTGTCATAGAACCATTGATCCAAGTTCTCGACGGTGTCCCACCCACTGTACCTTTTCCTGTCCACCCACAATCAGCAATTTTAGGAAAAACGAAAACCACTCGATCATAGGTATCGATGTCTACGCTGTCAGCTGTAGCAGCTTCTTTAGCCGCAGTATAAATTTGCGCAGTATTACATACTGAGTTCATAGGCAGCGTGTAATAGCCTAGAACGTCTCCAGTAAACCATGTCTGATTATTTGAATTTTCTTTATAGAAATCATTCACCGAGCCAAATACTAGATCAGTTACTTCTTCAACAGTCCATGGTTCTTGTACATCATCCAGAAAATTCACTAACATCACTAGTGTCGACTGTTCACCTAAAGTATTGGACAAAGTGAAAGGTGAAGTACTGGTTGATGCGGCATCTGTATCTCCATCAGCCAATACAAGAAGACCTTGCTGAGACTCTTCCAAAACTAACGCGTTTTGATCATCAAACTTCCAACCGCTAGCGCGAACTTTAGCACCAGATGGAATTGGGTTGATTTGTGATTTAGAAGAACCATAAACCTCAACAGAGCCCTCAGAGGTTTGCAGTACATATCGAAGACGGCTCTTGCTGTGATCTTCATAATCTTCATAGAAAACCTCCAGTTCGCCTTCTAGCGTTTGCTCCTGCTCTAACAAAGCTTGCACTTTTTCAGGCATACCTTTGCGAGCTTTTGCAGTCAGAGCAACCTGTGCTACCGTGCTAGGGTCTGACTGAAACAACTCGGAAATTAATACTTGACGATCGTGAGCAAGAGAAATCATTTGCTCTAAATAGTGATGTTTGTTTTTCGCCGATGCACCATGATAATTAATCATCGTCTGCTTTAGCACGCTAGTATTATCTTGAGCCTGCTGGCGCTTCTCCTTGGCAGTAGGTGAAACCGATTTTTCTTGTTGAATCAAATGCTCATGCGGGATGTCTTGTGACTGCGCCGTCGCGTTGAATGTCAGAGATAAGAGGCTGATAAGAGCCGTTGTTGAAAGTTTAAATGTATTGGAAGTAACAATATTAAAATGGGTATTAAACATACTTAATTTCTTATGTGGTTTTATCTTTGGTTCTAATTTTTCACACAGCATAAGTCCGAAATCATGTCGAACGATTGATGATTAGCGAGCGAAAAAAAATAACTAGCCTAAACGTATAAATTTAATTTAATTTCAAACGCTTATAAACGTTAAAATCAATAAAATAAGCTATAATTAAAACCAAAAGACATCTAATAATTATTCAATAAAAGGCATTGCCTTTTAAACAATCAAAAAGCAAAATAAAAATCATAAATTAGTTATTTACTATTTAAGTTAAACTTGCGTTAGTCACACAAGATAAATCATTTATTCGTATGCAATTAATTTACCTCTTTTTCTTCAGTATTTAAGCATAGGTTGGTTTTTGTGGGTAAAATCCTACAAACACGGCGATTAAATTTCAACCAAAAAAATTAATTTTCATCACAATATCAAACATTATTATTCAAATCATGAATATATAAGAAAATTTATCTTACAAGTAAACTCTCACCACTAATATGAGCCCAGACTAATATTAATTTAATATTTTTATATAATTCAAAAATTACTATATGAAAAATAAGAACTTTATTTTAAACAACAAAAAACTAACACAAACAAAACAACTATTAATAATCGATGATTTAATAAAAAAATATGCATGCCGTTTCAATTCACCACAACATCTATAAATCTCGACACTTAATATCAAATATCGAGAGATAATCTCTAAATCAACAAATTAGTTTAGATAAAATAAAAGGCAACTAACATTAGTTGCCTTTTATTCAATATGAAAATCATTATTCTTTTTTATCACTATTTGATAACCCCTCTAATAGTGATTCAAACACCGCATAGCCCTGTGCACCTACCACGATTTGCGGTTCTACAAGTTGATCATTTTCTACCCGACCAATTAAAAAAGTTGGTGTGCCGCGAATACCTAAGGATTTTCCTAGCGTCATATCTTGCTCAATCTTGTCAGCAACAGATTGATCTTCCATACATTTATTGAACTCTTCAATGTTTAAAGATAAGTCTATCGCTGCTTTTTGATAGAACTCCTCCCCTAAATCTTTAGCGTTGTTAAACAGCATTTCTCGCATAGTCCAATAGGAGTTTTGCTTAAGACTACATGCAGCCGCGATCGCAGCCCCCTTGGCTTTGGCATGAAAACTTAAAGGAAAATCTCGCGCTATATATTGCACCTTTCCGTTATCGATATAATTTTCCTTTATCTGTTTAAAAGCATTATCCGTAAATCGCTTACAATAAGGACATTGAAAGTCAGAAAATTCAACGATAGCAATTTTTGCTTCTTTATTCCCAAGAATTGGAAGTCTACCACCTTCGGAAAAGTTAAGTTGGTTTGGCAAAGTCGGAGGTTCTTTTTTCGGTGGATTAAATGCTAAGTCTTTAATTTCTTTAACTTCATTTTGTATCACCCCCATTTCTTTTGTTAATTCACTTATCTCTTCCTTTAACAACTCAACTTCTAATTTTAGATTATCATTATCATCTGACTGACAACCGGTTAAAAATTGCAGTAGCACTAATGGTATGATGAATCTTACTGTTTGTATAAACATCTCACGTCCTCAATATGAAACAGAACAAATATAAAGATTTAACTTTACTTTTCTCTATCAAAAGATTTGCTGAGGCGTCAATGGTGAAATAAGCCTATAAATGAATATCTAACACAGAAACCATCAGTAATAACAACAAGCTACAAGGTACCACCGAATTCAAAAACTAATAAATTATAAATGACCATTCACACTCCGATAAGACAGCAATTTCTTTCGAGTTGATAAAAAGTATTGTAAAAGAGTAATTATAAGTCAATGAAGTCACAAAGATTATGACGTCATTTTAAATAATTTAGAATGGAGAGAATAAATGTTATTTAATAACTAGTTATTGTTTTAAGATCAAATTTATATAAGCCACTATTAGTTGTACAAAAAATCAGCCTCTACACTAAGTTTAAGCTTTTTGGAGGACAATCATGACCATTCATAAGAAACCATCATTTCACTTACCCTTACATGCCGACTCCGAACTCGACTTCGTAGTGCCTTACTTCTTCCTTAGTGAATTTGATTATGCACGCTCTCTGGAGCTGGGAGTCATCGAAGACTTGGATCCTGAATATACACACCAGTATCGCGTCACACTAAGGCGCATACGCTCACTATGCTTACTACTTCGCGAACTGATCCCTCCTTTTGAGCAGCGTATTTTGAAACCTCATTTAAAAACAATGATGAAGAAAACAAATAAGCTGCGTGATCTGGACGTATTTATCTTGGGCAAAAAACAATACATTGAAATGCTCCCAAACCACAAATCGTCTCTTGAGCAGCTTTTTGGCTTTATCGAAGCCGAACGTGCTTACGAACAGGCAAAAGTTACGCGTTGGCTAGCTACAGAAGAATACACAACGCACTGCACTTTGGTCAGGAATAGTCTGCTGCGAAGTACGCAACACGAACGAGTGGATAGCAACGTACCTGCGTTACTCTTCGCAAGCCAAAAAATCTCCGATCAATTTAAAAAAGTTGATAAAGCACGACGCAAGATCTCGGACAAAAGTCGTGACAGTGTGATTCATTCGATGCGGATAAAGTGCAAAGCGCTGCGTTATTTGTTAGAAGGATTTTCCACGCTCTATCCTTCCCAACAGCACAAAAACAACGTGAAACAACTAAAACTATTGCAAGACAAGCTCGGTGACTTTAACGACACTTCAAGTCAAATTGAATTTTTCGCACAACTCAAAGAGACAGCAAATCTCAATAAACAAGATCGTAAGGCTTTGAAAAAGCTAATTAACGTACTTAGCGAACATCATGAACTCTCTCGCCAAACCATCTTGACGCATTTAAGCCAGTTTGAGTCTTTCATTCGCGATACCAATACACAGAATCTCTACCGACCCTAAATCAAGGTTCACGTATTTTTAATATTCATTAATTACAGTCAACCGTTAGGCTCCACTAAGAAAGTTAACGTGAAACCATTAAAACGATACCAATACGAGCGCTATGCGGTGCTTTGTAATCTCGCCTACCCTCGCGTCTTCAGGCAAACTCAATACGGGTTCGATCCTAATGGGCAACGAGTCATTAGAAATGAACACGGTAAGATTATGATTCGCGTGCTCTGGAGTAAAAAACAGAGTGAAGTGGTCGTAGTGATTAAAGGCTCACACAGTATCAGTGATTGGTTGTTGAACTTCGCGATGTGGACGAGAAGCTGTCGAAGGTTGGGACTAAACTATCGCATTCACGCGGGTTTCTATCATCTGTTGTTCCAAGAAAGTTTACCGAGCCGAAATGAAGATCGGTTAGGGTTGACCGTGATCGAACGCCTCGAAGGTATCGTTGTACCACTTATTCTCAGGGGGAAAAGAATCACTATTACTGGCCACTCTTCAGGTGGCGCGATTGGCAGTGTTTTTGCTGACTATATTGACAAAAAATACCCAAAAAGCATTAAACGCGTGGTCACTTTCGGACAGCCCGCTGTCGGGGATTGGACGTTTAAGAAACGCTACCGTTTGGGGCACAAAACATACAGGATTTGTTGCGACATCGACATCGTGACCTTTATGCCGCCCGTACCTTTTTTGTATTGGCATGTAGGCAAAATGCTATGGTTATATAACGGGAGAATATACGAGAACACCCCAACGCTCATACGGCTTGGGCGCTCCTTATTTAGTTGGCTAATGCGACCGTTCTCTTATCACTTTATGAGTAAATACATTCGCGACAAAGACTTTTTTGATGAACGCTGAGTTAAACATCCGAAAGGTATGACGTACAGACACGAAAAAGCCGGACTTCGCCGGCTTTACGATTAAGTGGTGATCTACAGAGAGGCAATTTCTTTTTCAAGTTGATATTTGTTATCTGTGACAATTCGCTCTAACACTTCAACACGTCGCTTCAAGTCACCAATTTGCTTGTTAAGGTTATCTTGTTCTTCTCGGCTCATCGTATTACGTTCAGATATCTCCAACGCTCTTACTTCTTTACGATGGTTCAAGATTAACTTTATTATCCCGCCCCCAAATATGGCACCGAACACAATAGCCACAACCAATACATCAGCAATAGATTCCATTCTTTATCTTCCTCTAGATTATGCTCAAATATAAGTTACTCATTTGTTGAATGAATATCAAATAACACATTGATTCATTGAAAAGTTTTATCAAGAATTGCCTACTCTGTATCAAAATCACAGGAATGGATTATTCAACGCCAACCCAAACCGAGACAGATCCGCCGTTTACTGGGAACTCAGCCCAACCATTCGCATCAGTCCAAACTTCTTCAGTTCGGATACCCAACTTGTCTACGTAGCGAGCACTTGGTTTACCCGTATACATCCACTTCGAGCCGCCTGGTCCATCGCTCATGATCACGGCCATTGAATGTGGATGCTCTGCATCACCTTCTCGAGTCCAACCAATTACATCCCAGTGGTCGAGATAAGAATGTTGTTTGCCATACGCATAATCTTTACGCAGTGTTACTAGCTCTTCAATGTAAGGTACTTTGACCATATTGATGTCATGCCCTTTATCACTGTACTGCGCGCCGTAGTAATCTGCATAAAACACGGATGGATAACCTTCTTCACGCAATAAGATAAACGCGTAAGCGAGCGGCTTGAACCACCAATCAACGGTTGATTCCAACGCCTGCAAAGGCTGAGTGTCATGGTTTTCTACTAAGGTAACCGCTTTGACTGGATTGTCCTTCATCAGCGTACCATCCATGATTTGACGCATATCGTAGCTACCACCCGATTTAGACGCATTATAAAAGTTCATATGTAACGGTGCATCAAACAAAGACATGCTGCCAGAGGTTTTGGTGATAAAGTTATGCAGCTGATTCACATCGTAGTTCCAGTACTCTCCGACCGTGAATAGTTCTTTCCCTGTTTTCCAACGTAGGTGATCAATCCATTCTTGCAGGTATTGATATTTGATGTGCTTCACCGCGTCCATTCTAAACCCATCAACACCAGTCATGTTGATATACCACTCACCCCAGTCTTTAAGTTCTTTCTTAACTTCAGGATGATCCATGTCTAGATCAGCGTACATAAGGTAATCGTAGTTGCCTTTTTCCGAGCTCACTTCCCAATCCCATGCCTTACCCTCACCTTTGAATTTGAAGATAGCTTTTTCTTCGCCAGCATCGTCCCAGTCCACGCCATCAAAGTGGTACCACGTCCAATGAAAGTTTGAGTACTTATCGTTGCGCCCAGGGAAATCAAACTCTACCCACGCTTCAATCCATTTATCACCAAGTTCAATATTTCGGTTGTTCCAATCGACTCGCTTGGTGTCGACCCAGGATTTACCATCCGCACCGCCACGGTGGTTAAACACTACATCACCATAAATCTGGATATTGTTTTTATGGGCAGCATTGATGGCGCTTAGGTACTGATCTTTGGTGCCATACTTGGTTCGCACCGATCCTTTTTGATCAAACTCCCCCAAGTCATACATATCGTAAACGCCATAACCGACGTCGTTGCTGCCACCAGCACCTTTATAGGCGGGCGGTAGCCATAACGCGGTGAAGCCGTTGTCCGATAGTGCCGGCGCGTTGTTTTCAACTTGTGTCCAGAGTGCACCGTCATTTGGCACATACCAATGGAAGTACTGCATCATGGTGCCATTTTGTGCCGCCATTACAGGCGAACTGAGCAGCAAAGTTAAGGGTAAAAGTGTAGGTTTAAGGTTGAATGTTTTCATTATTTTTCTCTCACGTGAAGGACTAGAATCCTCCTTTCTGCATATACGCACCAAGCGATACTAACTATGACGCTAGCTAGGTTGCTGCCTGTAATACAAAAAGTTCGGATTACAATCGAAGAGAAACTATCACCAATCACACTATACAATTATTGAGTTGTCTAACATTTATAAAATCAATGATTAGCGCGTTAAAAATATTGAATGGTGATCAAAACATGGGAGACTTTAGGAAAGCGCGAAGGGTTACGAAAAGGTGGACTAAAAACGAAAAAAGCCAGTCATTTAAGACTGGCTTTCGAAATAGTGGAGGCGCCTCCCGGAGTCGAACCGAGGTCCACGGATTTGCAATCCGCTGCATAGCCACTCTGCCAAGGCGCCTTT